>CAINRS010000058.1 GCA_903852755.1 uncultured Actinomycetes bacterium | reverse complement strand
GTGCAGAACTTCCCACTCGCGCTCGGCGGGCTGGGTGTGCGGGAGGCCGCCTTCGTGTTGTTCTTCGGTGCGCTCGGCGTCGCCGACGAGGAGGCGATCGCGCTGGGGCTGCTCGTGTACCTGGTCTTCGTGGTGGCCAGTCTGTCGGGGGCACCTGCGTTCGTGCTCGGGAGACGGCGCCGTGGGGACCCGACCACCTCGACACGCGCACCGACGTGAACGCTGCTCACCAGGAGTGACGTCCGTCCCGTCGCGCCCCGGCCGCATCCGGCGGCGGACGGACGGTCGAAACCCAAGGGTGCAGACGATGCCCCACACCTCCTCGCCGGATCCCGCTCCGCCCGGAATCACCGGGAACGACCACGCCACCGGGTCGGACGCCGACGCCGACGGCGCGCCGCCGCCAGCGGTGAGGGGGTCGGCGGGAGACCTGACGACGGTGTCCGATGGGGGTACGGTGACAGGCGCTCAGGAGGCCGCCTGCGAGATGCTGCTCGAGAAGCTGACCGGCCCCGACGACCTGGCTCGTCTGGACCACCAACAACTGACCTGGCTCGCCGCGGAGATCCGTGACCGGATCGTGGAGCAGGTCACCACCACCGGAGGACACCTGGGGTCCAACCTGGGCGTGGTCGAGCTCACGCTCGCCGTCCACCGGACGTTCCGCTCGCCGCACGACATCGTGTTGTGGGACACGGGCCACCAGGCCTACGTCCACAAGATGCTGACCGGCCGATGCGACGACTTCGCCTCGCTGCGCCAGGAAGGCGGCCTGTCCGGGTACCCGAGTCGGACCGAGTCCGAGCACGACTGGATCGAGAACAGCCACGCGTCCACGATCATCTCGTACGCGCACGGGATGTCGACCGCCCTCCACCTGCGGGGCGAGGACGACCGCACGGTCGTCGCCGTGATCGGCGACGGGGCGTTGACCGGTGGCATGGCCTACGAGGGACTCAACAACCTCGGCCACTCCGGACGGCGGGCGATCATCATCCTGAACGACAACGGTCGCTCCTACGCCCCGACGGCATCCCGGCTGGGCGAGAGCCTGTCGCGCTTCCGGGCGTCGTCGGCCTACCAGCGCAACCGGGCGCGCATGGAGCGGCTGCTCCACGACGTGCCGGTGGTGGGCGGGTACCTGGAGAAGGGCGTCGACGGGGCGAAGGCCGCCATCCGTGAGATCTTCGAGCCACCGGCGTTCTTCGAGCAGCTCGGCGTCAACTACCTCGGACCGTACGACGGACACGATGTGGCATCGCTGGAGTCAGCCCTGGCGGCGGCGAAGGAACTCGACGGGCCCGTCGTCGTCCACGTCCTCACGCAGAAGGGCCGGGGCTACGCGCCGGCGGAGCAGGACGACGTCAAGAACATGCACGACACGTCCGAGCTCAAGGCCGGATCGTTCACCGCTGCGTTCTCGGACGCCATCCTGTCCGAGGCCGAGGCCCGTCCCGAGGTGGTGGCGATCACCGCGGCGATGCCGGACTCCACCGGGCTGCTCCCCATGATCGACCGGTTCCCGGAGCGCACGTTCGACGTCGGGATCGCCGAACAGCACGCCGTGACCTCCGCAGCCGGCATGGCGATGTGTGGTCTCCGTCCGGTCGTGGCGATCTACTCGACGTTCCTGACCCGGGCGATCGACCAGGTGAACCTCGACGTGGGCCTGCACCAGCAGCCGGTCGTCTTCGCCCTCGACCGGGCGGGCATCACGGGGGACGACGGGGCGTCGCACCACGGCATCCTCGACATGGTGCTGCTGTCGAAGGTGCCCGACATGACCGTGTTCGCGCCGTCCAACTACGGCGAGGTCGGCCAGATGCTGCACGACGCCCTGGAACTGTGCACCGACGGGCCCGCCGCGATCCGGTTCCCCAAGACGGCGCCGCCCGATCCCGGTGACACCGAACTGTCGACCGTGGGCAGCGGCCTGTCCGCCCGGCGGCTCCGGACCGGGGACGACGTGTGTCTCATCGGTGTGGGCAAGATGCTCACCGCCGCCCGCGACGCCGCCGACAAGCTGCGGGCCGAGGGCATCGAAGCGACGGTCTGGGATCCTCGGGTCGTCAAGCCGCTCGACCCCGAGATGCTCGAGGACGCCGCACGTCACCGCCTCGTCGTGACCATCGAGGACGGCCTCCGGGACGGTGGGGTCGGTGCCGGTGTCGCCGACGCCCTGGCCCAGCTGGCCCCGGTCGGAGGCCCCCACGTGCGGGTCCTGGGCGTGCCGTCGGTGTACCTCTCACACGGCAAGCCGGACACGATCCTCGCCCGCCTCGGGCTCGACGCCGAGGGGATCGCCGACGAGGTGCTGTCGTGGCACCGGTCGGCCGCCGGCACCGCCTGATCCCCGCCGCGATCGGGAACGACCGGCCGGTGCAGCCGGTCCACCGTCCGACCTCGCCTCGCCCCGGTGAGGAGGCCGATCCTCGGGGGGGTCGGACCTCAGGTGGAGCAGGGACTCAGGTGTAGAAGGGAGAGGTGCCCGCCGAGTGGTCGGTGGCGTCGACCACGTCGGTCGCCTCGGGAATGGCCTCGAGGATCATCCGGCGGATGCCCTCGGACAGCGTCACGGCGCTGACGGAACACCCCTGACATCCTCCGCCCATCAGGACGCTCACCACTCCGTCGTCGGTGACCCCCACCAGCGAGGCGTAGCCGCCGTGCGCGGCGAGTCCCGGGTTGATGTGGTCCCGCAGCAGCTGCTCGATCCGCTCGGTCACCGAACCGTTCAGCTCGTCCGCCACACCCGGTGGGAGGGAACCCATCGGATCGGGCCGGTTCGGGTTGCGGATCACCATGCCGCCCTGACCGGCGTCCCGGGGCAGGTCGAGCACCGCCCCCTGGAGCTGCTCGACCGAGTCGGCCGGGACCACGACGACCAGGTCGTCCACCTGGTGGCGCACGTGGTCATCACCGATCGAGTCGAGCTCCTCGAAGCCGAGTTCGTAACGGAACTCCGTCCCGGCCACACCGGTGATCGCCACGCGGAGGGCGAGCGATCCCGGGTCGTCCTCCTGCGACCGGATGTCGAGCACGTTGGCGAGGGCCTCGGGGGTGATCGTCAGGACGGCGACCGCCTCGGAGGATCCGGACGACCCATCGGTCGCCGACACGTCGCCGGCACCTCCGTCCTGCCCGTCTGCGAGGGGTGCGGTCTCACGGTCGATGGACATTTCTCCCATCGTAGTAGGAGAAATCCGCCCCGGCACAGCCGCCCGGCCGACGGTGCCGGAATCGTGACGCTGCGTCGGGCAGACTCCACCCCATGGGAACCCTCCGACGCTCCTTCGCGCTCTTCTCGGCCTCGTGGGCGGTCCTCCGCCAGGACAAGGAGCTCGTCCTCCTCCCGATCGTGGCCGCAATCGCCTCGGCGCTCGCCGTCGCACCCTTCCTGATCGGCGTGCTGCTCGTCGGCTCGACCGGGACGGGCGCCGACGGGGACGTCTCGATCGGTCCTGCGGGGTGGGTCCTGGTCTTCCTGGCCTACGTGGTCGGCGCGTACGTCACCATCTTCTTCCAGTCCGCCCTCGTGCTGGCTGCCAACGACCGGATGACCGGCGGCAACCCGACGCTCGGCAGCGCCCTCGCCATGGCCGGCCGCAACGCCGGCCGCATCCTGCCCTGGGCGATCATCAGCGCCACCGTGTCGGTGGTCCTGCAGGCCATCCAGGAGCGGGCCGGGTTCATCGGCCGGCTGGTGGTGGGACTCGTCGGCCTGGCCTGGACCCTCGTGACCATGCTGGTGCTCCCGATCCTCGTGATCGAACAGGTCGGTGTGGGCGACGCCCTGAAGCGCTCCGCCTCGGCGTTCAAGCGGACCTGGGGCGAGAACGTGGTCGGCAACGGCGGCGTGGGCCTGGTCGGGTTCCTGTTGTTCCTGCTCGGCGCGATCGTCGCCGGGCCGATCATCGCCCTGGGCGCCTCCAACTCGAACGTCCCGCTGATCGTGGTGGGAATCGTCCTCCTGGTGGCGTGGACGATCCTGGTGACTGCGTTCTCCTCGGCGCTCAGCGCCGTGTTCCGCACCGCCCTCTACCGGTACGCGGTCCTGGGCGAGGAGCCCGGCGGGTTCAGCCACGAGCTGGTCGCGGGCGCATTCCGGTCCAAGCCCGGTCGCGGGTCCCTGACCTGACCATCAGGGGTCAGGTCGCCAGGCCGAGCTCCTCGGCGACGGCGGCGACCTCGAGCCACGCATCCTCGGCGGCACCGAGGTCGGCGACCGCGTCGCCGAGTCGGGCCCCCACCGCGGCCAGGGCCACGTGGTCGTCACCGCACGCCTCGAGCTCGGCGACCAACCGGTCGTGGGTGCGCTGCGCCCGCTCGAGCGTCCGGGCAGCGTCACGCAACCGGGCCCGCACCGTGGTCGGGTTGGCCCTCCCTCCCCCACCTCCGGCGTCCCCACGCTGCGGGCGGCCGCCGCGCCCGCCGGTGGACCCGGCACGCCCGGCCGAGCGGACCGCACGACGCTCCTGCTCCCAACCGGCGTAGCCACCGGGGCGCCGGCCGGCGGACCCGGTGCCGTCGAGGACGAGCACATCGGCGACGGTCCGCTCGAGGAACGCCCGGTCGTGGCTCACCACCACGAGCGCACCGGGCCAGTCCTCGAGGAAGTCCTCGAGCTGGCGCAACGTGTCCAGGTCGAGGTCGTTCGTCGGCTCGTCCAGGAGGAGCACGTTCGGACGCTCGACCAGGACGCAGAGCAGCTGCAACCGGCGACGTTCACCGCCCGAGAGCGTCCCGACCGGGGCCCACTGTGCGTCGTCGTCGAACCAGAAGGCCTCGAGCAGGGCGGCGTCGCGCCAGTCGGCGGTGCGATCAGGTCCGGTCAGCGCCTCGCGGACACGGAGGGAGGGGTCGAGCTCCCGCCCCCGCTGGTCGTAGACGCCGATCCGCGCCGTCGAGCCGAGTTGCACCCGACCCTCGTCGGGGACGAGTCGACCGGCGAGCACGTCGAGCAGGGTGGACTTGCCGGCACCGTTCGGACCGACGATCCCGAGTCGCTCACGGGGGTCGAGGAGCAGGTCCAGGCCCTCGAACAACGGCGCACCCGAACCGAAGCGGTGCCCGACCCCGTGCAGCTCGACCACCCGGTCCCCGAGCCGGGGGGTGTCGGCATGGAGCGGCAGGTCGCCGGCCCGCGCCGGCGCCTGGGGACGACCGTCGACGACCGCGCGGGCCGCCTCGACCCGGGCCCTCGGCTTGGACGTTCGCGCCGGTGCGCCACGACGCAGCCACTCCAGCTCCCGACGCGCCAGGTTGCGCCTGCGGTCCTCGGCCCGCAGGGCCGCCTCCTCACGCTCGGCCCGGGCGACCAGGTAGGAGTCGTAGCCACCCCGGTGGAGGTAGGACGCGCCGCGGTCGAGCTCGAGGATCCGGTTGGTCACCCGGTCCAGGAAGTGGCGGTCGTGGGTGACGATGACGAGACCGCCCCGGTGCTCGGCGAGTCGGTCCTCGAGCCAGGCGATGGCATCGACGTCGAGGTGGTTCGTGGGTTCGTCGAGCACCAGGAGTTCGGCCGGCTCGACGAGCGCCTTCGCGAGGGCGATCCGCTTCGCCTGGCCACCGGAGAGCACCCCGACCGGCCGGTCCAGATCGGGGGTGGACCCCAACCGGTCGGCGACGGCCTCGGCCTCCCACCGTTCCACCCCGTCGATCGCTGCGAGTTCCTCCCGGCCGGTGTCGAAGCGGAACTGCGGGTCCTGGCCGAGGACCGCCAGCCGGACGCCCCGGCCCCGGCGGACCGTCCCGGCGTCACCCTCGTCGAGCCCTGCGAGCATGCGCAGCAGCGTCGACTTGCCGCAGCCGTTCAGCCCGACCACACCCCACCGTTCACCGTCCGACACGCTCATGGTCACGTCGGCGAACAGCGGCCGACCCGGCCGACTCGCGGCCAGCCCCTCGGCAGAGACCAGGATCATCGGACCGGATCGGTCAAGGACGACCGACGCCGGCGGCGCGGAGCCGGTTGTCGAGCCACTCGGCGTACGAGCGGTCGCCCGCGTTGCTGGCGAACGACAGGTGCGCGCCGAATCCCCGGAACTCCGGACTCGAGTCGAGCGGGTAGGTCTGACGGAACCCACGACCGTCCGCCGGGACGCCCGTCCCCGGCGCAGCCCGGAGCGGCACGCTCGTCGGCCAGACCTGGGGACCGACGCGCGGCAGGTCGAGCAGTGCGGCGAGCCGCTCGGAGAACTCGTTGCCCACGACCTCGTCGCCCAGGCCGTACTGGAGGAACACGGGTGGACCCTGCCGGAGGCGATCGACCAGGTTCCCGTGGTCACCGGCGTCGAGCAGCATCGTGGCCGCCCCCTGGAGCGCAGCAGCGTCCCCGGGTTCAGCGGGTCCCGGGACGACACCGCTGAACGCCGGCCACAGCAACGAGGTGAAGAGGATCTCGGCGATCCCGGTGCCGGCGACCTGCAGGTAGCCCCCGAGCAGCCCGGGTTCGTGGGCGAGGAGGCTCGCCCCGAGCACACCGCCCATCGAGGTCCCGACGTAGAGGATCCGCGACGGGTCCAGGTCCACCCGACCGTCCCCGGCCGGACCGAGCACACGCCACGGTCCGACGTCCAGTGTGGCGAACGACGTCCGCAGGGCCGAGATGAGCCCGACGTGGTCGGCCGTCGACTGCGCGGCGATGGACGACAACCGCCCGAAGCCGGCCGGGTCGGTGATGTCGAGCAGGTAGCCACCCTCGTCGGACCGGCTCCCGTGGTTGGGAACGTCGATCCCGATCGTGGCCACGCCCCGGGCGGCGTTGTCGTCGGCCACCTCGAGCAGGGTCTCCTTGTTGATGGTCAGACCGTGGCCGTAGACGACCACGGGCGCACCTGCCGGTCCGGCCGGCCGACGGGGCAGCACCAGCAGGAACTGCTCCCACTGCGGCCGCGGCGGACGGGTCGCATCGACGCGACCACGCGGCCCTCGGAAGTCGTCGAGCCGCACCTGACCCGTCACCACGGCGCCGGCCGACGGGACGAGGAGCGGAGCCCCGACCTGCACACTGCGCACCGGGTGCTCCCGACTGCGGACCTGGGCCACCATCGAGTCCAGCGTCACGTTGGCGTTGGCCGACGATCGCACCGTGAAGCGGGTCGCGGCGGCGTACCCCGCCCAGCGGTCTCCCTCGATCCGCAACAGGTCCGACCGCACCGACGACAGGTACGCGTCCGGCGCCTCCATCCCCGCCGACCGGAGCACCCGACCGGTCACCGCCGGGACGTCCGTGGTGATGCGGGCGACGTAGGTCCGACCGGGCGTCCAGCGCAGGGCCGGCCACGCCGAGACGACCGGGCTCGCTCCTCCACGCAGGATCCCGTCGGCACCGTGTCGGACCCGGACCGGTATCCGCTCACCGCTGTCACGGTCGTACACCGCGACCACGTCCCCGCCGTCGACCGGGATGTCGAGGACACGCACCGGGCGGTCGAGCTCGAACACGACGGGTCCGAGCGCCGAGAATCCGTCGGCGCCGGCGAAGACCCCGGCGACGTCCAGTCCCGGACCGAGTTGTCGCTGGAGGTGATCGGGGACGACACCCTCGGGGACGGCCACGCGTCGCCCGGTGGCCGACGACGGGTCGGGGACCGTGAACTCGTCCGACGGGTACGGGAGTGCGCACGAGCGGATGGCGGCCGCCGTGCACGCCGACCGATCAGCCAGGTCGGGGGGTGCCTGGGGCGGTGGGACGCACGAGGCGGCGGCGGCCACCGCCACCACGACCGGCAGGACGCGTCGCAGGGTCGTGCTCACCACGGTGCCGGCGATCCGGGACCGGACCCGATCACGCACCAGCAGGCGGCACGGCGCCGGGCGGGGGCGGCGGTGCGACCGAACCAGGCGGGGGCGGCGCAGCAGCAGGAGGGGGCGGCGCAGCAGCAGGAGGGGGCGGCGCAGCAGCAGGAGGGGGCGGCGCAGCAGCAGGAGGAGGTGGTGCAGCAGCAGGAGGGGGCGGCGCAGCAGCTGCCGCTGCCGCAGCCGCGCCGGGTGGCGGTGGGACCGCCGGGCCGGCACCGGGAGCGGTGCTCGTCAGGCTGAGGTTGATCGGTCCGGCCGACTCGGTCTCGTACACCCACTGGGTCAGTTGCGCCCGCCGCTCGGCGATGTCAGCCGGAGCCCGGCCGGTCGCCTCGAGGTACGACAGCAGTCCGAGGTCACGGAGGTACCCGTCGACCGGCTTTGCGGAACTCGCCCCGGTGGCACCGGAGAGCGCACTGTCCGCCTTGGCCATGGCCTGGTCGGCCGCTGCCTTCGCCTTGTCCAGGAATCCCACGTCGACCTCCGCTCCCACCGGTTCACCGGACCTCACGTCCGACCGGGCCGAGCGTACCGGTCACGCCGACCACCGACCAGCGCCCTCGCCGGCGGACCGGACCGCGCCGGTCCCGTCTCAGCGGGCCGGGGCCGGTCGTGCCAGGTCGTGGACGCGCCGGAGCTCGGGGCCGAACCACGAGGCCGTGAACTCCGCGAACGCCTGCTGGTCGAAGTGCACGCCGTCGGGGCGCAGGACCGGGTCCTCGATGCGGCCGGCCATCCCCGCGGCCAGGTCGAGCACCACCGCCCGGTCGGGCCGCGCCGCCGCGACCTCGGCCAGGATCTGGTTCAGTCGATCGGTCCGCGCCGGGTCGTACTGCCGGACGACGTACTCGTTGCGACCGTCGTCGGCCCACTGACTGAACCGGGGCGCGTTCACGATGACCACCAGGGCGCCTGTCGCCGACAGCACGTCCACCGCAGCGATGAACTCGGACCTGATGAAGTCGTCGACGGCCGGATCACCGATCGCGCCGGAGGTCCCGTCGGGCAGCACGGAGTCCGGGAGCTCCCACACCGAGGACATGAGCAACGCCACGTCGATCCCGCCCGGGGCCACCCGCCGGGGCCAGATCGTGCGCCAGTCGGGACAGTTCGCATCGGGCTCCAACGACAGGTCCGAACGCGACTCCCGGAACCGGCTGACCCCGCAGCCGAGTTCGACCTGACCCTCCACGAAGGTGGCCAGGCCGGCCGGGGTTGCCTGGGTGAAGAACCCCATGCCGGAGGTCAGGGCCGTCGAGTCGCCGAATACGGCGATCCGCAGCGGCAGGGGTGGTGGCGCGGTGGTCGGCACTGGGGTGTCGTCCGCTGCCGTCGGCGGGGTGCTGGCCGGCCCGGCCGACCCGGCCGGCGGCACCGCACCGAACTGCTGGAACTCCGCGAGTGCATCCTCGAAGTCGATCGGCGTCGGGCCCTCGGACTCGGGCCAGGGGACCAGGATCACTCCCAGCACGGCCACCGATGCGAGCACCGCCGGGGCGACACCGCGTCCGGGCCGGGGCCAGGACCCGCGTCGGACGGGTCGTTCGAGCAGCCGGAACGAGAGCGCGGCGAGGCCGAACGTGACGGACACCGCGAGCGCCGTCGCCCAGACCCGGCCGAGCTCGGGCCACACCTGCCACACCGTCAGGTAGATCGGCCAGTGGATCAGGTAGATCCCGTACGAGCGGACACCGACCCACCGCAGGGCCCAGAGCCCGCAGAGGCCGGCGAGGGGACCGGACGGCACCGCCACCGCGGCGATCACCACGCACGACAGCAGTGCGTAGCCGGCGAACCCTCCTCGGTAGAGCCACCAGGTGTCCTGAGGCAGTGACCACCACCACCAGAGCTGGAGCCCGAACGCGGCGAGTCCCGCCAGCGGCAGGCCGACACGCAGCTGCGGCCGGGCCACGAGCAGCACCCTGACCCGCTCCGAGGACAGCACGAGCGCCAGCAACGCACCCAGCAGGAGTTCCGCCGCCCGGGTGTCGGTACCGAAGTAGATCCGGTCGTCGGACAGGTCGAACACGAAGGGCTCGAGGACCGAGCACACCGTGAGGAGGACGAGCCCGGCACCGAGCCGGCCGGGACGCCCCCGACTCCACCGCCACAGGACCACGATGACGAGGGGGAAGAGCAGGTAGAACTGCTCCTCGATCGCCAGGCTCCAGAAGTGGAGGACGGGCGAGGGCGACAGGAACAACTCGCCGTAGCTGTCCCCCGACAGGATGTAGTGCCAGTTGGCGACCTCGAACAGCGACGAGAGCAGGTCGCCGCGCATGCTCGCCTGCTGCGCCGCCGTGGCGACCAGTGGCGTGAACAACAGCGCGACGGCCGCCAGCAGGGCGAGCGAGGCCGGCCACAACCTCCGGTACCGGCGGGACCAGAAGCTGCGCAGGTCGACACTCCCCGTCCGACGCTGCTCGTGGACGAGGAGGGTCGTGATCAGGAAGCCCGACAACGTGAAGAACGTGGACACCCCGAGGTAGCCGCCCACCATCCAGTCGAAACCTGCGTGGAAGGCCAGGACGGCGACCACGGCGAGCGCCCGGAGGCCGTCCAGACCGGGGAGGTGGCTGATCTGGGCGCGTGCCGGGCCGACCAGACCGACGAAGTCCTTGGTGGCACGGTCGACGACGAGCATGGGTCGGACGCTCTCTGGTGAGGGAGCACGGGAGGGAGCACGTTCGGGCGGATCCGTGGGGTGCCCGCAGCGGAACCGAGTCTCGCACACGGGCCCGGGTGAACCCGGTCACCGGCGACTCGCTAGCGTGCCGGCATGCACAGCTCCGACAGCCCGATCACCTACCGGAACGAGGGCGAGGTCGCCGTCGTGTCGTTCGACGACGGCAAGGCCAACGTCCTCACCCACGCGGCGCTCGAGCAGCTCGAGCGATCCCTCGACCGGGCAGAGGCCGAGGCTGCGGCACTGCTGATCGTCGGCAGGGAGGGGAAGTTCTCCGCCGGGTTCGACCTCTCGGTGATGACGGCCGGTCCGGACTCGGCCCGGGGCCTCCTCGAACGTGGCGCCCTGTTCGGTCTGCGTCTCTTCGAGTTCCCGCTCCCCGTCGTGCTCGGCGTCACGGGACACGCCCTGGCGATGGGCGGCATCCTGCTCTGCTGCGCCGATGTGCGGATCGCAGCAGCGGGGCCGTTCAAGATCGGCCTGAACGAGGTCCGTATCGGCATGCCCGTCCCGCGCTTCGCCGTCGAGTTGTGCCGGAGTCGCCTCACTCCCCCGGCGTTCACCCAGGCGATGCACCTGGCCACGATCTACGACCCGACGACCGCCGCTGCTGCGGGGTTCGTCGACGAGGTCGTCCCCGTCGACGCCGTGGCCGAGCGGTCGCTCGAGGTGGCGACCGAGCTCGCAGGGTCGCTGCACCGCACCCCGTTCCGGATCACACGCACCAACTGCCGGGGCGCCACGGCAGCGCTCCTGCGCGACTCACTCGCCGAGGACCTCGGCGAGTTCAACGTCGAGGCCTGAGCCCTCCCGGTCAGGACCCGGGTCGGCCCGTGCAGGGCTCGAACCGGCAGGCGTTCAGGATCTCGCCCGGTGAGGCGAAGAACGCCTTCTTCTGGGCGATGACCGCCTCCTGACGACGCACGTCACCGTGCGGGTCGATGCACGCCGGGTCGGTGTCCGCCGCGCCCGGCGCACCACAGCGCGCCTGGTACTCGGGGCTCATCGTCGGCGTGATGTTGCCCTGCGGCGGAGGCAGGGTGCCGAAGTACCAGTAGTAGAGGGCCGACCCGGTGGCCGGGAACTTGCGGATCGGGTCGAGGTCGAAGAAGTTCCGCTCCTGGTTGGCCCGCTGGTCGGCCGCACCCCCTGCGTCGCCGACCCGGCCGGCCCGGTCCGGGATGCCGAGCATCGGCGCCACGTCGGCCGGGAGTTCGGGGGTGTAGACGGGGATGTCGAGCGTGCGGGCGATGTTGTCGGCCGTCACCGTGGCCACCTGGTGGTCACCGAAGGCCACCGTCATGAGCACGTCGTGCTTGGGCGTCAGGTCGTAGTTCCGCGAGGTGAGGTGCTGCACGTAGCCGCCGGTCTCGCCCCGGTCCCAGAGCATCTGGATCAGCCCGAACCAGATCTGCTGGTCCATCGGATCCGGGTAGGCCTGCTCCATGAGGACGAAGTACTGGTCGAAGTCGACGCTCCGGTTGAGCAGCGTCGAGTAGTTCATGCCACCGACCCCGAGGACGGCCTTGGTCCAGTCCTGGGCGACCGCCGTCGCAGCGCCCCCGACGATGGCCCCCTGGCTGTTGCCGTCGTAGAACGCCTCGTCGGTGTTCATGATGTTGGCGCCGCCCGTCTGGAAGTTCGGGTCGGACCCGAGTCCCGCCTCGCCGAGCATGAGCCGGGCCAGGTAGAGCGTGTTGAGGATCCCCTGTTGCAGCCGGTCGGGAATCGACGGGAACGTGCTCAGGTTCCCGAGCACCGCCGCCACGTTGCCGAGGTCCTCGGCGGACATCCCGATGGTGTTGGTCCCGCAGTAGACGGCGTTGAGCGCCGCCGCGGTGACCTGCGTGTTGTCGGAGAACACCTGGCCGTTGGTGCCGAGCAGTCCGTGACCGAACACCACCGGCAGCGCCTCACCGCTGGTGGCCGCCCGCTCGGGGACCACACAGGCGAACTGCGCCGTGTAGGTACCCACCGCCTGCGGCTGGCCGTCGAGCGGGTCGAAGACCATGCGGGCGCCCGGTGCACCGCCACCGCTCAGGTACAGCGGCACCTCGTAGGTCCCGGACACCTTGCGGGCGATCCCCGGCCGGAGGTCGTCGGTGGAGACCTGGGTCACGACGAACTTCGGCGACCCCCCGTCGAGCCGACCCATCGCGTCCTCGCGCATCGACAGCAGGCGCCCCGCCAGCGTGTCGGGCCCGGCGACGGTGAACTCCCACGCCAGGTACAGGTTGGAGCGGTCCACGCCGGCCTCGGCCATGCGCGTGAACATGAAGTTGTAGGCCTCCTGGCGACCGGCGATCCGCGGGTCACCCACGATCTTGTTGTCCCGGAAGGACTGGAAGGTCATCGAGGCTGGCTTCGGGACGCCGTTGGTCCCGACGATCCGCCGGAGCCCGACGGCGAACCGGTGGGTCTCGGTCAACGAGAACGACGGCCGCAGGATCAGGACCTGCTCCTCGGGGGTGCTCGCCCGCTCGTCGAGCTCCGCCCAGTGCGGCACCAGCTGTCCGCTGTCGAGGTCCACGATGACCGTCGCCGACTCGGGCGTGGTGGAGAACTCGATGTCGTACTGCTTCGGCAGACGCGTCAACTCGGCGTCGAAGTCGGGGATGTGGACGAGGATCGGCGTGTTCGGACTCCAGCCGTCGTTGCGGTTCCACTCGCTGGGGTCGAACGTGGCTCCCTCGACGTTCGGGAGCTGACCGCCCGGCAGGGCGACGATGCGACCAGTGCCGGTGGCGCGGTCCTGTCGGGTGTAGAAGTCGGACGGGAAGGGCAGGAGACACTGCTTCGTCGTGATGACGTCGCAACCTGCGGGCACCTGGGACAGCTCGGAGTCGAGCCGCTGCTGCTGCTCCGGGGTGAGCGGTGTCGGGTCGGGGGCCTCGAGCGCCGGTTCGACCGAGGCAACCTCGGCCTCGGTCGGGTTGCCCTTGGAGATGTCCCCGCTGAACTGGGGCTTGGGCGGGTCGGCCTTCGCGCAGGCCGCGGCGGCGAGCACCAGCACGGACGCGATCGCCAGGAGTCGAGAACGGTTGGTCACGGGTTCCCTCGTGAGTCGGTGGATCAGCACTCGGATGCGGCGCCGACCCTAGCCGTGGCGCCGTCGCGCGGGGTAACCACCCGGCTCGCGTGCGGCCTCCTCGGCTGTGGCCACCTCAGCCGCGGCGACGGGAGCGGCGGCGCAGGAGGAGGAGCACCAGCAGGGTCAGGACCGCTGCGACGCCGGTGGCCACCGCCACCGCCTGGTTGGCGGTCTCCTCGCTCGGCGGTGGTGCGACCGGCACCGCCGAGGCCGACCCGGGTCCGTCGTCGGACCGAGGGCGTGCGACTCCGGGTCCTCCGGCGGAGCGACCGGCCGGCTCGGTCAGGTCGATCGCAGCGGGTGCAGCGCCCCCGTGCTCCTCGACCGGCTCGGGGGACTCGGGTGACTCGGTGGCGACCACCGGCACCTCGCCGGTGAGCAACGCCTCCACGGGCGCCTCGTCGGTCAGTTCGCGGCGCGGCCGCTTCGGGTCGTAGGCCATCAGTGGTCTCCTGCTGGGCTCAGGTCTCCTGCCGGACTCAGTTCGACGACGTCGGGTGCCGGTGCCGGATCGACTCCGGCCGGTGTCGGATCCGGATCGAGCGCCCTGCTGAGGGCGTCGAACTCGAGCGCCGCAGCAGCGGCACCGTCACGCGTCAGCGATCCGACCGGCACCGACTGCGCCGCCGCCTCGGTCACCGCCGCCCGCAGGCGGACCGGGGGCTCGAGCACCAGGTCGGGGTAGCTCTCGCTGAGCTGTCCGTGCCAGTAGGACGCATCACGGGTCCGCGCGAGCCGGCTGACGACGATGCCGGCGACCCCGGGACGACCGTCCCGGCGCTCGGCGATGCGCGCCACGTTGCGGAGGATCTGCTGGACACCGTCGAGGCTCCACGCCGAGGGTTCGGCGACGATGAGCACCCGGTCCGAGGCGAAGAGCGCGTTGACCGTGAGCAGGCCGAGCGACGGCGGACAGTCGATGAACACGTCGTCGTAGTCCGAGGCGACGCCCTCGAGCGCTGCAGCCAGACGGTCCTGTGCGCCGATCAGGTCGGTCGCCATCTGGTGCTCGCTCTGGGCGAGCCGGGCCGAGCTCGGCGCCACGTGTGGGATCGGTCCGTCACCCTCGGGCCAGCCCGCCGGTTCGATGACGGTGCGGGTCGCACCCGTGGCGTCGGAGTCCAGGGCCGCGGCGATCGTCGAGGCGGGGTTCCACACCCCCAGTCCGGTGGTCGCGTTGGCCTGTGGGTCCAGGTCGACGACCAGCACCCTCCGGCCCCGGGCGGAGGCGGCGGCGGCGAGACCCAGGACGACCGTGGTCTTGCCGACACCACCCTTCTGGTTGACGACTGCGGTCACTGCCATCACCACACGCTAGTCCCCATCCGTTTCCCGGCGTGGTGCGGACGACGGGCGTCCCCGGTGGGGAGTCGACAGACTGCGGACGTGCCCGAGCTGCCCGAGGTCGAGACCATCCGCCGCCAGCTCGACCCGGCGATCAGCGGGGCGGTGATCACCGACTGCGTCACGTTCGACCACCCCAAGTTCACGCCGGCGCACCTCGCCGTGGGTCGGCGGGTCGTCTCGGTCGGGCGGAGGGGCAAGTACCTGCTCGTCCACCTGCTGCCGGACGGCGCCGCAACCGGATCCGCCGCCGGGAACGGCGAGCACCTGATCGTCCACCTGGGCATGACCGGCCGCCTGCACGTCGACGCCGACCGTCGTCGGGCCACCGGGACCGACGACGAGCCGTACCGACGCGCCCGGTGGACACTCGCGGACGGCAGGTCGCTCGTGTTCACCGATGTCCGGCGATTCGGCCGGATCGCCGTGGTGCCGAACGGTGCCCCGACCGGCCTGGCGACCCTCGACCGCATGGGGCCGGAGCCGTTCGACCCGGCGTTCGACGCGCTGGCCCTGCGGTCCGGCGTCAACGCCAGCCGACGAGCGATCAAGACCCAACTCCTCTCGCAGCAGCTGGTGGCTGGACTCGGCAACATCTACGCCGACGAGGCGTTGTGGGCCGCCGGCGTGCACCCCGCGGCGCGTCGGCTGACCGTCGCCCGGGCGGAGCGGCTCGCACAGGCGATCCGTTCCGTGCTCAGCGCCGGGATCGAGGCGGGCGGAACCACCCTGCGTGACTACCGCGACGCCAACGGGGACTCGGGTGGGTTCCAGTTCCAGCTCCACTGCTACGGACGCGCCGGCGAGCCGTGTGATCGCTGTGCCGCCGAGTTGGTCCGGACGGTGATCGACGCGCGCTCGACGACCTTCTGCAGGGTCTGCCAGCGCCGCTGACGCCCGGCTGACGTCCCGATCCGTCGGACCGGGAGGGCCGGGCGACCGGGGCCACTTGCCACGTGACGTTCCGCGCGCGTACATTTCCTTTTCGTTACGAAACGCGCGCAATCCGTTACTTCACGGGGGCAGCCGTCATGGAAACGTCGCATGAAGGTCACCAGTCGTCACCCGAACACCGGGGCGGTGGGACGCGCGCGATCTCGCTCGCAGCCTCCTCGGGACGCACCGCCGGACCGACGCACCTCCGACGTGTGGGGTTGCGCCGGCTCGTCGCCGCCTCGGTGGCCGGTGCGCTCGCCCTGCTCGCCGTGTCGGCGCCGGCGCAGGGTCAGGACGGTGGCGGGTCGCTCGAGGAGCTCCGGGCCAAGCGGAACCAGGTGCAGGCACAGCAGGCGTCGCAGGCCGCCGAGGTGGACGCCCTCCAGTCGTCGGCGGCCGAGGCCCAGGCGGCGCTGTCCGCACTCAACGCCCAGGTGAACGCCCAGCGCGACCGGGTGGAGGAGGCCGAGCGGGCCGTGACCCAGGCGGAGCAGGAGCAGGCCCAGGCCGAGGCCGCACAGGCGAAGGCGCAACGTGAGCTCGACGTGATCCACGCCGACCTGCGTGACGTCGCCGTCGACGCGTACATCTCCGCTGGTGGTTCGAGCAGCAGCCGGGTCGTCCAGACCGCGAGCGCCGGGACGGCCAACGAGGCGGTGCAGATGCGGGCGTTGCTCGAGGTCCGGGCCGGAGAGCGCCGCGACCTGATCGAGGACTACCGGACGGTGCAGGACGACCTCGAGTTCCAGCGGCTCGCCGCCATCGAGGCCGCCGAACGAGCCCGGGTCCAGCGGCAGGTCGTCGCCGACCGGCTCGCCGAGCTCGACGCCGCCCAGGACCAACAGCAGGCCTACACCGACCAGGTCGAGGCCCGGGTCGAGGCCGCCCTCGCCGAGGCACAGTCGCTCGCAGCCGTCGACGCCGAGCTGGCCTCGACGATCACCGCCCGTGAGAGCGAGCTGGCCCGGACGATCGCAGCCCAGCGTGCAGCAGATGCAGCCCGCGAGCAGTCACGCGCGGACCAGGGTCTCGACACGCTCGGATCCTCCGGGTCGAACTCGGGTTCCGGATCCTCCGGCGGCGCACCGGCCCCGTCCGGGAACGTCACCCCGCCGCCGGTGACCGGGAGCGGCGAGATCGTCGAGGTGGGCGGCATCCGGATCCACCAGAGCATCGCCGCCAACCTCTCCGCGCTGCTCGGCGCCGCAGCGAGCGCCGGGGTGCCGCTCAGCGGGAGCGGCTACCGCGACTCGGCCCGGCAGATCGAGCTCCGCCGGCAGCACTGCGGGTCGAGCGCCTACGCCATCTACCAGGCGTCACCGTCGTCGTGCAGCCCCCCGACGGCCCGACCCGGCAGTTCGATGCACGAGCGCGGTCTGGCGGTCGACTTCCGGAACTGCAGCGTCCGGTCGACCGCCTGCTACCAATGGCTGGCCGGCAACGCCGCCCGGTTCGGGTTCTTCAACCTGCCGTCGGAGCCGTGGCACTGGTCGACCACCGGTCGCTGACCCCTCACGAACTGGTGGGCGGCCCCTCGAGGAGCGACAGGTCCGCGTAGACGATCTGGTCGCCACCGAACGAGCGGGCCCGGTCGAGACCGGCCCGGGCGGTGGCGAGCAGCACCTGGGGATCCTCGCTGACCGACGAGTGGGTCAGTCCGAAGGAACGACGGCACGCAGGGACCGAACCATCGGACTCACCGTCGAGGAGTTCACTCCGCACGACCTCGATGAGCTCGACGGACCGTCCGAGCGTCAGGTCGCTCCACGCCACGCCGACGGTCGCCTCGTCCAGTCGGGAGCAGGCCAGCACCGTGGCCGGACCGAGCGGATCAGGGTCGGCGACGAGTGCCCGACCGAGCGCCGCGACCGCGACCTCGGCCGCTGAGCGGCCGACCCGGTCGGCGAGGGCGGCCAGGTCGTCCACCGCTCCGAGCACCAGGACGAACGCCCGGCCGGACGAGCGCCCGGATCCGAGGGCCGCCAGGAACCCCGGGGGCGTCGACCACCCGGTCGCAGCGTCCACCGATTCGGTCGGTACTTCGACCTCGCTGACCGGCACCTGGGTGACCGGCACCGTGAGATCGAGCACGACCGAGGGGACCGGCTCGACCGGAGTCGGCGACAGCACCGGCTCGACCGGAGTCGGCGACAGCACCGGCTCAACCGGGGCCGGCGACAGCACCGGCTCAACCGGAGCCGGCGACAGCACCGGCTCAACCGGAGCCGGCGACAGCACCGGCTCAACCGGAGTCGGCGACAGCACCGGCTCAACCGGAGCCGGCGACAGCACCGGCTCAACCGGAGCCGGCGACAGCACCGGCTCGACCGGAGTCGGGGAGAGCACCGGTGTCCCGAGACGAGTCCCCAGGTGCGCTGCGAGCCAGGTCACCTCGTCGACCAGAGGGCGGTCGACCGCGCTCGTGGACTCGGGATCGGTTCCCGGCGGGTGTCCGTCGACCCGGCCGGGGACGACCGGCTGCGAGACGTGGACGTACCCGACACCCCGGCCGTCCACCGCCACGGGCGCGCACACAGCGGACGTCACCCCGGGACGCCCGGCCAGCCACGGACAGGCGTCGACGCCGCGGGAGTCTGCGCAGGTGACGACCGTCGCGTGGCGGACCGCCGGACACGAGTCGATGTCCGGGACCGGGCAGCGCCCCGTGACGGTGGGTCCGGGAACCTCCGGGTTCCCCTCACCGAGACCGCCGAGTCGAACCTCGGCGCCCGCACGGGGCGCGACGACGGAGACAGCGTGCACGACCGTCGCTGCGAGCTCGTCCGCCGTCGCGCACCGGGCCGCTGCCTCAGCGAACTCGAGGCGTCGCCGGTCCCACCCGGCGTCGTCGTCCTGCGCGGAGTCGTCGTGGGCGGTGCCGAGCAGCGGCACGGTGCGGGCGCGCACCGACCAGGCGGCGACGACCAGCGCCACCGTCGAGAGCACCAGCGCCCCAGCGGCCAGCGCGGTCAACACGGGTGCGAGGGTACCCGGCGACCACCGTCCGGCCGGTGGACGACGGTCACCCGGCGTCGCGCAGTGCGGGCAGGACGGAGGCGGCGACCCGTTCGCACTCGGGGAGGTGCGGGTAGCCCGAGAGGATGAACGTGTCGACGCCGACCTCGCGGTAGCGCAGCATGGTCGCCACCACCTGGTCCGGGTCACCGACGATCGCCGCCCCGGCTCCGCTGCGCGCCCGACCGATCCCGGTCCAGAGATGCTCCTCGACGAATCCGTCGACGTCGGCGGCGTCGCGCAGCTCGACCTGACGCGCCACGCCCGCCGACCCGCTGTCGAGCGACCGTCGGCGGATCTGCTCACCGATGTCCGGGTCGAGGTGCGAGACGAGCCGGGCGGCCGCCGCCCGCGCCTCGGTCTCGGTGTCCCGGACGATCACGTGGCAACGGAACCCGAACCGGAGCTCGCGCCCCACCGCCGCGGCCCGACGGCGCAGGTCGGCGACCACCTCGGCGGTGGCGTCGACGGTGTCCGGCCACGTCAGGTAGACGTCGGCGATCCGGGCCGCCGCGTCGCGTGCCGCCTCGGAGAGACCGCCGAAGTAGAACGGGGGACACCCACCCGACAGCGTCGTGATCCGGGGCGGCTCGACCTCGAGGTCGAAGAACTCACCGTGGTGATCGACGGGTCGGCCCGAGAGGAGTTCTCGCACGATCGCAGCCACCTCGACGGTGCGGCGGTAGCGGGGCGCGCTGTCGAGCGGTGCCCCCGGCAGGTCCGACGAGATGATGTTGACGCACAGGCGACCGCGTTCGGGGTGGCGATCCGACGGGCCCAGCATCCGGTCGATCGTGGCGAGCTGTCGGGCGAGCTGCGGCGGCCACATCTCGGCGCAGCGGACCGCCAGCAGCAGGTCGATGTCCGACACCTGCGGGGCGATGCCGGCGGCGAAGGCCACGCTGTCGATGCCGAGGGCGTACCCCGAGGGCAGCAGGATGTTGTCGAACCCCAGCCGGTCGGCGGCCCTGGTGATGGCACCGCAGTGCTCGAAGCTCGACTCGAGCGACGCATCGGGCACGCCCAGGAACTCGTAGTCGTCGTCGCACAGCGCGGCGAACCACGCCACCTCGAGCGGCGGCCGGGCCACTGGTTCCGTCGTCACGGGAGTCGCGCCCCGAGCGAGGCCGAGAGGACCCGGTACCACTGGGAACGGTCGAGGTGGACCTCGGACGCGACTGCGAGGGACTCGATGCGCTCGACCCGCTGCGTGCCGATGATCGGAACCACACCCGCCGGGTGGGCCGCCGTCCAGGCGAGGGCGATCGCAGCTCGGTCGACCCCGTGCTCCGCAGCGAGTTCGTCGAGGACCACGACCACCCTGGCGGTGCGATCTTCGTCCGGCTCCGGAACGGTGAGTCGACCGCCGGCGAGCGGCGACCACGCGAGCGCCGTGATGCCGAACTCGGCGCACAGGTCGAAGGTGCCGTCGGTGAGGGGGTCCAGGCAGAGCGCGCTCCACTCGGGCTGCGTGGTTGCCAGCAGGTCACCCAGGTACGACCGGAGCGCCCTCGTGTGTGACGCGGTGAAGTTCGAGACGCCGACCGTCCGGGTGAGGCCACGGTCGACCAACGACCGGAGCGTCGTCGCGAGGGCCTCTGGGTGCGTGAGCACGTCCGGCCGGTGCACCTGGTACAGGTCGACCGACTCCACGCCGAGTCGACGCAACGACGCCTCGCACGCACCGGTCAGGTACTCGTGGCCCTGGTCGTAGGGCACTCCCGGGCGGATCCCCCCCTTGGTGGCGAGCACCATCCGGTCGCGGAGCGCCGGCGACCCGGCGAGGACCCTGCCGAGCAGCTCCTCGGCGTCCCCGAACCCGTCGCTGCCGTCGAACCCGTAGATGTCGGCGGTGTCGATGAGCGTCATCCCGCTGTCGAGCGCCGTCGAGATCTTCGCAGTGGCCTCGGCGACCCCCGTCCCGGCGAACCGCCAGCACCCGTAGGCGATCGGTCCGACCCGGAGGTCGCTCGTCCCCAGCGGTCGGTCGTACGTGCCGGGAACAGGGATCGGATCCACGGCCGGACCGTAGTGTCCGCCCGGCCGGGCAGATGTACCCGGACCTTGGACACCGGGTCTGGCCTGCACCTACCATTCCCGGCACAGGCGGGGCGGAATCCCACGAGCGGGGTCCCCACGAGCGGGGTGGAGAGGCAGATGGACGTGATCTCCCGGGTCATTCGAAGCAAGTCGGTGCGAATCACCGCCGCAGCGGCGATCCTGGGGGCGGTGATCGTCACCGTTGCCCCCTCCACCGGTGCGGCACCCGTGACCAAGACGCTCGGCGCCACGTGCGAGGCAGCGGACGAGCCGAGCAAGGCGCTCGTCCAGGTGCTCGACCCATCTGGCAGGATCTCCCTCCCGATCAGCGTCAACGTGGACGCCCCCACCACCCTCCAACCCGAGCAGGCCGACGTGCCGGTCAAGTACGGCTTCTCGGTCACGCTGGACAGCTCGACGACGAAGTCGATCCCCGAGGCGATCAAGTCGGTCAACATCAGCAACCTCAAGTTCGGACTCGCCGTCAGTGGGCCCACTGCAACGAAGTCACTGAACAGCCCGGCTCTCCCGCCGAAGGATCTCCCGGTGACGCCGGGCCAGCCGGCAACGATCTCCTACGGGCCCTTCGATGGCGCCCTCACCGGGATCGGCAAGGGTGGGGTGATCAAGGTGACCGTGGTCGAGACGGCCTTCACGATCACCGTCGACCTCGGTGGACCCCGAGTCGTCAACATCAAGTGCGCCGTGCCGGGCACTGCGTTCAGCGCGACGGTGAAGATCCCAGGATCACCTGACGTGGTGCAGCCGATCACGGTGAACGCCGGAGCTTCCGAGAAGGTCTCCGTCGACGTCCTCGGGCAGTTCACCACTCCCACCAAGGACGAGAAGGGAGTGCTGCGTGCGGTTGATCCGACATCGTTCAAGGTCAAGGACGGTCCGGGAGCAATCGTCGGCGGCAAGCTCGAAGTGACGGCCGGTGGCCCGGGTTCGACCACCTCGGTCACGTGCGAGGTGTGCTCCGGCTCCCTCCCCGGCAGGAACGAGGTCCAGACACTCGACATCGACTCCGACACCCAGATCTTCCGCAAGGGCATCGGATTCACCTTGAAGTTCGGCGACGCCGTGTCCCCCGTGATTCCGATGACCCCACCGGTGATCCAGTTCCCGACCCTCGGTCCCGCTGGCGATCCGACGAAGGGGCCGTCGCCGTGGGAGCTCCAGGCGAACAACTTCATCTTCGCCCCGCACGAGATGCCATCTCCGGCCGAGATCCAGACTGCACTCGAACTGACACCGGGTATCGGACCGGGCAACGTGAAGGTCACGCGTGACAAGGCGAACGACCCGCCGGCACCCGGCCCGGACCGGCCACGACCAGCCCGATACCGGATCGAGTTCGTCGGAGCGCTCGCCGAGAAGGAGCTCACCGATTCCCAGAAGATCAAGCCCGGGACCTGGTACTCGGTGTTCCCGCAGGAGCTCAAGTCCAAGGCACTGGCGCTCGCAGGGAGCATCGGGGGCGGGGACGGGAGCGACGGCCCGGCGCTGACACCGGAACAGATCCAAGCCGAGATCGACGCCCTGCAGGTTGAGGTCGACGCGGCCCTGCAGGCCGGGAACCTCTCACTGGCGTTCGACAAGAAGATCGAGCAGGTGGGTCTGGAGGTCCAGAAGCCCGAGTTCGCAGACCAGGCGGTCAAGTTCCTCAACAGCCTGTTCACAACGACACCAGGCATCGCCGTCGACGTGCCGGGCGAGACCCCGACCGGAATCTGCACCGAGGCGATCGTCGACGTCGTCGTCGGAGGCGGACCTGCCGCTGGCGTCGCCGGCATCCAGGCGGTGAACAACAGCGGTCTGGGTGGCGCCAAGCTCGCCTTCACCGGCTGACCCGGAGTCGTCCCCTCACCCGCCGGCCCTCCACCCCGGAGGCCCGATCCACCGGTAGCGTGGGGCGGTGACGAGCGTCGAGGAGCCACAGGTCGTCGTCCGACGGCGTCGGCGTCCCTCGCGGCGGCGTGACCGGATCCGTCCGCTCGTCGCCACCTCGACGATCACGGTCGTAGCGGTCCTCGGGCTCCTGACGTGGAGGATCGTCAGCGGATCCGGTCCCGAGGTCCCGACGGCCCTGGCCGAGGTGCAGGCCGGGCCCGACGGCGTCGAGTCGGACGGGTCCACCGCTGAGCCGCCCACGACCGAGCCGACGACGACGGCACCCACCACGACGGTCCCCGAGATCACGGTCGGTGCGCTCGAGGCGAAGGGGCGCCCCGTGCCGGTGGTGTTCCGCATCGGGACGTTCGACCCCGTGGTGTTCCTCACCGTCGATGACGGCGGGATCCAACGACCGGAGCTGATCGACTACATCCGCCAGAGCGGGATCCCGATCACGATGTTCCTGACCGAGCGCTACACCAGCGGCCGGAGTGTCGACTACTTCCGACAGCTCCAGGACCTCGGCGCCACCGTGCAGGCCCACTCGATCACACACGCCAGCCTGCGAGGGAAGTCGCTCGAGTTCCAGACCGAGGAGGTCTGCCAACCGGTCGACGCCTACGAGCGCAACTACGGCGTTCGCCCCCGGTACTTCCGTCCGCCCTACGGCAACTACGACACCAACACGCTGCTCGCCGCGCAGAGCTGCGGGCTCAAGGCCGTGCTGTGGTGGTCGGCGACCTACAACAACGGGCAGCTGGCCCTGCAGGAGGGCCCGCTGCGGGCCGGCGAGATCATCCTGCTCCACTTCAACGACAACCTCACCCAGGATCTGCAAAAGCTCGTCGCCACGATCGAGGCCGCCGGACTGCGGCCGGCACTGCTCGACGACTACCTCGACGCCGCCCCGATCCAGCCCTGACCGCTCGGGATCGACCGGGCCGCCTCGGCGCCGAGAGCAACCCCCGCCCGGGGACCTGCACCGCCACGGTCGAACGGGTGTTCTCCTCACTGTCACACCTGCCGGTCAGAGTGTCGACATGGAACAGCACCGCTCCCCCCGACCCGTCGCACCCCGGCGGGCGCACACCATCCCGACGGCGGCGGCACTCCGCTCCCACCGGCGGTCGGTCGTGGCCTGGGCGCTCACCCACGGCCACCCGGTCGACCGTGACGCACTGTCCGTGATCCTGGGGCACACCACCTCGACCGCAGGGCACGGCACGACCACGGCCGACCGGAGGACGTGGACGACCGATCGCGTGGAGCAGCTCCTCTGGTCAGGCGTGACGGACTGGTGCCGTACCCGCGGCGTCCGCTTCCCCGCTCCCGCCCGGGTGGTCGACACCCTCACGACCTACCTGACCTACCTGGGTGCGCACGATCAGTTCGCTCCGGGCTCGGATACTCCCGCACAGCTGCGCCGGTCCGTCGCCGCACGGCGCCGTGATGCTGCCCGACCGGCACACCTGGTCCGGCCCGACCCGGCACGCCGCGAGGTGGTGGGCGACCGCCACGGCGTTCCGGGCGGGCGCCTCGCCACGGTCACCCCGATCACATGACCCCGGACCCGCCGCAACGGTGGGTCCGACCGTACTCAGCTCCGGATGCCGAAGAAGCGCAGGAGTTCGTCGAGGCCGTCGACCGGAGCGTTCGGCCAGCGGTGCTGGTTGCCCGGGTAGGTGAGCAGCTCCACGCGGGCACCGTCACTGCAACCGTTCCAGACCAGTCGGACCGCCCCGGAGCCCTCGTCCCGACGCGCCGGCACTCCCGAACAGCCGGCCGACCGCGCCCACTCCGCAACGGATTCCGGGACTCGCGGGAACGGCGCGGTGCTCAGCACCTGGCTCGGCGTCGGCCGACCGTCGTAGGGCACCACGGGGTCGGGGTCGCCGTGCTGGTGCAGCAGGCTGACCGGAGCGTCCGGACTGCAGTCCGAGAAGTTGGATCCGGCCATCGGGGCGACGGCGGCGAACAGCTCGGGGCGGGCACACGCGATCGTGTAGGTCATCACGCCACCGTTGGAGAAGCCCGTGAGGTAGCGGCGGTTCGGATCCACGTCGGCCCGGGTGTCGAGCTGTCGCACCACCTCGTCGAGGTAGCCGATGTCGTCGGTCCCGAGCGCCGAGGCCGGAGGGCAGCACGGCCCTGCGTTCCAGGAATCGAACACCCCCTGGGGGAACACGGCGATGAACCGGTCACGGGCGACAGCGCCCCGCCAGTCCGCCGCCCGCGACATCGCGCCGCTGTCGACCGTCAGACCGTGGAGCGCCACGACGACCGGCAGGCGCTCCCCGGGGGCCACGTCGGCCGGAGAGAGCACGGTGAACGGCCGCTGCACGATCCCGTCGGGCACCGTCCCCGTCTGGGTGCGGACACCGTCTGCGACGGAACCTGCACCGAACGACACGGGACCCGACGGTGCGCCGGACCCCGCCGACGACGTCGGCGCCGCCCCGTCATCGGGCGACTGGGGTGCTGGCGACGACGGTTCCGTCGTCGACGTCGGCGCCGAGCCGACCTCGGCGACCGTGCCGGTGTCCGGGGATCCCTGCGCCCGGATCACGAGCACCACGCCGACCAGCAGGAGCGCAGCGGCGAAGCCACCGAGCGCAGCGATCAACAGTCCACGGTCCGGACCTCGGGACACTCCACCTCCGTTCGTCGGACGCCGAATCGGCACCCTAGGCCCGACCGCCGGAGCCCCTGCGTCACCGTCTCCGTGCCCGACTCCTGACGGGTCGTCAGGTTCGGGGTACGTTGACCGGGTGAGCACCACCGCCGACCCTGCAGCCCCCGCAGGACCGGGCACGACCGCCGGGTCGACCGACGGTCGGGAGGCTGCGTTCCCCGACGAACAGGCCTTCCGGGACGACGTGCGGACCTGGATGCACGAGCACCTGCGCGGCGACTTCGCCCACCTGGCCCACCGCGGTGGCCCCGGTGACGAGCACGCGTTCGTCGAGGACCGGATGGCCTGGGAGCGCGAGCTCGCCGCCGGAGGGTGGACCTGTGTCGGCTGGCCGGTCGAACACGGTGGCCGCGGGCTGCCGCTGCACCTCGAGGTCGCGTTCCACGAGGAGTACGCCCGCGCCGGCGGACCCGGCCGGGCCGGACTGGTGGGCGAGGGTCTCCTCGGGCCGACCCTGATCCACTTCGCCACACCCGAGGTGCAGCAGCGGTTCCTCCCGGGCATCGCGGCGGGAACCGAGTTCTGGTGCCAGGGCTACTCGGAGCCGAACGCCGGCTCGGACCTGGCCAACGTGGCGACCCGGGCCACACTCGACGGTGACGAGTGGGTGATCGACGGGCAGAAGGTGTGGACGTCGCTCGCACAGTGGTCCGACTGGTGCTTCGTCGTGGCCCGCACCGAACCCGGCAGCGAACGTCACCGGGGACTGAGCTACCTGCTCGTGCCCATGGACCAACCGGGCATCGAGGTGCGGCCCATCCGTCAGATCACCGGGACCGCCGAGTTCAACGAGGTGTTCTTCGACGGGGCCCGCACGAGCGCCGAGCTGGTGGTCGGCGCACCGGGCGAGGGGTGGAAGGTCGCGATGGGCACGCTCGCCTTCGAGCGGGGGGTGCTCACGCTCGGCCAGCAGATGGCGTTCGAGCGGGAACTGCAGCACACGATCGAGGCGAGTCGGCGGAACGGCACCAATCGGGACCCCCGCGTCCGTCAGCGCCTCGCCGACCTGTGGTCACGGGTGAGCATCATGCGCTGGAACGCCGTGCGGTCGCTCCGGGTCGACGAGCAGGTGGAGCTGCCGCGGGAGGCGATGATCAACAAGCTCTCCTGGGCGAACCTGCACCAGGACATGGGCGAGGCGGCGGTCGACGTGCTGGGTGCCGACGCCATGCTGACCCGGTACTCCGCCGTCGACGAGGGCGATGCCGGCGAGCTCGAGATGGGCCTCGACCACAAGCTGTTCTTCTTCAGCCGCGCCGACACCATCTACGGCGGCAGCGACGAGATCCAACGCAACCTGATCGGCGAGCGGGCGCTCGGCCTGCCGAAGGAGCCCCGATGACCGACGCGCCGCGCCCACCCGAGGAGCCGCCGGGACGCGGGCTGCTCGACGACCAGGGGGTCGTCATCACGGCCGCTGCCGGGACGGGGATCGGTGGGGCACTCGCCCGGCGCTGTCTGCTCGAGGGCGCGCGGCTCATCATCTCCGACGCCCACGAGCGTCGGCTCGGCGAGACCGCCGACGCCCTCGAGGCGTCCACGGGTCGGCGACCGACGGCGCTGCACTGCGACGTCACCGACGACACGAGCATCCGGGCGCTCGTCGCCACCGCCGAGGTCGAACTCGGCGGCATCGACGTGTGGATGAACAACGCCGGCCTCGGCGGCAGCGGACTCGTCACCGAGCTCTCCGACGACGAGTGGCAGCGGGTCATCGACGTGACGCTCACCGGAACCTTCGCGTGCCTGCGAGCGGTGCTCCCCGGGATGTACGAACGGGGCCGGGGTGCCGTGGTCAACAACGCCTCGGTGCTCGGTTGGCGGGCCCAGGAGCGGCAGGCCCACTACGCCTCGGCCAAGGCCGGTGTCATGGCGCTCACCCGGAGCGCAGCGATCGAGGCCGCCCCGTACGGGGTCCGCGTCAACGCCGTGGCACCGAGCCTGGCGATGCACCCGAACCTGGAGAAGGTGACGCCACCGGGACTGCTCGAGGAACTGGTGGCCCGCGAGGCCTTCGGCCGCGCCGCCGAGCCGTGGGAGGTGGCCAACGTGATGGTGTTCCTGGCCTCGGACCTGTCCACCTACCTGACGGGCGAGGTCCTCTCGGTCTCGTCGCAGCACCCGTGAGGACCAGCGGAGACCAAACGTGACCACGATCGTCGACTCGCCCGCCGAACTGCTCGACCTGGTCGGCACCGACCTGGGCGCGACCGACTGGATCGAGGTCACCCAGGAGCGCATCGGCCTGTTCGCCGACGCGACCGGCGACCACCAGTGGATCCACGTCGACGTCGAGCGCTCCCGGGCCGAGTCACCCTTCGGCGGGCCGATCGCCCACGGCTACCTGACGCTGTCGCTCGTCAACCTGTTCCTCCCCGAGCTGCTCGAGGTCCGGGGGGCGTCGCTCGGGGTGAACGTGGGGCTCGGGCAGGTGCGCTTCCCGTCGCCGGTCCCCTCCGGTGCCCGGGTCCGTGGCACCGGTGTCGTGGTCGAGGCCGGCGAGGCCAAGGGCGGCGTGCAGGTCGTGGTGCGGGTGTCGGTCGAGGTCGAGGGCCCCGACGGAACGCCGGCCCCGAAGCCGGCCTGCGTGGCCGAGACCATCAGCCGCTTCCTCCCCTGACTCCGCCCTGACCGGGGCGACCGCCCACCGCGGCGCTGCACCGCACGGTTGGCTCCGTCCTCGGGACGGTCGGTAGCCTCGGCGATCGTTCCGGCCCGACGGGTCGGCAGCCGACCCGGCGCCCGGACCTCCGGCCGTCCACGACAGACTCGAACAGGGGAACACCATGACCGAAGCCGTGATCGTCGCCACCGCCCGGACGCCCATCGGCCGGATGTCCAAGGGGTCCCTCAAGGACGTGCGTCCCGACGACCTGTCGGCGGCGATCATCACGGCGGTCCTGGACCAGGTCCCCGCCCTCGACCGGACCGAGATCGAGGACGTCCTGTGGGGGTGCGGACAGCCGGGTGGGGAGTCCGGCCACAACATCGCCCGGGTCGCTGCCGTGCTGGCCGGCCTCGACGACGTGCCCGGCGCCACGGTGAACCGGTACTGCTCCTCGTCGTTGATGACGATCCGGATGGCCGCACACGCCGTCGTGGCCGGCGACGGCGACGTGTTCGTGGCCGGCGGTGTGGAGACGGCGAGCCGCTTCCCGTTCGGCATGGCCGACGGCCCCAAGAACCCCGTGTTCGCCGACGCAGAGGCGCGCAGCACCGAACGTGCCGCCGGAGGCGCCCCCGTGTGGAGCGCCGGCGCCGGACTGCCGGACATGTACCTGGCCATGGGCCAGACCGCGGAGAACGTCGCACAGCTCGAGGACGTGTCCCGACAGGACCAGGACGAGTTCGCCGTCCGCAGCCAGAACCTGGCCGAGGAGAGCCTGAACTCGGGATTCTGGGAGGCCGAGATCACCCCGGTCGAGACCCCCGAGGGGACCGTCACCGCCGACGACGGGATCCGACCGGGCACCACCTACGACAAGGTCAGCCAGCTCGCACCGGTGTTCCGACCGGACGGCACCGTGACCGCCGGCAACGCGTGTCCCCTCAACGACGGCGCCGCCGCGGTGGTCGTGATGAGCGACACCAAGGCTGCTGCGCTCGGGCTGACACCGCTGGCCCGGATCGTCGCGTCGGCCGCGACCGGACTCAACCCGGAGATCATGGGACTCGGACCGGTCGAGGCCGTGAAGAAGGCCCTCGGTCGGGCGGGCATGACCGTCGACGACATCGACCTGTTCGAGATCAACGAGGCGTTCGCCGCCCAGGTGCTGCCCTCGCAGCGCCAGCTCGGCATCCCGATGGAGAAGCTCAACACCCGGGGCGGATCGATCGCGCTGGGCCACCCGTTCGGCATGACCGGCGCCCGCATCATGACCACCCTGATCCACAACCTGCAGGAGTCCGACGCCACGTTCGGCGTCGAGACCATGTGCGTCGGCGGCGGCCAGGGCATGGCCATGGTCGTCGAGCGCCTGAGCTGACCCCCGACCCAGGCGGGCCACCGCACGGCCCGACGAGCGGGAGGAGACGAGCGGGAGGATTCAGCCGGCGCCGTAGACCGGTGTGGGCTCGGCCGCCTCGCGGAGCAGGTCCTGGACCACGGCGCCGACCTCGGCCGGGTCCCACCGCGCCCCCTTGTCGACCCGGGGCCCGTGCCGGAACCCCTCGGCCACGCCGATGATGCCGCCCTCGACCTCGAACACGCGGCCGGTCACGTCGGCCGACCCGTCCGAGCCGAGCCACACCACCAGCGGGGCGACGTTGGCCGGGTCCATGGCGTCGAAGGCGTCGCCCTCGACCTCGGCCATCATGTCGGCGAAGGCCTCCTCGGTCATCCGGGTGCGGGCGGCCGGTGCGATGGCGTTCGCCGTTGCGCCGATGCGTCCGAGCTCGGCCGCCTGCACCAGCGTCAGGCTGGCGATCGCGCCCTTGGCCGCCGAGTACGCCGCCTGGGCGACCGAGCCCATGAGGCCGGCACCCGAGGACGTGTTGACGATCCGTCCGGCGACCGGCGCACCGGCCTTGGACTGTGCCCGCCACCAGGCGGCTGCGTGACGGGCCGGGGCGGCGTGACCGAGCACGTGCACGCGCAGCACCGCCTCCCACTCGGCCTGTTCGGAGTTCACGAACATCCGGTCGCGCACGATGCCGGCGTTGCACACGACCGTGTCGAGCGAACCGAACGCGTCGATGGCGGACTGGACCATCTCCCCGGCGGTGTCCCAGTCGGCGACGTCGTGGGTGGAGGTGATGGCCTCGCCGCCTGCAGCGGTGATCTCGTCGACGACCTGCTGCGCCGGGGTGTCCGACGGATCAGAACCGTCCTGGGCGACCCCGAGGTCGTTCACCACGACCCGCGCTCCCTGGGCGGCGAACTCGAGGGCGTGTGCCCGACCGATCCCCCGGCCTGCACCCGTCACGATCACGACCCGCCCGTCACAGATTCCCACCGTCGACCACCTCCCGTGCCCGTTCGAACAGATCGGCGGTCCGACTCCGGACCGCCGGGGGCGCACCGTACCCCCGAACGGCTCAGCTCCACCGATTCCTCCCTCCGGTCGTCGAGACCGCTCCGGTTGCCGTCCCGCTCTCGGTGTGAACCTCGTGTGAACTCCCCCTCGTTTGTCCCGGCGGGGTGGGGTGCACGGTGTAGGTTTCTCCCGGCGGGGCAGGTGGACCTCGGTCCACCACAGCGCACCCGGGCCGGCGGCACTCCGGCCCAGGAGCCGAACACGACGATCCGGTCCCCCCGGGCCCCGCACACGAGGACACGCCATGACCATCATCCTCCTCCTCGCGATCATCGGCACGGCGTGCTTCGCCGGGATCGCCGTCGGTTACCGCATGGGCATCGCCGACGGACGACAGCTCGGGCGGTACCAGCGTCGGCAGACCTGGGTGGACGACCTCGAGTCGGCGCTCGCCGAGACCTCGGACCCGACCGTCAGCGCCGACTGAGCACCTCGCTGCCCGATCGGCCGCCGGGCGCCGACCGCAGCGCCGCTCCCCCGGCGGGCAGCGACCGGTAGGGTCGCCGAGTGAGGTTCGGCGTGACCATGTTCGCCACCGACGTGTCGGTCGGCGTCGACGACCTGGCCGTGGAGGTCGAGGCCCGGGGGTTCGACTCCCTCTGGATCCCCGAGCACACCCACATCCCCACCTCTCGACGGACTCCTCCCCCGACGGGGGTCGAGGAACTCCCCGAGGAGTACCGGAGGACCGTCGACCCGCTGGTGGCGCTGGCAGCTGCGGCGGCCCGCACGGAACGGATCCACCTGGGCACCGGCGTGCTGCTGGTGGCGCAACGGGACCCGATCGTGACCGCCAAGGCGGTCGCCACCCTGCAGAACCTCTCGAACGGACGCCTCGAGCTCGGCGTGGGCTTCGGGTGGAACGTCGACGAGATGGAGGACCACGGCGTGGACCACCGCACCAGACGGGCACGGGCGCGGGAGCACGTGCTGTGCATGCAGTCGCTGTGGCGGGACGACGTGGCGTCGTTCGAGGGCGACTACGTCCAGCTCCCGCCGACCTGGTCCTGGCCCAAGCCGGAGGTGCCCGTACCCATCCTGCTGGGGGGCGGATTCGGACCGAAGCTCCTGTCGCACCTGGTCAACTACGCCGACGGCTGGATCCCCATCGGAGGGTCCGGGCTCGCCGAGGACGTGCCGCGCTACCTCCGGGCGCTCGCCGATGCCGGCCGGGATCCGGCCTCGGCACGGATCGTCCCGTTCGGGACGCTCCCCGACGCTGCGAAGCTCGAGCACTTCGAGCGGATCGGAGTGACCGAGTGCGTGTTCCGGATCCCGTCGGGTCCCGCGGAGGAGGTCCTCCCGGTCCTCGACGAGCAGGCCGAGCTCATCGAACGGGTGCGAGGATGACGCGGTGACGACCGAGGACGAACTCCGGGCGGTCTACGAGCGCCACCGCCGACTGCACGAGGCCGGCGACTGGGTCGGCCTCGGCGACCTGTTCACCGAGGACGCCCGGTACCTGGACTCGGTCTACGGGTGGTCCGAGGGCTTGCCCGCTGTCCGGGCGTTCCTCGCTGCGTCCATGCGCGGGCTCGACGACTGGTCGTTCCCCATCCACGCCGTGGCCTACGACGTCGGAACGGGACGGATCCTGAACCACTGGTCCAACCGCCTGCCGGGGACGCGACCGGACGGCTCCCACTACGAGGTGCCCGGAGCGTCCGTGCTCACCTACGCCGGCGACGGTCTCCTGAGCTGCCAGATGGACCTGTTCGACACGCGGTGGATGCGTCGGGTGATCGAAGAGTGGAGCGCCGACCACGACGGGGCACTCCCCTACCCCGCCCCCGGAACCGACGGCGACGCGGACCGGGTCGACCCGCCGGCGCCCCCGCCGTCGTAACGTCTCCGGTGGACCCGGTGACCGACCGGGGACCCCGTGCCGGAGCAGTCCGGCGCACTGCAGTTCGACGAGCGAGGAGCGTGCCGACGTGATGGAACACCCGGAGCGGCCGAACCCCAACGAGGACGCCGGATCCGGTTTCCGGCCGACCCCCAAGCAGATCGGGGTCCTCGTGCTCGCCGTCCTGCTGGTGGTGTTCATCGTGATCAACACCGAGCCGACCTCGATCAACTTCCTGGTGACCGAGATCCGGCTCCCGCTCTGGATCGTGCTGGCGGGGACGGCCCTCATCGGATTCCTGGTCGGGATCACCGTCGGGATCCGGCGCACGAAGCGGCGGAACCGCAGCGACTGATCCGACCGGGGCGGCCGGGCCCCGGGCGATGCAGGTCGGGGTCAGGCCCGCTTGGTCTGCGACCAGGGCACGTCGCGGTCGGTGCCGGGTTCACGTGGGAGGCCGAGCACCTGCTCCGCGAGGTTGTTGCGGTGGACCTCGTCGGTGCCTCCGCCGATGCGAGACGCGAACTGGTTGAGGAACTGGTACTGCCAGAAGCCCCGGCCCTCGGCGTCGTCCCAGAGCATCCCCTCGGCCCCCTCGACGTCGACCGCGAGCGCCACCTTGCGTCGGAAGGAACGGGTGAAGCAGTTCTTGAGCAGCGAACCGTGGAGCGCGAGGTCGAGACGGCCCTGCATGACGGCGGTCTGGGTCCGCCAGCCCATCCAGCGGAGCACCAGTTCGTCGGTGTAGACCCCGGCCAACCGTTGGCGCACGACCTGGTCGTCCGCCAACCCCCGTCGGCGCACCAGGTCGAGCACCGCCGTGAACGGTGTCGCCTGGCCGGCACCCGAGATCATCGAACTCTCGCTCCGCAGCGTCGTCCGGGCCACCCGCCACCCGTCACCGACCTCCCCGACGACGTTGGCCGCAGGGATCCTGACCCCGGTCAGGAAGACCTCGTTGAAGTGCGCCACCCCCTGCGCCTGGACGAGCGGCCGGACGTCGATCCCGTCGCTGCGCATGTCGAGGATGAAGAAGGTGAGGCCCTCGTGCTTCGGGACGTCCGGGTCGCTCCGTGCGATCAGGATGCCGAAGTCGGCGTACTGGGCGTTCGAGGTCCAGACCTTCTGCCCGTCGACGACCCACTCGTCGGTGCCGTCGGGGCCCGTGCCGGGTGACAGCACGGCCCGTGTCGACAGGGCCGCCAGGTCGGACCCGGCACCAGGTTCCGAGAAGAGCTGGCACCACCACTCGTCGCCCGAGAGGAGCGGCCCGAGGTACCGGGCCTGCTGCTCCGGGCTCCCGTGGCGCATGAGCGTCGGGCCGACGAGCGCCTGGGCGGCGGTGATGAATCCCGAGGTGGCGTCGTAGTTCGCCAGCTCCTGGTTGAACACCACCTGCTGTGCCGGGGTCCCTCCACGTCCGCCGAACGTCGCCGGCCACGTGATGCCGGCCCAGCCCTTGCGGTGGAGGAGCTGCTGCCACTCGCGGCAGCGACGGCGGTACTCAGCGGCCACCTCCTCGTCGGTGGAGGCACCGTGGCGCGACCAGTCGCTGTCGTCGCCCCGACGCAGGACCGCGTGCTCGTCGAGGAAGGCCCGGACCTCGGCACGGAACCCGGCGAGCTCCGGGGTGTCGTCGAAGTCCACACCGGGATCGTAGGTCCGGTTGACGTCGGCGGCGCCAGTCGGCGCTGCGACTCAGCCCGTGCCGGTGACGAGCTCGACCAGCGTCGCCCCGACCCGGTGGAGCCGGTCCAGGACCGCTGCCGCCGGGTCGTCGACCTCACCGAGCCCCTCGGTCAGGCGCTGTACCAGCCAGCGTCGGATCACGAGCGCTCCCCGGGCACCGTCCGATCGCAGCCCGAGCAGTTCGACCACGTGACCGGACACGACCTCGGGTGCGACAGCGGAAGGCCCCACCTCAGGGACCGAACCGGAGACGGGGAGGACCAGCGCGTCACCGCCGTCGATCCAGACGCGGAGCAGTCCCGGCACGAGCTGTTCGAGGTCCGGGAGCTCACCCCGCAGGATCAGGGCGAACTCGCCGCTCGCCACGGACGCAGCCGCTGCGAGCGCCGTCGGGCCGTCGGCGTCGGTGGTGACGATCCGGTGTCGGAGACCGAGTTCGTCGAACCCGGCGGCGAGGTCCTGCCCCCACGTGTCGGCCGACGCACCTGCGGCGACGACGTCGAGGCGGAACACCCCGTCGAGTGTCCGGGCGATGGTGGCCACCGTCGCAGCGGTCGAGCTGTCGGGTGCAGGGGCGAGGACCGTCAGGCCGGTGACGATCTCGGCACGGCGACCCTGCTCCGCCAGGGCGGTCGGATCGAGGAACCACCCCGAGAGCTGGTCGCTCGCCTCGGTGTTCGGTTCATCCTCGCTCACGTTGCCGCCCTCACTGCCGCCTGCGCCGCCGTCCTCGTCGTCCGTGGTCGCCGACCCGGCGGTGGCGGCGACCCGTCCGCACCTGACCGGGTGGGAGCGCCGGCCGGGCCGCCCGTCGGCGGACACCGGACCGGCTGCTGCCCGGGTGTTCCCGCCGGACTCATCGGCAGGCCGGGTCCCGACATCAAGGAAAACGCCGGGATGAACGCCACACGGGCCACCGGAGGGGGGTTCAGAGCCGCTCGATGATCGTGACGTTCGCCTGACCGCCGCCCTCGCACATCGTCTGCAGACCGTATCGACCGCCGGTCCGCTCGAGCTCCGAGAGCAAGGTGGTCATGAGCCGGATCCCGGTCGCCCCGAGCGGGTGGCCCAAGGCGATCGCGCCCCCGTTGACGTTGACCCTCCCCAGGTCGGCGTCGAGTTCCTTCGCCCACGCCAGCACCACCGGGGCGAACGCCTCGTTGATCTCGACCAGGTCGACGTCGTCCAGGGTCATCCCGGTCCGCTCGAGCGCCCGTCGGGTGGCGGGGATCGGGGCCGAGAGCATGAACACCGGATCGTCGGCGAGCACCGAGAGGTGGTGGATCCTGGCCCGCGGCGTCAGTCCGTGCTGTTCGACCGCCCGCTCCGACGCGACGAGCAGCGCGGCCGAGGCGTCGGAGATCTGCGAGGCGACCGCAGCGGTGACCCGACCTTCGGGCCGCAGGGTCGGGAGCGACGCGATCTTCTCCGGGTTGGGCTCACGGGGCCCTTCGTCGACCGTCAGCCCGGCGAGCTCGACGATCTCGCCCTCGAACCGGCCCTCGGCCGTGGCCGTGATGGCCCGGCGGTGCGACTCCATGGCGAACTCCTCCATGTCCTCGCGTGTGATCTCCCACCGTTCGGCGATCAGGTCGGCGCCACGGAACTGACTGATCTCCTCGTCGCCGTAGCGCTCGACCCACCCCACCGAACCGGAGAACGGATCCGGGTCGCCGAACTGCTCGGCGACGAGCATCGCCGAGCTGATCGGGATCCGCGACATGTTCTGGACACCGGCGGCGACGACGAGGTCCTGCGTGCCTGACATGACCCCCTGGGCAGCGAAGTGCACCGCCTGCTGGGACGAACCGCACTGCCGGTCCACGGTGGTGCCCGGGACGTGCTCGGGGAGGCCCGCTGCGAGCCACGCCGTGCGGGCGATGTCGCCGGCCTGGGACCCGATGGTGTCGAGGCAGCCCATCACCACGTCGTCCACCGCTCCGGGGTCGACGCCGGTGCGCTCGACGAGTGCCCGGAGCGTGTGGGCACCCAGGTCGGCAGGGTGGATGTGTGCGAGCGACCCGTTTCGCTTGCCCACGGGCGTGCGGACGGCGTCGATGATGTAGGCCTCGGCCATGGTGCCTCCGGAGGTCTCGGCGCCACCCCGGTCCGGTGGCGGATCGACACCACGGTACGGGCGACGGGGTCCCGGAGCCGCATCCACCGGCCGGAACCGCACCGGCCGACGGGATCGCAGGCACCGTGGTGGAGTCTCGGGCACAATCTCGGCGTGACGTCCTGGCGTGCCGAGCAGTTCGACCTCCTCCCCCCGTCGGTGCTGGAGCGGTGGTCGCGCTTCGGGGGACCGGACGAGCAGTGGTTCCCGAACCTGGTGGGTGTCGAGGTGGACGAGCTCCGGCGGGACTACGCCAGGATGCGACTGCCCTGGCGGACCGAGCTCAACCAGGCGACCGGCCTCATGCACGGTGGGGCGATTGCGACGCTGATCGACACCACGGTGGTGCCGGCCATCGGGACCGCCTACACGGACCGGCGGATCTACTCGACGATCGAGATGTCGGTCCGGTACCTCCAGCCGGTCCGGTCCGAGGACCTCGTCGCCGAGGGGTGGGTGACCCGGAGGGGCACCAGGGTGGTGTTCTGCGAGGTCGAGGTGCGCACGGCCTCGGCGGTGCTGGTCGCCACGGGCGACCTGATCTACATCGTCGGATCACCGCCCGCCGACGACTGACACCGGCGCCCACCGACCCCCGGGTGAGCGGGGCCGGGTGAATCCAGGGTGAACAGAACCTTGCATCCGGTTGATGCAGCGGCGACCATTGCATCCGGACCGGGAGGCCGGATGCGAGGACGAGGACGGATGGGATGGCTGGCTGCGGTGGGCGTCGCCGCCGTGACGTCGGTCGTCGTCGCGTGCGTCCCACCGCCGACGGACGAGGCTGCGACACCCGTGGGCGACGACCTGGTGCGACTGAACGAGGTGCAGTTCCTCGGGACCCACAACTCCTACAACACCGCCCCGTCCCTGGGCCTGATCAACGCACTGACCGTCGGAGCGGGCATCTTCCCCGAACTCGAGGGGTCGGACCTCGACCCCGCGCAACTCAACTACACGCACCGACCGCTGCCCGACCAGCTCGCATCGGGGCTGCGGACCTTCGAACTCGACCTCTTCGCCGACCCCACCGGGGGCCGGTTCGCCAGGCCGCTCGCCGCCCAGCTCCTCAACGAGCCGTACCCGACGGGCGTGGACGAACCCGGCATCAAGGTGCTCCACATCCAGGAGATCAACTACCGCTCGACCTGTCCGACCCTGATCGCCTGCCTCGGGCAGCTCCGCACCTTCTCGGACGCGCACCCCGAGCACCTGCCGATCATCGTCAACCTGGAACTCAAGGAGGACGTGCTGCCGAGCCCGTTCGACGTGACGCCGATCCAGCAGTTCGATGCGGAGCAACTGGTGGGCCTGGAGGACGAGATCCGCTCGGTTCTGGGCGACCGACTCATCACCCCCGACGAGGTGCGCGGCGACGCGCCGGACCTGGTGACCGCCGTGACCACGACCGGCTGGCCGTCGATCGCGGACACCCGTGGTCGGTTCCTGCTGTTCCTCGACAACGACGGACCGGTCCAGGACCGGTACCTGGACCTGCACCCCAACCTGGAGGGCGCGCTCGTGTTCACGAGCGGAGGCCTGGGCGAACCCCACGGCGGGCTCCTCAAGCTCAACGACCCCGGTGACGGCAGCGGGATCCGGGGGCTCGTCGAGCAGGGGTTCATGGTCCGCACCCGGGCCGATGCCGACGTGGTCAACCCCAGCACCGCGCAGCGAGCCGGCGCACTGGCCTCCGGGGCACAGGTCGTCCACACCGACTTCCCGCGAGGTGAGCCGAAGTTCGGGACCGGCTACGTGGTCGAGTTCCCGACGCGGGTGCAGGCCCGCTGCAGTCCCGTCCTCCCGGTCGGGTCGGCGTGCCAGCCCGCAGCGCTGGTCGAACCCCGCCCCTGAGCCGGGGCGACGCGCAGCTCAGGCCCCCGGCTCGAGGTGGGCACGGCCGACGGTGCAGTCCTCGAGCCGGTGGCACCACCGGCACCACCCGCCCGGCGTGAGCGGCGCTGCGTCGGGCACCGCGCGGTGGGACGCCAGCTCGACGATGCGGTCCACACCCCGGTCGAGCACCTCGGGTGTGACCACGACGCGTCGGGCGATCCCGGTGCCGGCCGACGACAACCGCACCCGCTCCGGCACCGCCCGTCCCCAGAAGCACACGACCAGGGAGACGAACCCGGCGACGACCGCATCGTGCGCGTCGTCGGGGAGTCGACCCGAGTGGACGAGCAGCGTGGTCGGCCGACGGGGGTCGCCGAGCCGGGCGTCGCAGGCGGCGGCGAGCCGGATCGAACGACCGGGGACCTCGACCCGAGATCTCGCCACCTGCCATCGCAGGTCCCTCCGGCCCCGGACCGAGGTCAGCACGTCGGCCATCCAGGCCTCGGCCGAGGACTGCACGGCCACCCTGGCCGCCGGGTCGAGCTCCTCGAGCGCGTCGACGACCCAGGTCGGCTCGGTGATCGTCGGGAGCACGCGCCGCAGCGCCGATCCCGGCGACTCGGTGCCGTCCCAGGCCCCCAGCGCGAGCTTGGCGAGCGCCCGCGTGAGCAGGGTGGTGGCGGATCGCGGCGAGGAGTCGGGATCCGGGTGGGCGAAGCGGCCGGCACAACGTCCGGTCAGGTCGAAGTCCGAGATCGCGACCCACTCCGACCAGGGGGGACGGCGACGGCCCTCGAGCCGCAGCGCATCGCCGAGCACCCGGTCCAGCTCGTCGACGAGCCGGTCACGGGCGGCGCCGAGCCACGCGGAGCGCAGCTCCAGCGACGCTCCCGCCACCTGATCGCTCACGTGTCCACCCCGTCCTCGGGCGGTTCCCACTCGGCCTCGCCGTCGTCGAACCCATCGACGACCTGACCCGGGACACGATCCGCTCCGGCGTCCTGCGCCGCCGGGGCGGTCGAGCTCGGGCACCCCGATGCGTCCGGACACCACCGGCACCACGGTCCGGGGACCTCCCGTGGCTCGCGACCGGCGAGCAACTCCACCCAGACCTCGACGGCGCCGGCGAGTCGGGTGGCGGCCGACTCGAGCACACCGGCGTCGACCGGCATGACGGCAGCACCGTGGAACGGGTACCAGCGGACCACGAGCGCCGGCGGGACACCGTCCCGCCAGCCCACCAGCAGGGCGTAGAGCGCGACCTCCTCGACGTGGGCCGGACTGGGCGATGAGGACTTGACCTCGACGACGACCCCGGCCCGATGGACGAGCGGACCGCCGAGCTCGGCGTCGAGGCGACCCGAGCACACGACCCGCCCGTCCGCCAGCGACACGGTGGCCGCCGTCTGCAGCCGCGGCCACCACTCCTCGGGGAGGTCCCGCCAGGACTCGACCGGGCCGACGAGGTCGTCGAAGACGCCCAGGTCGTCGGTCGCGGCTGCGAGCACCTGATCGCACAGTGACTCCTCACCCTGCGCGTCGAGCACCGAGAGCAGCTCTGCGGTCGGCTCGTCGAGGGCACTGCCACCCACGGCGAGGAGGACGAACCGGTCGAGCGCCACGCCCCGCAGCGCCGCCCGACCCGGCGGGCGACCGTCCGGTCGGAGGTGCCGTGCCACCGCGAGCCGCTCGCAACGCTGCAGGTCGGCGATCCGACCCTTGGGCACGCGGACGACGCCAGCCGGGAGACGGTCTGCGACCCGGTCCAGGGCCGACCTGGCGCGGTCGTCGACCGAGGCCAGGAGTCCGGACAGGACCTGCTCCGCACCGTCGACCAGATCGGGTGGCACGGACGCGAGGGCGTCGTCCACGGCGACGGCCAGCGGGACGACCGCCTCTGGACCCGTGTGCACCCCGTCCACGTCCGACATGCTCCCAGACCGCAGCGACAGCCACGACGACCGGCGGGGGCGAACGGCGGGGGCGACCGAGCCGGTCGAGGTCGGCCGCAGGTCTAGCCTCGGGTGGCGTGGCCGACCAGAACGACATCACCGAGTTCACCATCGACGTCGGAGCGGAGGAGCTCGACGACCTGCGGCGACGGCTCGAGCTGACCCGCTGGCCCGAGCCCGAGACGGTCGTCGCCTCGGACGAACCGTGGTCGCAGGGGATGCCGCTCGGGATCACGCAGGAGCTCACCGACCACTGGCGGGACCGTTACGACTGGCGGCGGGTGGAGTCGCGCCTGAACGCGCTCCCGCAGTTCCGAACGCACCTCGACGGTCTCGGGATCCACTTCCTGCACGTGCGCTCACCCGAGACCGACGCCCTGCCGCTCGTCCTCACGCACGGGTGGCCCGGTTCCGTGGTGGAGTTCCTCGACGTGATCGGACCGCTCACCGACCCGGTCGCCCACGGCGGGAGTGCCGCCGACGCCTTCCACCTGGTGGTGCCGTCGCTGCCCGGGTTCGGCTGGAGCGACAGGCCGACCGAACCGGGCTGGAACGTGGCCCGCATCGCAGCGGCGTGGGAGCAGCTGATGCTGCGACTCGGCTACGAGCGCTTCGGTGCGCAGGGGGGCGACTGGGGATCGATGGTCACCGCCGCTCTCGGGACCAACCACCCGGAGCACCTCGCCGGGATCCACCTGAACATGCCCCTCGTCCTACCCGACCCGGCGACGATGGACGACCTGACCGAGGGGGAACTCGAGGCGCTCGCCGCCTTCGACCACTACCAGCAGTGGGACAGCGGCTACTCCACCCAGCAGTCGACCCGACCCCAGACCCTGGGGTACGGACTGACCGACTCTCCGGTCGGCCAGATGGCCTGGATCGTCGAGAAGTTCTGGGCCTGGACCGACTGCGACGGCGACCCCCGCAACGCCGTGGACGCCGACCGCCTGCTCGACAACGTGATGGTCTACTGGACGACCCGATCGGCGGCGTCCTCGGCCCGGCTCTACTGGGAGTCGTTCAAGCAGCCGGACTTCTCACCGGTCTCGGTCCCGGTCGGTTGCTCGATCTTCCCCAAGGAGATCTTCCGGACCTCGCGTCGGTGGGCCGAGCAGCGGTTCACCGACCTGCGGCACTTCGGCGAACTCGACCGCGGCGGGCACTTCGCGGCGTTCGAACAACCGGAGCTCTTCGTGTCGGAACTGCGGAGTGCGTTCGCCTCGATGCGTTGAGTGGTGATCCACCGCGGAGCGGGTGAACGACGCCTGAACCGTGTTCGGAAAATCTGGACGTACCCGGCACAGGTCCGTAAGGTTGATCAGGTCACGTCTGGTGCGGACGTGGTTCCACTGCTCCGACGAGACCGTCGGGCGACGACCGAGGGAGATGTCATGAGGGGACGTTCCGTCAGAGTGGCCGTGATCGGCCTGGTGTCGGCGATCGGGCTGATCGCCGCTGCGTGTGCGCCGCCGCCGCCGGCCGCTCCGAAGAACTGGTCGCTCAAGGCGACCAGCATCACGTCCAACGACTCCCAGGACGAGGTGCGGGATCCGTTCTTCAACGCGTGCATCGCCATCCCGAACTGCGACGACGAGGCCTACCTCATCCACGTCGCGTTCAAGGTGACCATCGGTCAGGCCAACTCGGCCGAGGCCTGGGTCGTCACCGGCGACAAGGTCAACGGCCTGAGCGAGGGTGAGACGAACGCCCTGTCCGGTGGCCAGCAGGCCCCGGTGACGTTCAACGGCATCAAGCCGCTCGACATCCTCGACGTGTTCAACCCGAGCAACAAGCTGACCGTGTTCGGCACCTACACCTGGGCGGCCGAGGAGGACACGATCAACTCGCTGAGCACCGGAGCCAACGGACTCGCCAACACGTTCAAGAGCGTGCTGAACAGCCTGCTGGCCTCGGCGACGCTGCCGAGCAACGAGCAGGCGATCATCGACCTGGTGCTCGACGCCCTGTTCGACAACATCGGGTCCCTGTTCAACATCATCGTGTCGAACATCCCGTGCCTCGGACTGTGCGACGACGTGCTCGGCGGTGCCGTGTACGTCGGCCTCGGCGCCGGTGGGACGCTCGGCAGCACGCTGAACTCGCTGCTCGGGGGCGTCACCATCCCGAACATCGCCATCCCGCTCGTCGACGTTCCGCCGGACGTCCAGGGCGGCGGCATCTTCACCATGACCGGCCCGAAGAACTTCACCCAGACGTTCTCGGGTGCAGACGGCCAGCACACCTACTCCTTCACCTCCGGTCAGGCCTGATCGGAACCGGCCTCCGGGCCGGGATGAAACCGGCCTCCGGGCCGGGAAGCACCAGACGGGTGGACGACCCGGGCTCCGTGCCCGGGTCGTCCCGCGTCCGGGGCCGTCCTGACCGGTCCGTCCCGGGCCGTCCCGGCGACCCGGACGAGTCCCGGTGTCACATGTCGGGTCCACGCTCCTCGTGTGGGTGGCGAAGTGCCAACCACCCGTCGACCGAGGAGCCGACCATGACCAGCGTCCCACCCACCACCCCGGCCACCGATGGCCACGATCCGCACCCGTTCGAGGATCTGCGGCACGCCGCCCTCGGGACCGGCATCACCCGCGGCGGCGTGACGTTCTTCCCCGTCTACCTGCCCACGATCGTCCCCACGCCGTTCACCACCACCATCCGCACCGGCGACCGCGCCGACCTGGTGATCGAGGAGGCCGAGCGTGAGTCCGTCCCCTCGGTCCACGTGACCAACACCGGCGGCGAACCGGCCCTCCTGGTCGAGGGCGAGACGATCCGCGGCGGCCTGCAGCAGCGGACCATCAACACCACGATCCTCATCCCCGCAGGCCGGACGGTGGAGGTGCCGGTGTCGTGTGTCGAGTCGGGCCGCTGGAGCGGTGAGCGATCATTCAGCAAGGGACCGTCCTTCGCGCCGCCCCGGGTCCGGGCCCCCAAGCAGGAGAGCGTGGCCGACGACGTCGAGTCGTTCGGGACCCGCCGCAGCGACCAGCACGCCGTGTGGTCGGGCGTCGACGACGCCCTCACGTCCCTGGGCATCTCGTCGCGCACCAGGAACGTGGCCGACGCCGACCGGCTCTTCGAGGTGGACCGTGACCGGCGCAGGGACCTCCGGGACCTGAAGCGGCGGGGTCCGCTCCCCGGACAGGTGGGGGTCGTCGTCATGCACGGCCGTCGCCCCGTCGCGGTCGAACTGTTCGCGACACCCGGGCTCCTGGCCGAACACTGGACGGCGGTCGTGCGCAGTCACCTGCTCGACGCGACCGACCCACCCGAGGGCAGGCCGTCGCTCGACCGGGCGCTGCGGTTCCTGCGGCGGGTCCGTGAGGCCCGTCAGGTCACGGTGCCGGGTGTCGGTCTGGGCACCGAGCACCACCTCCGGTCCGAGCGGGTGTCCGGCCAGGCGCTCACCTGGGAGGGTTCGATCCTCCACGCCAGCGCCTTCGCCCTGGCGGCCTGACCGGGTCGAGGCCCGTCCGGATCAGTCGTGCGGGTACCGCGGGCGGGTGGACCCGCGGTACTCGCACCCACTGGTACACGTCTCGTGAACCACCACGCGGCTCAGGTCCGGCAGGGTCGCGGCCAGACGATCCCAGATCCACACGGCGAGCCGCTCACTCGTCGGGTTCTCGAGTCCCGGCACCTCGTTCAGGTACCGGTGGTCGAGCTCGTCGACGAGCGGCTCGACCGCTGCGGTGATCTCGGCGAAGTCACGCACCCAGCCCGTGGTCTCACCCACCGGACCCTCGACGTGCACGGAGATGCGGAACGAGTGACCGTGGAGCCGCCGGCACTTGTGGTCCTCGGGCACGTTGGGCAGGTGGTGCGCCGACTCGATCCGGAACTCCTTGAAGATCTCCACTCGCTGCACTCCTCGGCCGTCCCGCGTGGTGCCGGACGGGTCCGCTCCGGTCAGGGGATCCCCAGATACTTGTGGGTCTGGACACTGAGACGCCACCGGGGGTTCGCCCGGCAGTACCCGAGCGCCCACTCGGTGTTGGCGGCCGTCACCTGCGGGTCCGGGTCGGCCATGGGCTGGACGAAGCGGTGGGTCGCCTCGACGCCGTCCCAGGTCGACGGGTCGACCGCCTGCGGGACGACGACCTTGAGCTCGTCGGCCCGGACGACGGCGAGCTCGGTCCCCGCCTTGGGGCTCACGCAGACCCAGTCGACGGCGTCCGGGACCGGCAGGGTGCCGTTGGTCTCCACTGCGACCACCACCCCGGAGGCGTGGAGGGCCTCGACGAGTTCGTGGTCGAGCTGCAGGAGCGGTTCACCCCCGGTGCACACGACGAGCGGCTCCCCGCCCGGGCCGAACGCCCCGTCCCAGGAGGTGACCACCGCCGCCGCCAGCTCACCCGCCGTGGCGAACACTCCCCCTCCGGGTCCGTCGGTGCCCACGAAGTCGGTGTCGCAGAACCGGCAGACGGCCGTCGCCCGGTGCTCCTCACGCCCCGACCACAGGTTGCAGCCGGTGAACCTGCAGAACACCGCGGCCCGGCCGGCCTGGGCGCCCTCGCCCTGGAGCGTGGGGAACAGTTCCTTGACCCGGTAGGTCACCCGAGCGGCCCCGTCCGGTACCGGGTGGGGTCGGGCACTCCGGCCGAGGCGAACCCGGCGTCCCGGAGCAGGCACGAGTCGCAGCTCCCGCACGCCGCACCCGTCGGATCGGGGTCGTAGCAACTCACGGTCAGCGAGTAGTCGACACCGAGCGACACCCCGAGTGCGACGATCTGGGCCTTGGTCAGCTCGACAAGCGGCGCCTCGACGGTCAACCGACGTCCCTCCTCGACCGCGGCGCGGGTCGCCAGGTTGGCCATGCGCTCGAACGCCTCGAGGTACTCAGGCCGGCAGTCGGGGTAGCCGGAGTAGTCGACGGCGTTCACCCCGATGACGATCCGGGACGCGTCGAGCACCTCGGCCCACGCCAGGGCGTGGCTGAGGAACACCGTGTTGCGGGCCGGCACGTAGGTCGACGGGATCGCAGCGGCCGCGCTGTCGAGCACCTCGTCGACCGACGAGTGGTGCGGCACCTCTCCATCCCCTGTCAGCGAGGAACCTCCGAGTCGGGCCAGGTCGATCTCGAGCACCTCGTGGGGGATGACCGAGCCGGTGCGGTCGCTCTGGGCGGCGACGACCCGACGGGCCGCCTCGAGTTCGACGACGTGACGCTGTCCGTAGCGGAAGCTCAGCGCGTGCAGGTCCCAGCCCTCAGCCGCGGCGACGGCGAGCGCAGTTGCCGAGTCGAGTCCGCCCGAGACCAGCACCACGGCACCGTTCGTCACGGACCGAACCGTACCCCTGCTGACGAGGCCGGCCCGATGGCGACCGCCGGCGCGCGGGATCAGCGCTCGGCGGTGCGCTCGGCGACGCCGAGGCTGCGCTGCAGCCTGGCCGAGACCCCGGGCACGAGGGCCGACAACTTGGCGACGGCACGGAGCTCAGGCGGTGCGGCGAACACCTCGGCGGGCGCCTCCTCGATCGCCCGGACGACGGCGTCGGCCACGTCCTGGGGGCTCTTCGTCCTGACCCCCGGGGGCAGCTCGATGTCGTTGTCGGCGAACATGCCGGCATCGCGGATGAAGCCCGGCGCCACGAGCGAGGCCGAGACCGGCGTGCCGAGCAGGTCCTGGTGGAGCGACAGCGTGAAGCCCCGGAGGCCGAACTTCGTGGCGTTGTAGAGCCGGGTGTTCGGAGTGGCGACGATCCCGGCGACCGACCCCACCGTCACGATCGCAGCCGGCGTGCCCTCGGCGAGGTGGTGCTGGGCGAAGGCAATGGCCATCTGGATCGGCGACCGCAGGTTGACGTCGAGCACCAGGTCGACGGAGTCCGCCGAGACGTCCTCGAGCGGGCCGTCGTTGCCGATGCCGGCGTTGAGGACCAGCACGTCGCACCCGAGCGAGTCCTCGATGAGCCGGTCCACGTCGAGCCGATCCGCCAGGTCGGCGACCAGGACCTCGCCCCCGGTGCGGCCGGCCAGGTCGACCAGGAGCTCACGCCGTCGGGCCGTGAGCACCAGGTCGGCTCCACGACGGGACAACTCACGGGCGATGGCGGCACCGAGTCCACCGCTGGCACCGGTGAGCATGACGCGAGAGTTCTGCAGGCTGATCCGCGGTGAGTCCACGGTCGAACCGTAGCGGGGTCGCCGACGACAGGAGCGGCCCAGCGGTCGACGGGTCGTCCACCCCGGTGACAGCAGTGGGTCCGCGAGCGAGCATGCCCGGCGACCCGCTCGGACCAGCCGGTCCCGCCACCACCACACCCGGAGCACACCCGTGACCACACACCCGAACCCCGACCCCCATCAGCGAGTCGACCGGGCGGACGACCGAGCACCCGACCCGGCGCCCACCCGGCAGGCCGCTGTGGACCACGTCCACCTGCGGATACCGCTGTCGCACCCAGAGGTCCCGAGTGAGTGCGTCTGGGCCGAGCCGCTCGGTGGTGAGCGCTACCGGATCGCCAACGTCCCGTTCCTGGTGCACCACGTTGGGCTCGGCGACGTGGTGGTCGCCGCCGAGGTGACCCCCGGCGAGCTGGAACTGGTGGAGGTGGTGGAGCGGGTGCACGTGGCCTCGTTCAGCTACGAACTCCACCGGCACGTCGACGCAGCCGAGTTCGTCGAGCGGGCGTGCGCCATCGGGATCGCCACCGAGGGCATGGCGGGACGACTGTTCGCCTCGAGCGCCGTGGACCACGCAGCTGCGGATCGACTCGAGTCGATGCTCGAGGACGACGCAGAGTGGTTCGAGCGATTCACGTCGGACGGACTGGTCCTACGGAGCCACGGAGACGTGCTCGGCCGCTGAGCCCGGATCGGACGGGTCAGTTGTGGACGGGATCGAGGACTGCCAACGCCACGCGGTCGGCGATCGTCGCCCGGCTGGTCCAGATCGGCAGGTTCAGCGTGGTCGGTCGCATGGCCATCCGTCGTGCCAGACGTGACCTCGCCGCGTCCCCCGCTTCGGACCAGGCCTGGGCGCACGCCTCCCACGCCTCGGTGGCCTCGGGAGACGGTCCGTCGACCCTGGTGATGCGAGCCGCGGTCCGGCCGAGGTCGAACGCGGCACGGATCCGTTCGGCTCGGTCCCCGCTCCGGGTGGGCGCAGGAGCATCGAGGGCGAACCTCAGGTCGTCGACGCCGTAGCCGGGCGGCAGGACGAACTCCGCAACTGCACTGGCCGGCACGACCCGCTCGATCGGAACGAACGCGAGCGTGAGCAGGTCGTCGGCACGGAGGACCCGCAACCACTGACGCTCACCGTCCTGCAGGTCGGTGTCACCTCGCCCGGTGGTGCGATCTCGCCCACCGGTGCCGGTGCCGCCGCCGGGGTCACTCGGGTCCAGCGGGCCCTCGAGCCGTGCCGACCACAGCAGGTCGTCGATCTGCACGACGTGCACCGTGGCACCGCCGGCACCAGGGGTACCGGGTGCACCGGCGGCGGACGGCGAGAGCAGTCGGTGCGCTGCGATCCGAGCGACCCGACGATCCTGATCGGCAGGCCCGTACCGTCGCCACCCATCGGCACCCGGGACGTCAGGGGCGTCGAGGCCCTCATCGTCGGCGAACGCCGGAGCGGGCGAGGGGCTGTTCCACATGGAAGCGGCCGGTTCGAGGCCGACGTCGTGGTCGCCTCGGGCGGACGGATCGGTGGTCGATCGATCGCTGGTCGACGGATCGGTGGTCGGTGGACCGGTGATCGACCTGTCGCCGAGCAGACGCCGCAGCGAGCTGACGGCCCGGGATCCGACGGGCGACGAGGAATCCACGACCGAGAGCGCCTTGGCCAGTTCGAGTCTGGTGTCGAGGTCGACGAGGGCCACCTCGGGCTCGGTCACCCGACCGGCGACGGCCTCGAGGAGTTCGACCAGCGCCGGAACGAGCGGTTCCAGCACCTCACTGGAGCGACCCTCACGCAGTGCCGTGACCACCGCAGCCACCCGGACGAGCGCGGGTTGGACCGGGTCGAACGCCGTGTCACCGGCCACGACGGCGACACCCAGCGTGTCGGGGTCGGCGGGGCGGGGCACACCCCTCGACGACCACGAGTCACGCCGACGACGGGCGGCTCCGGCGGAGTCACCACCGGGCCCGCTGCGCTCCGAGCCGGCGAGGAGGATGCCGGAGTCCTGGGGGATCCCGCCGGTCCCGAGGGAGCTGTCGGGGGACGGGCCGTGCGCCTGGGCGAGCGCCCGGGCGATGCGCTCCGCGAGGAACAGCGCCCCGTCAGCTCCAACCAGTCCGCCGACCAGCGGGTGTCGAGACATGGCGGTCGCCGCATCGGGGAGCTGCACGAGGTCCCGGGGGAGCCGGATCGACACGGGGATCCACGGCTGTGCCCAGTCGACCTCCCACGCCGAGCCGTCCGGATACTCGAGCAGCGCCGACCCGGCGGGGCCGGGAGCGGCGAACACCACGTCCACGGCTCCGTCGGGCCGGACGTCGACCACAGGATCGCCGCCGTCGGACAGGTCCGGGTACACGGGATCGTCCAGGTCAGCCACGACTCGACACCTCACCCCGGGCGGCCGACTCGGCGAAGACCCGGTCCAGCCACTCGCGCACCACGGCGATCCGACGGCTGCGGGTGCGACGCACGGCGACTCCGGCGTCGGCCACGACGAGCTCGTGCAGACCAGCGAGGTGGAGCGCCGGCCACACCAGCGCCTGCGCCGGGAGGGAGCCGCGCTCGGGGTACGGGAGTGAGTCGGGCCGGAGATCGGCGTGCATGGTCAGGGTGATGTAGCTCAGGATCGCCGAGAGGAGCCACTCCTGCGGTCCTCCCGGGAGCGCGGCGAACTCCTCGGCGATGCGACGGAGCGGGTCGCCATCGTGCTGATCGAGCTCGTGCTGTGCGAGGTCGCCGGCCGGGGGGTGGTCGGCACCCGGAGCGACCGGGAAGGACGGCTTGGCCCCGTCGTCACCGAGCTGTTCGAGATCGGAGACGGTGATCTCCCGACCGCGCATGATGGCGATGAGCGACCGCTGCACCACCCGGTAGGCGTAGCCGCCGGGATTGGCGGGCGGCTGGACACCCGGGCGGCCGAAGCGGTCCATCACCGCCACGCAGGCATCGGACACGGCGTCCTCCACGACCTCCGGTGACACGCGGTACCGACGGGCGAGCTGTCGGCCGATGCGACGGCCCGACTCACCCGTGAGCTCGGCGAGTACCTCCGAACCGGCAGACGACACGGCGTCGACCTGAGCGGTGGGATGTGGGTCACGTGGAGGAGTCATGGTCGGTCCGGTCGGTGGTCGGTCTGATCGGTGATCAGTGCTCGCTGGTCGAGTGGCCGGTTCCGACCACCGGGTCCACTGTCGCACCGGCGTGTGACAGCGACTCAGCGACGGGGCGACGCGGAACGCCGATCGGAGCCGACCCCCACCACCACCAGCTCATCGTCGGTGAGCTCGAAGATCGCCTCCTGGTCGAACTCGGCTCCCAGGGCGAGCGCCGTCTCGACCGTGGCGCCCCACACCAGGAAGCTCGGCTCGCTGTGCGTGCCGTCCTCGCTGCTCCCGAGCGCCCGGCAGCTCCCCAGTCGTTCCCGGGAGATGGCCGCAGCCAGCCGGGCGTTCGCCTCGTGGTTGGCGGCGTCCGGCTGCATTCGGCCGTCCGGGTTCCACGCCGTGACGACGAAGACCGGCCCGTCGAAGGGGAACTCCTCCGGGGCGGCCGGACCGTTGAGGGGCGTCCACCGCCCCGGCCGCAGTTCAGCGGACACGATCGTCTGCGTGTACCGGTCCCACCGCCGATCCACCACCGGGACGACGGGGGTCCCCCCGAACCGGACGGCCAGTGCAGGACCCAGGTCGTCGGCCACCACACGGACGCGGTCGTACAGGGTGCTGATCTCGGCGGGGTCGAGCGTCTCGGCGACGAGCGAACCCTGTACGTGCACGGCGGCGTCGACCAGGACGATCTTCACCACAGGGCTGGCGACGTTCAGCTGGTTGAGCTCGGTGAGCAGTTCGGTGGTGTCGACGACCTCGGAGAGGACCTGGGCGAACACGTGCAGCCACGTCACCCCGTCGGTCGGCTCGAGCCGGGCCCACACGGGGACCCCGTCGGCCGACAGCAGGTAGTCACCGTCCTCGTCGCGGTGGACGACGCTGGGGCCGAACAGCTCCGCCAGCTGGCCCTCGACCTCCCGACGGACGTGGCCGTCGGGGTCGAGCGCCATGACCACGGCGACGAAGCCGTCCTGTTCGAACCACACGGAGTCGGCCTCGTCCTCGGGCATCGCCAGCGTGAGCGGCCCCCCCTCGAGGGCGGCCGCCACGGCGGCCACCGCCTCGGATGCCAGCGGGACGCTGGCCGACCCCGGACCCTCGGACCACACGGCGTGGGTGCTCAGACCGAGGTGCGGCCAGTAGACCTCGAACGAGACCGTGCCATCGTCGCAACCGAGCCACACCATCGGCGTCGACGACAGCTCGTCGGTGTCGGGCGAAGGGGACCGGCGCGCCACGTGGGTGGCCACCACGAAGGACTCGGCGTCGAGCTCGTGGACCAGACGCGGGCGGGTGCGCTGGTGGGCGAGCAGTTCGTCGACCGGGAGGTCGGGCGCCACCCGGCTGTCGACCATGACGATCCCCTCGTCGCCCGAGATCGACGCCGTGCCGTCGGCGTCGATCGGGACCCGCAGCGTGGCCACACCGGAACCACCGGTGACGAGGCGCCAGGCCTCGACGAGCCGGGGCGACACCACCACCCGGGCGTCCCGGGGGTCGTCGGCGACGGTCGCGACGAAGACCCGGTGCTCGTCGACGACGGCCCAGCGCCGGGATCCGTCACCGAGCAACAGGAGCAGGTTGCCGGCGATCGACCGTTCGTCGTCCGACAGCGCCGGGGCCAGACGACTCAGGATCGTCTGCCACTCGGCCTCGTCCATCTCGACGACGACCGCCGGTTCGTCGAGCAGGGACACCTCGTCGTCGCCGGGCGGGCCCGACCCGGGACGACGTGGTCGAGGCGGCCCACCAAGGCCGATCCCTTCGGGCTCCCCGGCACCATCCTGATCGGACCCCCCGGGCTGATCGGACCCCCCGGGCTGATCCGATTCCCCGTGCAGATCCGGTTCGTCGGGCTGGTCGAACCCCTCGGGCCCACCTGCGGGATCGTCGTTCACCGTGTGCCTCCCTGCGCTGCAGCGCCTGCGCCGCCGCACCCGTCCCGGCCCATTGTGCCCCAACCCGCCGCCGGTCCCGACGGGCGTGCGCTCCGGGGCGAGCAGCACCTGCGGACGACCCGGGGTGTCACATGTCCCGATGGTGCGGCTCGTCCCGGTGCGGGGTGACCGGACGGACCGGCCACCGCCCGCTGCACGAGAGGAGCCGATGATGGCCGGATCAGGACGGAAACAGCGACGCGAGGTCGAGCGGGAGGTCGGCAACGAACTCGACCGGCGGCGCAGGGACCGTCGGCATGCCGAAGGGGCCGCCTGTGAGGGCGAGCCCCGCACCCACCTGGTGGTGCTGATCGACCGGTCGGGCAGCATGGGCGTGATCGCCGATGACGTCGTCGACGGGTTCAACCACTGGCTGCGCGAACAGCAGGAGGTCGGCGGTGACGCCGTCGTGACGCTGGTGTACTTCGACTCGGTCGACCTCCACGACGTGGTGCTCGACGCCGTCCCGGTGGCCGAGGTCCTGCCCCTCGACCACCGGTCGTTCACCCCTCGGGGCGCAACCCCGCTGCTCGACGCGACGCACCTGGTCATCCGACGGGCCCGGCAGCGGGAACGGGACCGCGCCGCACGGGGGCTGCCCGCCGAGCACGTCGTCGTCACGACGATCACCGACGGACACGAGAACGCGAGCACCCAGCGGACCATTGCGGACATCCGCCGCAAGGTGGCCAAGCGGGAACGCTCGGGGTGGACGTTCGCGTTCCTCAGCGCCGCACTCGACGCCTACGGCGAGGCCCGGTCGCTCGGCTACCGGGACGGCAACATCCAGTCGTTCGCCGCCGACGACCAGGGAGTGGCGCTGGCGTTCAGTTCGCTGTCACAGGGCACTGCGAACCTCAGGGTGCAGCGACGGTCGGGCTCGGCCGACGACGCCGGTGAGGTCTGGGGAGAGGACAAGCCGGCGGAGTCGGACCGCTCCGGCCGGCGCTGACCGCCGGGCGACCGGCGGCGCCGGGCCCGGGGGCTGCCCCATTCCTCCGGGCCCGGCACCTCACCACACCACCACCACGAGCACCAGACACCACGAGCAGCACCCGACCGGAGACCTCGTCCCGACCACCACCCAGGGAGACACCGCATGGAACCGTCCGACCCCCACGCCGAGCCGGGTACCGAGCCGGGGACCGAGCCGGGGACCGAGCCAGGTCCTCGACGTCACGCCTTCGACCTGTCCACCGGCGAGGTGTGGGAGTTCGGTGATCCGGCGCCCGAGCGCGGTGACGTCGTCGACGGCGACCGGGATCGCGAGGCCGGCCGGACGGCGACCTGCGGCAGCTACCACCCCGGACACGATCCCCACTACATCCAGCACCGGCTCTGCCGTGACGAGACCGACCCGACCGACGCGGCACGACTCGTCGAGATCCGCTCGATCGCCGACGACGGCTGGATCGAGTTCGAACTCGACGGCGAGGTGCACCGGCGCTGGAACCATCGATCCGGCCGACTCCAGCGCATCCTCGCCCACCACGACGACGTGCTGGTCACCGTGAGCCTGCGGTGGCACCTGCTCGAGGCCTACCGCCCCGACCTGTCGGGCGCGTGGCTGTTCAACCTGGGCAAGCGCCGGACCCGTTGCCCGGACGACTGACCGGATCCGGGTCTGCGGACACCCCTGAGTCGCTCCCCAGTCCCCCGGGCGACGCGACGGCGTCCGTCGTAGTGTGCGCTCCGTGACCGCCCCGACCCGACCGTTCCGCACGGTCTCCCGCTCCATCCGGCGGCGCGGTCTCGCCGCAGCGATCATCGGCGCCGCGCTGCTGGTGCTCGGCTCCACCTCGGCCTGCGGGGGTGAGTCCGACGGCACCGGCGCCTCGGTACCGTCGACGCCGTCGACCTCCACACCTCCCACCACCCTCGGAACAGGAGACGGGACCACGACCATGCGCACCGAGGTGTTCACCGACCCGAGTCGGCCGACCGGCGACACACCCGGCCGCTCGCTGCCGACCGACATCTACGTGCCGGGTGGCACCGGTCCGTTCCCGATGATCGTCCACGCGCACGGCCTCGCCGGGAACTCGGGGAAGTTCTCGCAACTCCTGTCCGCGTGGTCCGAGGCGGGGTACGTGGTGGTCGCCCCCAACTTCCCGCTCACCTCGGACGCCATCCCAGCGGAGCAGCGCCAGGTGGGCGACATCGTCCAGCAGCCCGCCGATCTGCGTTTCGTCACCGATCAGGTCCTGGAGATGAGCCGACCGGGAGGCGACCTGGCCGGACTGATCGATCCGGAACGCCTGGGCATCTCGGGTCTCTCGCTCGGCGGCGCGACCACCTACGCGAAGCTCTTCCACCCGTGCTGCGTCGACGAGCGGTTCCGATCCGCGGTCATCATGTCGGCGTTCCTCTACCCGCAACCCGGCGGCGAGTTCGCCTTCGACCGCGAGTTCCCCGTGCTGGTGTTCGCCGGGACGGCCGACACCGCCATCCCCTACCAGGCGCAACTCGACGCCGCCGCCAAGCTGCAGGGCCCCACGTGGACGGTCACCCTCGACGAGGGCAACCACTCCTGGCCGTTCGAGAACACGCCGTCACCGCACGACCAGGTGGTGGTCGACACGTCCCTGGCGTTCTGGGACGGCACGCTGCGCGACGACGCCGCCGCCCTCGAGCAGATCCGGGTCACCGCCGACGTGGTCGAGACTGGCGCGCCAGCCAAACCCGCCAACGGCATGCATGAGCATCACGATCACTGAATCAGCCCGCTGAGGCGGCGAACTACGTACACAACATCATCGACACAGTTTGCCCGACCCAG
>CAINRS010000057.1 GCA_903852755.1 uncultured Actinomycetes bacterium | reverse complement strand
GGCGTTGCCCACCAGCATCGTGGTCGCCGAGGACGAGGCCATCATCCGCATGGACCTGCGGGAGCTCCTCGTGGAGGAGGGCTACGACGTCGTCGCCGAGTGCGGTCGCGGTGACGAGGCGGTCGCCCTGATCCGCGAGCACCGGCCCGACGTCGCGCTGCTCGACATCAAGATGCCCGGCATGGACGGCATCTCGGCGGCCCGGGAGGTGGCGTCCGAGCAGCTCACCGCCGTCGTGCTCGTCACGGCGTTCTCCCAGCGCGAACTGATCGAGGAGGCGAGCGACGCCGGGGTCCACGGCTACGTGGTCAAGCCCTTCGAGCGGCACGACCTGGTCCCGGCCATCGAGGTGGCGCTGGCCCGTTTCCGCGCCAACCGGGACCTCGCCGACAAGGCGTCCACGGCGGAGCGTCGGCTCGAGTCGCGGGTCCTGATCGACCGGGCCAAGGGTGTGCTGATGGACACCGCCGGACTGAGCGAGCAGGAGTCCTTCGACTTCATCCAGCGGACCGCCATGCAGTCCCGTCGCTCCATGGCCGAGGTGTCCCAGGACGTCCTCGACGGCGACCTCCGTCCCTGACCGTAGGCTCGCCGTCGTGTCCTCGGTGATGCTGGTCGACGGCAACTCGCTCACGTACCGCGCGTTCTTCGCCCTCCCGACGGACCTCACCACGGCCTCGGGGCAGGTGACCAACGCCGTCCTCGGGTTCACCTCCATGCTGCTCAACCTGGTGCGGGACCACCGTCCGGACCAGGTGGTCGTCACCTTCGACCGGCCCGAGCCCACCTTCCGGCACGAGCGGCTGCCGTCGTACAAGGCCAACCGGGACGCGACACCGGACATCCTCGTCCAGCAGATGGGTCTGGTCCGTCAGGTGGTCGACGTCCTCGGTCTGCCGGTCGTCGAGCGTGCCGGCGTCGAGGCCGACGACGTCATCGCCACCCTCGCGACCGCAGCGGCCGCCGCGGGCCGGGACGTCGTCGTGGTCACCGGTGACCGCGACAGCTACCAACTCGTCGAGGACCCCCACATCCGGGTCCTCTACAACAAGCGCGGCGTGTCGGACTACGCCCTCTACGACGAGGCCGGGATCCGGGAGCGAACCGGCGTCACCCCGGCGCAGTACGTCGACTACGCAGCGCTCCGCGGCGACCCGTCGGACAACCTGCCGGGGGTGCCCAAGGTGGGGGAGAAGACCGCCGCCAAGCTCGTGACGACCTACGGCGACCTCGACGGAATCTTCGCCCACGTCGAGGACCAGACGCCGGCGCTGCGCGCCAACCTGGCGGAGTACGAGGACCAGGTCCGGACCAATGCCGAGCTGATGACGCTGCGGCGCGACGTCGAGCTGCCGGCCGGCCTGGACGACCTGCACCAGCGGCCGGTCGACACCGCAGCGGTGCGTGAGCTGTTCAGGTTCCTCGAGTTCAACTCGCTGCTCGGCCGGCTCCCGGCCGCGTTCCCCGGGATCTTCGGGGACGCGGTCGACGACGAGGAGTCCGGGGTCGCCGCCACCGTGCTCGAGGCCGAGGTCACCCGGGCCGCCGACACCGGGGCGGCCCGCGCCGCGCTCGGTGCCCTCGCCGACGCCGACCGGGTGGCGCTCGCCGCCCGCTGGACCGGCGCACCGGGACGGACCCCGCTCATCGGCCTGGCGTTCGCCGCCGACGCGGCCTCCGGTGAGGTCACGTGGATCCCCGCCGGGCTGCTCGACGACCTCGGGGACGAGCTCGACCTGGTCCTCAACGGGCACCCCGACGTCGTGGCCCACGACGCCAAGCCGATCCTGCGCTCGCTCCTCGAGCACGACGTCGACGTCACCCGACTGACCCTGGACACGAAGCTCGCCGCCTACCTGCTCGACCCGGCGGACGCCTCCTACGCACTCGGCGACCTGCTGGCCGCCCACCTGGGAGCCGAGCTCGCCGGTGCGGGCGAGGTCCCGGCCGGCCAGCTCGACCTGGGCGGGTCGCCGTCCGACGAGGCCGTCGACGCCGCCCGCGAGGCGCTCGGCGTCGTGTCGCTCGTCGAACCGGTCACCGAGGCGCTCTCCGCCCAGTCGCTCGACGTGCTCGACCGCGACGTCGAGGTGCCGCTGGTGCGGGTGCTCGCCCGGATGGAGCACTGCGGCATCGCCGTCGACGTCGACGTCCTGCGGTCCCTGCTCGCCGAGCTGACCGAGGTCGCGGACCGCGAACGGGCCGCCGTGGTCGAGCTCGCCGGACACGACCTCAACGTCAACTCGACCGCGCAGCTCCGGACCGTGCTGTTCGACGAGATCGGGCTCACCCCCCAGAAGAGGACCAAGACGGGGTACTCGACCGACCAGGCGACGCTCGAGAAGCTCCGCGGTGAGCACCCGATCGTCGAGCACCTGCTCCGCTACCGCGAGGTCGAGAAGCTGCGGTCCACCTACGGGGAGGGCCTGCTGGCCGAGGTCGCCGAGGACGGGCGGATCCACGCGACGTTCAACCAGACGGTCGCCCGGACCGGACGGCTGTCCTCGGACGCGCCGAACCTGCACAACATCCCGGTCCGCACCGAGGAGGGTCGGCGGTTCCGGGAGGCGTTCGTGCCCGCCGCCGGCTGGCGGTTCCTGGTGGCGGACTACAACCAGATCGAGCTGCGGTGCATCGCCCACCTCTCCCAGGACCCGGGACTCCTCGAGGCGTTCACCTCGGGCGCCGACATCCACGACCAGACCGCCGCCCGGGTGTTCGGCGTCGAGCCGGGCTCGGTCAGCGTCGAGCAGCGCTCCAAGGCCAAGATGGTCTCCTACGGACTCGCCTACGGGATGGAGGCCTACGGACTGGGTCAGCGGCTCGGGATCCCGACCGGTGAGGCCCAGGAGATCCTCGACGCCTACTTCGAGGCGTTCCCGAGCGTGCGGTCGTTCATGGACACGACCGTGGCCGAGGCGCGTGACCGTGGGTTCACCGAGACGGTGTTCGGCCGTCGGAGGCGGATCCCGGAGCTCGCCTCGCCGCAGCGCAACGTCCGGCTCGCCGGCGAGCGCCAGGCGATGAACGCCCCGATCCAGGGGCTGGCGGCCGACATCTTCAAGGTCGCGCTCATCCGGCTCGACCGGGCCCTGGCCGACGCCGGCCTCTCGGCCCGCCTCGTGCTCCAGGTCCACGACGAGGTGCTGGTCGAGTCCCCACCGGAGCAGGTCGAGCCGGCCACGGCCATCGTGCTCGACGCCATGCACGGTGCGTTCGACCTCGCCGTGCCACTCGAGGTCAACCTGGCCGTCGGCGACTCGTGGGCCGCGGCCAAGGGGTGACCCCGGTGCCGGACCCGAGCGACCCGGGGCGGCACTGGTTCGAGGACCTGGCCGACCACCTGGGTGAGGCGTACCTCCGCTACTCGTTCACCAAGGGCACCGGACAGGAGGTCGACTTCCTCTGGTCGGCGCTCGGCCTGGCGCCCGGCAGCCGGGTCCTCGACGTCGGCTGCGGTCCGGGACGACACGCGCTCGAACTCGCCCGGCGCGGCGCCGACGTGGTGGGCGTCGACGTCAGCGAGCGGTTCGTCGAGGTCGGGAGCCGGCTCGCCGCGGCGGCCGGGCTCGCCGACCGGGTGCGCTTCGTCCGCCACGACGCCCGGCGGCTGGACCCCGCTGCCCTGGGACTCACCGGTCCGGTCGCCGTCGGTCCGGACGCAGGGCACTTCGACGCGGCCATCTCGCTGTGCCAGGGGGCGTTCGGCCTGGGCGGGCCGGTCGGCCCGGACGATCCGCAGCACCTCGCCGCCGACGACGCCGTGCTCCGGGGGGTGCGGGCGTTGTTGCGGCCCGGCGGTCGACTGGCGGTGAGCGCGTTCTCGGCGTACTTCCAGGTGCGCTGGCTCGAGGAGACGGACGACTTCGACGCCTCGGGGGGTGTCAACCACGAGCGGACGGAGGTGCGGGATCCGGAGGGTCGGTCGGTTCCGGCGGACCTGTGGACGACGTGCTACACGCCCCGGGAACTCCGGCTGCTCGCCGACCGGGTCGGGCTGACGGTCGAGGCGATCCACTCGGTCGCCCCCGGGGCCTACTCGACCGCCGCCCCCGGCCTCGACGACCAGGAGTTCCTCCTCCTCGCCCGTCGTCCGGGCCCCGATCCCGCATTTCCTGAGGATCAGCGTCTCGGCTAGCCTCGCAGGGTCCCTGTCCCCGAGCGTGAAGAGTTCCCCTTGTCCGACCAGACCAGCACCCCCACGATCGACGCCGACGACTACGTCCCCCGACAGATCATCGACGACGACCTCGGGGGCATGACCCTCGACGAGGCCTACGCCGCGACGATGGTCTCGGTCGAGGACGGCGAGCTGGTCACGGGGACGGTCGTCAAGATCGACCGCGACGAGGTGCTCCTCGACATCGGCTTCAAGTCCGAGGGTGTCATCCCGGTCAAGGAGCTCTCCATCCGCAATGACGTCGACCCGAGCGAGGTCGTCGACCTGGGTGAGAGCGTCGAGGCGCTCGTCCTCCAGAAGGAGGACAAGGACGGCCGTCTGGTGCTGTCCAAGAAGCGGGCGCAGTACGAGCGGGCCTGGGGCGACATCGAGGAGCGCAAGGAGCGCGGCGAGATGGTGCAGGGCCCGGTGATCGAGGTCGTCAAGGGTGGCCTGATCGTCGACATCGGGCTGCGCGGCTTCCTGCCGGCGTCGCTCGTCGAGCTCCGTCGGGTCCGCGACCTGCAGCCGTACATCGGCAAGGTGATCGAGGCGAAGATCATCGAGCTCGACAAGAACCGCAACAACGTCGTGCTGTCCCGCCGGGCGTGGCTCGAGGAGACCCAGAAGGAGCAGCGCGACGAGTTCCTGACCAACCTCAAGCCGGGGGAGCGCCGCCGCGGTGTCGTGTCGAGCGTGGTCAACTTCGGCGCCTTCGTCGACCTGGGCGGGATGGACGGCCTCATCCACGTGTCGGAGCTGTCCTGGAAGCACATCGACCACCCGGGTTCCGTCGTCGCCGTCGGCGACGAGGTGGACGTCGAGGTGCTCGAGGTCGATCTCGACCGTGAGCGCATCTCGCTGTCGCTCAAGGCGACCCAGCAGGATCCGTGGCAGGAGTTCGCCTCGACGCACGCCGTCGACGAACTCGTCTACGGCCGGGTCACCAAGCTGGTGCCCTTCGGCGCGTTCATCCAGGTGGGTGACGGCATCGAGGGCCTGGTGCACATCTCGGAGATGTCGGCCCACCACGTGGACCTGCCCGAGCAGGTCGTCACCCCGGGCGAGGAGCTCTGGGTCAAGATCATCGACCTCGACGTCGATCGACGCAGGATCAGCCTGTCCATCAAGCAGGCCGCCGAGGGTGGCACCGTTGCGGCGGAGTTCCAGGAGCACTTCGGCGAACACAACTACGACGCCGAGGGCAACTACCTGGGACCGGTCACCGACTTCGAGGCCGACGGCGAGCCCACCGAGGCCCAGGCCGCCTGGGAGGGCGTCTACGAGGCCACGGCCGAGTCGGCGGACGACGCCGCTGACGATGCGGCCGCTGAGGGGTCCGACGAGGCCGACGGGGCGAGCGTCGAGGACGCCGGCGAGGGCTGAGCCGGCGTGATCCGGGCCACCGGATCCGGAAAATCCCCCTCCTGAAGGGTCAAGGTCCACCGCGAACAGGCCGAATGACCTATCGGTGACGGCCCGCCGGGCCGGGATCGGAGTGAGGCAGGTGGGTTCGCGACGAACCGTGACGCTGGTGGGTGCGGTCGTGGTGGCGGCGTTGGCCGGGCTGCTCCTGCTGCGCTACGTCCAAGGGGTCGAGCGTCGGGCCGCGGCCGCCGACACGCTCGTCGAGGTCGCCGTCGCAACCGGGCCGCTCCCGGCCGGCGTCGCTGCGGACGCCGCCATCGGCGCCGGGCGGATCGCCATGGCCGAGCGCCCCCAGCAGGAGGTGCCCCAGGGCGCCGTGCGTCGCCTCGCCGACATCCAGGGCCAGCGGGCCGCGCTCGAGCTCAGCGGTGGCGAGATCCTCACCACGGCGATGTTCGAGACGGACTCGGTCGCGGAGTCGTCCAACACCAACGAGATCACCCCCGGCTACGTCGCCGTGTCGGTCCAGCTCGACGAGGCGGCCAGCCTCGGGGGGCTGATCGAGGTCGGCGACAAGGTCAACGTCTTCGCCATGGTCGACTGCGCCGGAGCCGCCGGCGGGACGTCGTCCACCGCTCCGGTGGGCCCCTGTCAGATCAACGCCAGCGGGGGGACCCCGCTCAGCCAGCGCCCGGCCCGCGCCCTGTTCCAGTCCGTCAAGGTGATCGCCGTCGGCGACCGCTTCGGCCAGCCCGTCGCCGCCGAGGCGCCGTCCGACGCCGAGCCGACCGAGACCACGGTGCCGGCCGGCAACGAGCGGTTGTTCACCTTCGAGCTCCAGCCGGCCGAGGCCGCGCTCCTGCTCTCGATCCCGCCGGGCAACCTGTACCTGACGCTCAACCCGACGGGTTACCAGCCGGCGCCGATCCCGTTCGTGACCGACATCCCGAGCCTCCCGGGTGAGGCCGGCACGTCGAGCGATTCGGATCTGGCCACCACGGGGACCGGCGGGCAGTGAGTTGGGTCGTGGCACCTGAGGACCTCGGCCCCGTGGAGCCCGAGGTGGTGGACCCGGCACCGGTGGTCGAGCCGACCACCGACCTCCGGTCGCTCGCCCCGGAGTCGCCGGCCGTTCCCGTGGGCCCGACCGCGCCGGTCGTGACGGTCCGCCAGATGATCAACTCCTCCCTCGCCGTGGTGGACCCGTCACCGGCCGCCCGGGCCGACCTCATCGAGCAGCTCGGTGGTGAGGCGTCCTCGTTCGAGTCGGTCGCAGAGCTCACCGCCCGCCTGACCGGGGCAGCGCCCGTCGTGGCCCTGCTCGGCCCGTCGTGCGCAGATCCGGTCTCGTTCGCCGGAGTCGCCGAGCTCGTGGCCCGCTACCCGATGGTGGGGTGCATCCTCGTCACCGACCAGGTGACGACGGCCCTGCTCCAGGAGGCGCTCCGTGCCGGCGTCCGTGACGTCGTCGCCGTGCACGCCGGACCGGCGACGCTCGCCGAGGCCGTCCAGCGGGTGTCGCAGGCGGTGGAGCACGCCGTGCCGGTCGCCCCGGCAACCGGCGCCGGGGCTCCGTCGACGGACACGCCGGTGCCGGACGGTGCGTCGGAGCACACTCGCGGCTCGGTCATCACCGTCTTCTCGCCCAAGGGTGGTACCGGGACGACGGTCCTGGCCACGTCGCTCGCGGTGGCGCTCGCCGAGCGCTCGTCCCGGCCGGTGTGCATCGTCGACGCCGACCTGCAGTTCGGTGACGTCGCCGTGACGCTGAAGCTCGCCCCGCACCACACGGTGGTCGACGCCGTCGCCTCGATCGACCGCCTCGACGCGGCGATGCTCGACTCGATGCTCGTGACCCACGAGCGCTCCGGTCTGCGCGTCCTCCCGGCGCCGCTCGAGCCCGCCTACGCCGACCAGGTGGGGGCCCGGGACCTCGTGCGGATCATCGGGATCCTGCGGGAGATGTGCGAGTACGTCGTCGTGGACACCCCCTCGCACCTCGACGACGTGGTGCTCAGCGTCCTCGACGAGTCCGACAGCATCGAGCTGGTCGCCGGACTCGACATCCCCAGCGTCAAGAACCTCAAGGTCACCCTGCAGACCCTCCGGCTGCTCGACCTGCCGGAGGAGCGGCTGCACCTCGTGCTCAACCGAGCCGACAGCAAGGTCAAGCTCGACGTGTCGGAGGTGGAGCGGGCCCTCCAGTTCGAGGCACACGCCATGATCCCCTCCGACGTCGTCGTGCCGCAGTCCGTCAACCGCGGCGAACCCGTCGTGACCCACGCCCCCCGATCAGGGGTGGCCAAGGCCATCTCGGCGCTCGCCGACCTGTACGCAGCACCGCAACCGGTCCGCAGCCGGCGGCGGAAGTGACCTGAGGGAGAGGGAGACCCGTGTCGCTCTACGAGAGGATCAGCCAGCGTCAGGGCACGCCGCCTGCGCCGTCGCCCCCGACCTCGACGCCGACTCCTGCGCCGGATCCGACCTCGACGCCGACTCCAGACGACGAGCACGTCGGAACCGTCGAGGAGGCGCCGGTCGCCCCCGCCGGCGCCCCGGCACCCCCGCCGGCGCCGACGGCCGCTCCGTCTCCGTTCGGTCAGGTCGACGAGTCGCTGCTGTCGGGACCCATCGAGGCCGGGCTGCCGACCACTGCGCCGGCGCGACGGATCGACCCGGCCATCGGGGCGCTCCGCCACCGCATCCACCAGCTGCTGATCGACGAGCTCGGCCCGCTGCTGCTCGACCGGTCCCTCGACGAGGACGAACTCCGCCGCCGGGTGCAGGAACAGCTGCAGACGGCGCTCGTCGCTGAGCAGGCGCCACTGTCGGCATCCGACAAGGCCCAGTTGATCCAGGACGTCACCGACGACATCCTGGGGTACGGACCGATCGACCCGATCCTGCGCGACGACGACGTCACCGAGGTCATGGTCAACGGCCCCGACGACGTCTTCGTCGAGCGGAAGGGCAAGCTCACCCGCGATCCGTCGATCAGGTTCCTCGACGCCGACCACGTCCGTCGGGTGATCGACAAGATCGTCTCGCAGGTCGGTCGGCGCATCGACGAGTCGGCACCGATGGTCGATGCACGGCTCCCCGACGGTTCCCGTGTCAACGCCGTGATCGCCCCGCTGGCGATCGGCGGTCCGTTCCTCACGATCCGGAAGTTCTCGGCCGACCCGCTCCAGGTCGACGACCTGATCCGGTTCGGATCGCTCGACGCGCGGTCGGCGAGGTTCCTGCAGGCCTGCATCCTCGGTCGCCTGAACGTGATCGTCTCGGGCGGCACCGGTACCGGCAAGACGACCCTGCTCAACGTCCTCAGCAGCTTCATCCCCAGCGACGAGCGGATCATCACCGTCGAGGACGCCAAGGAGCTCCAGCTGCACCAGGAGCACGTGCTCAGCCTGGAGTCCCGTCCGGCCAACGTCGAGGGCCGGGGCGAGGTGACCATCCGTGACCTGGTCAAGAACACGCTCCGCATGCGTCCCGACCGGATCGTCGTGGGGGAGTGTCGCTCGGGTGAGGCGCTCGACATGCTCCAGGCCATGAACACCGGTCACGACGGTTCGCTGACCACCGTCCACTCCAACAGCCCGCGTGATGCGCTCTCCCGTCTCGAGACCCTGGTCCTGATGGCAGGATTCGACCTGCCCGTCCGGGCCATCCGGGAACAGCTCTCGTCGGCGGTCGACCTGATCGTGCAGCTCACCCGCTTGAGCGACGGGACGCGGCGGGTCACCCACATCACGGAGGTGCAGGGGATGGAGGGCGAGGTCATCACACTGCAGGACATCTTCCTGTTCGACTTCGCCGCCGGCGTCGATCCGGAGGGCCGGTACCTCGGACAGCTGCAGCCGACCGGCGTCCGACCGCGATTCGCCGAGCAGCTCGCCGACCACGGACTCCACCTCGGACCCGAGGTGTTCACGGCCACGAACCGGGCCCAGTGATGGTCGTCACCCCCCGCGTCAGGGTGGCCTTCGGGGCGGCAGCCGTCCTGTGCGTCCTGGGCGTGGCCGCGCTGGGATCCGGCGCCGCCGCCGCCGGTGACGTCCAGGGTGAGCTCCGCATCGACTCGGTCCGGGCCGCCGGGGGTCCCGTCGTCCTCGAAGGGTTCGCCCCGGGTCTCACCGCGGGCCCGGTCACCGTCGCATCCGGCGACCGGGAGCTGGCCGCCGGGACCGTCGGTGCCGATCGGATCCCGCTCGAGGTCGCATTCGTGGTCGACGATGCAGCCGGCCAGCCGAACGGGACGGTGCAGCTCGCCGCTGACGCACTCGAGCAGCTCCTGCCCGGATCCGGTGGTCCGGTGCGCGCCACCGTCCTCACCACGAGCGGCGGACCCGACGTCCTGGTGCCGCTGAGCGAGGACCCGGAGGCCGTCCGTGCCGCGCTCGACCGGGTGGCGCTCAGCGACTCCACGGGCTCCGACCTGCTCGGGACCGTCACCGCCGCAGCGGATCTGCTCGGACGTGGCGACCCGACGGCGCGTCGTGCGGTGGTGGTGCTCGCCGCCACACCCGAGCGGGGCACCGCGACCATCGGGGCGGCCGAGCGGGCACTGGTCGGCGCCGGTGCGTCGGTCGAGGCGCTGGTGGTCGGACGCTCCGCTCCTGTCGGCCAGCTCGCCCGGCTGGTGGACGCCTCCGGCGGCGAGGTGCTGCCGCTCGGTTCGGACGAGCAGTACGAGGAGGGGGTCGGCCGTATCGGGGCGCTCTTCGCGAGCCGCTTCCGGACCGAGGTCGACCCCGGTGCGGGACCGGTCGAACGCACGTTGACCGTCGGCCTGGACGGGGCGGCCACGGCAGTCACCCTCGCCCCCGGGTTCGACCGGCGCGGTCCAGCGGCGCTCGCTCCGCCCGTGGTGGACTCGCCGTCGGTGGTCGGGCGGGTGCTCGACAACCCGGTGGTCGTGGCGCTGGTCGCCCTGACGGGCGCCGCAGCGCTGGTCCTGGCCGCCTGGATGCTGGTCTCGATGCTGCTCGGCCGCCGCCAGCTCGCGGAGCGGCTCGAGGCCTACGACGAGTCGGCCGTGGTCGCCCCAGACGGACCGCCCGTCGCCGAGGTGGCGACAGTGCCGATCCTGCAGCGAGCCGTGGCGATCACCGGCAGCATCGCCGACCGTCAGGGGCTCCTCGAACGCCTCGAGCACGAACTCGAGCGGGCGAACCTGCCACTGCGTGCAGCCGAGGCCCTGTTCTTCGGCCTCGCCGCCGCCGTCCTGGGTTCGGCGCTCGTGTTCCTGCTGAGCGGCAGCCTCCTGGTCGCGGTGGCCGCGCTGCTCATCGGGGTGATGCTCCCCCGGGTGGTGATCAACATCCGCATCCGCCGTCGCGTCGCCTCCTTTGAGTCGCAGCTCCCCGACATGCTCGACCTGCTCGCCGGGACGCTCCGGGCGGGCTACTCGATCTCACAGGGGATCGACGCCGTGTCCAAGGAGATCCCCGATCCGATGGGTCGGGAGCTGCAGCGGGTCGTCAACGAGCACCGGCTGGGCCGGTCGCTCGAGGAGTCACTCGAGGGGGTCGCGGACCGCATGGGCAGCGAGGACTTCGCGTGGGCGGTCATGGCGATCCGCATCCAGCGCGAGGTCGGCGGCAACCTGGCCGAGCTCCTGCTCACCGTGTCGAAGACCATGACGCAGCGGGATCGCCTGCGCCGTGACGTGGCATCGCTCACCGCCGAGGGTCGGATGAGCGCCATGGTCCTGGGGTTGATGCCGTTCATCCTCGGCGCCGTCATGTACGTCGTCAATCCGGAGTACGTGACGGCGCTCCTCACTCCGGGGCTCGGCTACCTGATGCTCGGCGGTTCGCTCGTGTCGATGCTCGTGGGCTTCATCTGGATGAAGAAGCTCATCACGGTGGAGATCTGAGGTGGGACCCGCTGCATTGATCCCGGTGCTCCTGCTGGCGACCGCAGTCGGCGCGATCGTCGCGGTCGTCGTCGGGGGCCTCACCGAACGTGCCGAACTGCGTCGTTCCCTGCGCGAGGTGACCGGTCCCGTGGTCGACAACGACCGCGACCGGGAACTGCTCGATCCGCTCCGGGCCCGGGCGATCGATCCACTCCTCGGCTCGCTCAGCTCGCTCGGCCGCCGGTTCACGCCGGTCGGGTACGTCGAGAAGGTCCGCCGGAAGTTCACCGTGGCGGGCATGAACGACCCGTCGGCGGTCGACCGGTTCCTCGCCGTTCGGGTGGCGACCGTGGTCGGCGCCGTGTTCGTCGTCGTGCTGCTGCTCGGGAGCAACCTGCTCGGGCTCACCGGCATGGCGAGGGTCGCCGTCCCCGGTCTGCTCGCCGCTGTGCTGCTGCTCGGCCCCGACAGCTGGATCAACAAGCAGGTCGAGGCCCGCCAACGGGCGATCCAGTCCTCGTTGCCGGACGTGCTCGACCTGCTCGTGATCTCGGTCGAGGCGGGGCTGGGCTTCGAGCAGGCCATGGACCGGGTGATCCACTCGGTGCCCGGTCCACTCAGCGACGAGTTCGCCCGTGTCCTCGGTGAGACCCGAGCCGGAGCCGCACGGGCCGAGGCGATGCGGGCCATGGACGCCCGCTGCGAGGTCCCCGAGCTCCGGTCGTTCGTCATGTCGATCATCCAGGCCGACACCTTCGGCGTCTCGATCGGCCGGGTGCTGCGGTCCCAGGCCGAGGAGATGCGGGTCAAGCGGCGGCAGCTCGCCGAGGAACGTGCGCAGAAGGCGCCCGTGAAGATGCTCATCCCGATGGTGTTCTGCATCTTCCCGGCGCTGTTCGCCATCATCCTCGGCCCGGCGTTGATCAACATCATGTCGATGTGACTGAAGTGCCACAGTGGACGCCGTGACCGAGCTGACGGGAGCGGCCCTCGACGGTGAGCGAACTCCGGGGCCGACCGCGGCCGGTTCCTCCCTGCCGCTCCTCGGGGCGCTCACCTGGGCCTGCGCCGGGACGGTGGCGCTCATGTCGAGCGGACCGCTCGCCGACAACAGCTTCCTGACGCACCTGGCCACCGGTCGGTTGCTGCAGGAGCAAGGACTCCCTGCGACCAATCCGTTCCTGTTCACCGGCGGGGACTTCCCGGTACCGAGTTGGTGGTTCTCCGGAGCGCTGTCGGTCGTCGAGGACCTGGCGGGCGGTGCCGGGATCAGGCTCCTGCTCGTGGGTCTCGGGGCGTTGCTCGGCGCCGCACTGGTGACGCTCGCCCGACCCGAGCGTTCCTCGGGCGAGCCGGTGTCACTGCTCGGTGTCGTCGTCCCGGTCGCACTGGTGGTCGTCACGCTCTCGCCGTTCACCACGCCACGTCCCCACATCGCCGGGTTCCTGCTCCTCGCCGCAGCGCTGGTGCTCTGGCGTGACGACCGGTCCCATTGGTGGATGCTGCCGGTGTTCGCCGTGTGGGTGAACGTGCACGGGACCTGGCTCTACGGCCTCGCCGTCCTGGTCATGCTCAGCGCTGCGGCGTCGCTCGAGCGGCGGCGTTGGGTCCGGGTGCCGGCGGTGCTCGCCGCCGGGGCCGGTGTGGCGCTGGGCGGACTGCTGTACCCGGAACGCCTGCGGCTCGTGGTGCTCCCGTTCGAGCAGCTCGGGGACGACCGGGCCCGTGAGGCCATCTCCTCGTACCAGGAGTGGGCCCCGGCGGGGTGGGGGCATCCGCTCACGTGGGCGGTCGTGCTGCTCGGGCTGGCGGCGGCCGTCACACTGGTCCGGGCCCGGCGCTGGCCGAGCGTGGCGGTCGCCGTGGTGCTCGTGGTCCTCGGGCTGAGCGCCGGCCGGCTGCTGCCGGTTGCGGCCATCTCGCTCCTGCCGTGGGCGTCCGGGACCTTCGCCAAGATCGGGCCCGGCCTCCGGTCACGACGGCTGGCCACGCCGGTGCGGATCGCCGGCGTCGCGCTGCTCGTCGCCGCCGTGTTCTCGGCGTGTCGTGGTCCGGCCTACGAGCTCGACCGGTACCCCGTGGCGGCGGTCGACTGGCTCGAGGCCCGCGGACTGGTGGCCACTCCGGACGTCCGGGTGGTGAGCCACGTGGACGTCGGCAACTACCTGGTCTGGCGCTACGGCACCGCTGCCAACGCGTTCGCCGACGACCGGCCCTCGGTCGACACGATGCTCGACCACCGGTCGCTCGACCAGGCCCGCAGCGACTGGCCCGAGGTGCTCGACCGGATCGGCCCGGACGTGCTGGTGTTCCGCGAGGACAAGCCGCTCGTGCCCCTGCTCGACGCCTCGGGTGCGTGGGCCCGGGCGGCGACCGTGGACGGGTTCGCCGTCTACTGCGCGCCGTCGGTGCGGGACCGCTGCAGCTGAGCCCTGCGGGCGTGGCGCTCGAGTGCCAGTCGGACCAGTTCGTCGAGCAGTTCGGGGTAGGGGACGCCACTCGCCGCCCACAGCATCGGGTACATCGAGATGTCCGTGAACCCCGGGATGGTGTTCACCTCGTTGACGAGCAGTCGTCCGTCGTCGGTGAGGAACAGGTCGACCCGCGCCATGCCGTCGACCCGGAGCGCCCATGCCGCCCGGATGGCGAGCGATCGTGCGGCCTCGGCCACGTCGTCGGCGATGTCGGCGGGGACGACGGTCCTGGCATCGCCCTTGAGGTACTTCTCCTCGTAGTCGTAGAACGCTCCCCCCGTGACCACCTCGCCGACGAGCGACACCCGCAGCCCGTCGGGTGCGCCCAGCACGGCGGTCTCGAGCTCGCGCACCGAGAGGGCCTCCTCGACGACGACGACGTCGTCGTAGTCGAACGCCACCTGCAGGCCTGCGAGCAGGTCCTCGATGCCCGACCGCCTGCTGATGCCGACCGACGAGCCCAGGTTCGCGGGCTTGACGAAGACGGTCTGCCCCAGCCGCGACAGCAGGTCGACGCGTCGTGCCTCGTCGTGCAGGATGCCCCGGTCGACCTGCAGCCAGCGCCCCTGGGGGATGTCGTGTGCGCCGAGCACGGTCTTGGCGGCCGCCTTGTCCATGCACAGTGCGGAGCCGAGCACGCCCGAGCCGACGTAGGGCAGGTCGAGCAGCTCGAGGAACCCCTGCACGGTGCCGTCCTCGCCGTTCGGGCCGTGGAGGACGGGGAACACCACGGTCGGAGCGGCCGCGTCCTCGGGGCTCCGGTCGCTGCGGAGCACCGCTTCGCGGTCCACGTCGGGTCCGTCGACCGGGAGCGCCGCCGGGATGGCGCCGGGTCCGCCGGAGAGCATCGACTGCGCCGCCTCGGACCGGTGCCAGCGCCCGGACTGGTCGATGCCGACGAGCTCGACGGCGTAGCGTCCGGGGTCGAGGGCCCGCACCACGTTGGCGGCCGAGGTGCAGCTCACCTCGTGCTCGGCGGAGCGCCCCCCGAAGAGCACGACCAGCCGCACCCGTTCGGGGAGCACGGTCAGGTCGGCTTCCAGATCATCAGGATGAGGATGACCACCAGCGACAGGTGCAGCAGCATGGACGTCCCGCCGATCCGCTTGCCCATCGCCTGGAGCTGAGCCACCTCCGGCGGGGGACCGGCGCTGGGCGGTCCGGCAGCGACCATCCCGCGTTGGAGGTCGAGCATCTTCTTGACGGTCGGCATGAGCAGTCCGTGGGACACGCCGAGCGAGATCACGTAGATGACGATCGACAGCCAGACCCACAGGTCGCCCCACCCGTACGCCCCGTCGCTCATGCTCACCAGTCCGAACCCGAAGATCGGGACGAGGTAGATGAAGATCTCGGCGACCTTCATGCTCACGAAGGAGTTGACCTCCATCACGGCGAGGTTCTGCTCGGGTGGCAACTGCTGGGCCCGGGATGCGTAGACCCCGTTCAGGATCACGCCGCCGAACCCGACGATCACGCAGACGATGTGCAGCAGGAGCACGAGGTTGTAGGCGAAGGAGCCGAGTCCCACGGGGCCTCCTCGGTCGATGGACGCCGAGACACTACCGCCCGCCGCGGTGCTCCGGGTGTTTCCGTCCGGGGTGTCAGACTCCCACCGTGCGCATCCAACTGGAGGACACAGCCGCTGCCCTGGGAGGTCGGGTGGAACCCGGTGGCGGACCCGACGGATCGACGGTCGTCGTCGACGGCCTCTCGATCGACTCCCGCACGCTGCGACCGGGCCAGCTCTTCGCAGCCGTGTCCGGTGCCCGGGACGGCCACGACTACGTGGCCGACGCAGTGGCCGCGGGCGCCGGGGCGTGCCTGGTGGAACGCGTCGACGCCGGTGCGCTCGCCGGGACGCCGGCGATCGTGGTGCCCTCGGTCGACCGGGCACTGGCCGACCTCGCACGGTTGGTCCGCAGCCGGATCGACGCCACGGCATCCGGTCGGGTCGTGGGGGTCACCGGCTCGGTCGGCAAGACCACGACCAAGGACCTGCTCGCCTCCGTCCTGCGCCGCCGGTTCCTCACCGCTGCGTCCGAGAAGTCGTTCAACAACGAGCTCGGGGTGCCGCTCACACTCGCGAATGCTCCCGACGGGGTCGAGGCGGTCGTCGTCGAGATGGGAGCCCGGGGCCACGGGCACGTGCGGACGCTGTGCGACCTGGCGGCGCCGTCGGTCGGCGTGGTCACGCTGGTTGCGGCGGTGCACTCCGAGTTCATGGGCGGGGTCGACCGCATCGCCGAGGCCAAGTCCGAGCTGGTCGAGTCCCTGCCCGCCGACGGTGTCGCGGTCCTCAACGCCGACGACCCGCGGGTCGCTGCGATGGCCGGGGTCACGGCAGCTCGTGTCGTGACCTTCGGGACGGCCGGCGACGTCCGGGCCACTGACGTCCGGCTCGACGACGACCTGTGCGCACGGTTCACCCTGCACGTCCCCGGAGGCTCGGCAGCCGTCAGGCTGGGGGTCCGGGGTGAGCACAACGTTGCCAACGCCCTGGCCGCTGCGGCCGCTGCCGGGGTGCTCGGTGTGGAGGTGGGGGAGATCGCCGCCGGACTCGCCGACCCCGAGTTGTCGCCGTGGCGCATGGAGCTCACCCACGCACCGTCGGGCCTGGTCGTGCTCAACGACGCCTACAACGCCAATCCGACGTCGATGCTCGCCGCGCTCCGGTCGCTCGCTGCGCTCGACGCCGCTCGACGGGTGGCGGTCCTCGGGTACATGGCGGAGCTCGGTGCCGACGAGGCGACCGAGCACCGCCGGGTGGCGGGTGCGGCGGCTGAACTCGGGCTCGAGGTCGTGACCGTCGGGACCGACCTGTACGGGGTGCCCCCGGTCGACGGGATCGACGGGGTCCTGCAGGCGCTCGCCGGTCTGGGAGCGGGAGACGCCGTGCTCGTCAAGGCCTCCCGGAGCGCCGGACTCGAGCGGATCGCCGCTGCGCTCAGCGACTCGCCCGGTGGTCCGGGTCCCGCAGCGTGACGGCGAGCACCACGGCGACGGCGGCCCCGGCGAGCAGGACCGGAACCAGTCCGATGGCGTCGATCGCCGGACCGGCGATGAGCGCACCCACCGGGACCAGCCCGGCCCACGCCATCATCCACAGTCCCATGATGCGGCCGCGGACGGCGTCGTCGGCGTGGAGTTGGAGCGTGGTCAGCAGCGTCGTGACGATCGTGAAGTAGCAGAGGCCGGCCACGAACGCGCCCAGGCCGGCCAGCGGCACGCTGGTGCTGAGCGCCAGGACGGCGAGACCGACGGCGAAGGTGCCCAGGGCGACGCGTGCGACCACCCAGCGGTCGTGCTGCACCAGGTACGAGCCCGCCAGCAGCGCACCGATGGCCGCACCGACGGCGAACGTCGAGAACAACAGGGTGTAGCCGAACTCGTCGAGACCCAGTCGTTCGCCGGCGATCAGGGGCATCTCGTAGATGAACACGAGCGAGGCGAACGAGAACGTGCCGATCGTGATGAGCACCCGGGAGATGACCGGGTCCGCCGCTGCGGCGCGGAAGCCCTCGCGCAGGTCGGCCAGCGGGCTGCCCACCGGCCGGCCGGCCGGGCGGAAGTCGGCGTGCACCGTCAGCAGCGCCCACACGGCGACCAGGAAGGTGAGCGCGTTGACCACGAACACCACAGAGGTCGCCCACACCGCGGCCAGGGCACCCCCGACGAGCGGACCGATGATCCTGCTCCCGTTGAGGGCGACGGAGTTGAGCGCCACCGCTCCCTGGATGTCCCGGCTGCCGACGAGCGCGGGGATCGTCGCGGTCAGGATCGGCACGTACAGCGCAGCCCCGATGCCGATCCCGGCGACCAGGAGCGTGATGACGAGCTTGCTCGGGGTGTCGTCCAGCGTGGTCACCGCCAGTCCGAGGCTGAGCACGAGCTGCACGCAGGCGATGGTCACGAGCAGTCGCCGCCGGTCGAATCGATCGGCCAGCAGTCCGCCCCACGGGGACAGCAGCAGCATCGGACCCAGCTGGGCGAAGGTCAGGACGCCGACGAACCACGCCGCACCGGTGAGGTCGTAGGCGAGCAGGCCCAGCACGACGTTCTGCATCCACGACCCGGTGTTCGAGGTGAGCTGTCCGATCCAGACCCGCCGGAACGGCTGGTGGCGCAGGGTTGCGGCGATCGTGCCCGGACGCGGCCCTGTGCCGGACTCCTGCGATTCGCTGGTCGAATCATTTGATGACCGAACTACAGCCACGCTCTCAGGATACCCCGGGGTGGCGTCGTAGGCTGCACGCGTGGCAGGTCCGGCGGGACGAACGCACTACGAGGTGCTCGGTGTGGCGTCGACCGCTTCACCCGAGCAGGTGCGTACGGCGCACCGCCGGCTCGCCCAACGCCTGCACCCGGACCGGCAGGCGGGCGCCTCCCCGGCCGAGCGCCAGCTCGCCGAGCGTCGGATGCGGGAGGTCAACGCCGCGTGGACGGTCCTGTCGGATCCCGACCGCCGGGCGGCCTACGACCGCTCACTCCGTGCGGATCGGACGGGACCCTCCGGTCCGACGGCGTCGGCCGGCTCGGCGAGCGCGGCGTCCGGTGCCGAACGGACCGCACCCGGTGACGAGTTCGACGATCCGGACGCCGAGTGGGCACGGCGCCGGGCGGCCGAGGTCGACCCCGACGAGCCGCCGATGGGTGCGGCCTCGTTCTGGCTGCTCCGACGGGGGCCGATCGTGGCCGCCCTGGTCGTCGCCGCCATCCTGTTCGTCGGCACCGCGGTCGCCGGGGGCGGCGCCAGAGGACGGTCCGGTCCCACCGAGGAGCGGCCCCCACCGCTCGACGCCGACTCCACCTGCGTCACCCGGCAGGCCGACGGCAGTCTGCGCACGGTCGGCTGCGAGTACGACCACGAGGCCGTCATCGAGCTCCCGGGAGTGACCTCGCAGCAGTCGTGTCGTGACGGGGAGCGGTTCGCCCGCCTCAACACCAACGAGGGTGTCTGCCTGCGCACGCTGGACGGCTGGGTCGAGGGTCCCTGAACCGTCCCCGGGCTGCACCCGGACGGCCCGGCAGGGCTACAGTGCCGGCTACCGGGCGTATAGCTCAGACGGCTAGAGCGCTGCCTTCACACGGCAGAGGTCACAGGTTCGAGTCCTGTTACGCCCACGCCTCAGGTTCGGTTCCATCGGGGGGGGTCTCCTGCATGGCATCTGACCGGGACGACACCTGAACGGGCGGGCAGCTGCGCCAGGTGCTCGGCCCACCGACCTGACACGCGTGTCATAGAGTGTCGCTCGCGGGGACGCAGGGTCCCCCGGGGAGGTCACGATGGATCCCGGAGCCGCCGTCAACCCGGACACGGGCGAGGCGAACCCGTACCTGCCCGAGGTCGCAGCCAACCCGATCCCGTTCTACGAGCGGCTGCGGGACCACCTGCCGGTGGCGATGTTCGAGGGCTTCGGACGGGGGACCTGGATCATCAGCCGGTACGAGGACGTCCGCTGGGCCCTCAAGCACCCGGAGATCTTCAGCTCGGACTTCGTTGCCGTCGACATCGGCCAGGACCGGCCGCTCATCCCGCTGCAGATCGACCCGCCCGAGCACGCGAAGTACCGCCGGGTGATCGATCCGACCATCGGCCCGCACGAGGTGGCCCCGCTCGAGGACGAGCTCCGGTCGGTCGTCAACGAGATCCTCGATGGCTTCGTGGGCCGGGGCACCGTGGACGCCCACGCCGAGTTCACCGTGCCGCTCCCGTGCATCGTCTTCCTGAGCATGTGCGGCCTCCCTCTCGAGCACCTCCAGCAACTCCTCGAGTTCAAGGACAACATCATCCGGCCCAACACGGGTGATCCCGAGGAGGACGCCAGGGTCCGGCGGGCCACCGGAGCGGCGCTGTACGCGTACTTCGAGGACGCCATCGAGCAGCGGCGCGGCGGCACCGGCACCGATCTGCTCACCCGGTTCCTCACCTCCGAGGTCGACGGCCGCACGATGTCCAAGGAGGAGATGCTCGACATCTGCTACCTGTTCATCCTCGGCGGACTGGACACGGTGACCTCGACCCTGGACTGCTCGCTGGCCCACCTGGCCCAGGACCCGGTGCAGCGGGCGCTCATCGCGGACGACCCGTCCATCGTGCCGGCGGCCGTGGAGGAGATGCTCCGCTTCCACACCCCGGTCATGCAGATCCTGCGGGCGGTGGCCCAGCCGGTCGAGTTGCACGGGCACCAGTTCGAGGTCGGTGACACCGTCATGTTGATGCTCGGCTCCGCGGACACCGATCCGTCCGAGTTCGGCGAGGACGCCTCGGAGTTCGATGCCACCCGTGAGGTCAACCGGCACCTGGCGTTCGGGGGTGGTCCGCACCGCTGTCTCGGCTCGCACCTCGCGCGCCTCGAACTCCGTGTCGCACTCGAGGAGTGGCACCGCCGGATCCCCGACTACACCGTCGCCGAGGGGGCGCACCTGGAGTACTCACCGGGAATCCGGGAGATCGTGTCGCTCCCACTCGTGTTCGACCCGGTGGTCGCCGAGGCGGTGGAGTGATGCGGATCGTGTTCGACGAGCAGGCCTGCGTCGGTCACGGACGGTGCTACGCCCTGGCCCCGCAGGTGTTCGATGCCGACGACCTGGGACACTGCGTGGTGCTGCTCACCGAACCGCCGGCCGAGTTGGAGGCGGCGGCCCGTCTGGCGGTGGCGTCCTGCCCGGAGGACGCCCTGACGATCGAGGGGTGACTCAGCGGCCGGTCAGTCGGCCGAGTGCCGTCCGGAGTTCGTCCGTCAGCAGTCGGCTCCCGGCGTTGGTGAGTTCATTGCGCTCGTGGAATCGCCACACGCCGTCGACGACCCCCCGGCACACGGGGTCGCACAGCACCGGCAGCGGGTCGACCAGCGTCGCCGTCGGGTGATCCCGGACCGTCTGCTCCTGCTGCTCCCACACGCTGCTGCGACGCCGTTGCGCTGCTGTGAGGTCGACCTGTGGGACAGGTGGATGGGGTCGGAGCAGCGACTGCACGTCCCGAGGGAACGTCGGGCCGAGATCCGGTGCACCGCCGACCACGACTGCGGGGATGCCGAGTGCGTCGAGCCTGTCGAGCGTCGCTGCCAGCGCCCCAGCCCAGTTGGCGGCTGCGTCTGCATCCGTCGCCGGTGCGTTCCCGTCCGCGTCACCCAGCAACTCCCCGGAGCCGGCGACACCCGTGTAGGCGGACTCGTCGGCGGCGAGCACCACGGCCGCTGGGCGCAGCCGTTCGACCAGTGACCACGCCTGCACCTGCCAGTCGCCGCATCCCGGTGCGTCGAGCGGTGCCCGCGCCAGGAACGGGCATCCTGCGCGGTTCCACTCGGTGGTCCCGAGCCCGAGCGACGCCGCTGCATCGATCACGGCCGGGGTGACGCCGCTCGCCTGCGCATCACCGAGCACCAGCACCGTACCGGCGCCTCCGGGAGGCGGGGGAGACGTGCATGCGGTCTCGGGCCAGTCGGCGCGCAGATCCCGGTTGAGCTGGAGGCATCCGACGTTGCGTCCCTCGGGTCGGTCGTACCAGCCGTCCTCCTCGCGCAGTCCCCAGCCCCGGTCGGCCCCGGTGAGCACGATCAGCCCGACGAGCAGGACCGCCCCGGTGCACACGGCTCCCAGGAGCGCCGCCCGCCGTCCGACGATCGAGGAGTCGTGTCGAAGCGGTTGCTCCACCCAGCGGTACGACGCGGCCGCCGGCAGCAGCGACGCGACGGCGGCAACGGCGGGGATCCACGCCAGGCTGGGCCAGATGGCGGCGGCGAGCACGATGCAGGGCCAGTGCCACAGGTACCAGGCGTACGAGCGGTCGCCGATCCACCCGAGGGGTCGACTCGACAGGAGCTGACCGGCGGGGTTGGTCGTCGCCCCGGCCACCAGGACGCCGACCGTTCCCAGTACCGGCACGAGTGTCCACAGCGAGGGCCAGGGTGTTCCGGGTCCCAGTCGGAGGGCACCGCCGACGATGGCCACCAGCCCGGCGATCCCGAGCACTGCGGCGACCCGACGGGGGAGCTGCCGCGGGTGCGACGCCCACGCAGCCACCAGCGCTCCCGCCGCGAACTCCCACCACCGGGTCGGTGCGGCCAGGAAGGACAGGCGCTCCGGCGCCTGGACCACCGATGTTCCCCAACCGGCGCTGAGCGCGACCGCGAGCGCGAACGAGGTCGCGGCGACGGCGACTGCACCCGCTCCGACGCACCACGCCGTCGACCGACGCCGTCGGAGCGCGACCGCGGCGGCGAGTGCGACGCCGAGTGGCAGGAGCAGGTACGTCTGCTCCTCGACCGACAGCGACCAGGTGTGCAGGAACGGGTTGGCGGCCGCCGATGAGTCGAAGTAGCCGGTGTGGCGGTACAGGTAGACGTTGGCACCGAGCAGGGCCGCGGCCATCGATGTCCGGGCTGCGAACTGCTGCGCCCCGAACGGGTCGAGGACGACGATGCCGAGCGCCAGCACGACCACCGACATCAGAGCGAGCGCCGGCAGGATCCGTCGGACCCGGCGAGCGGCGAAGTCCCGCAGGGCCACACCCCCGTCCCGGTCGGCACGGCGCAGCAGGAGCGCCGTGATCACGAACCCGGAGATGACGAAGAAGACGTCGACTCCGGTGAACCCGCCGGGGAGCAGTTCGACCCCGCCCACGCCCCGGTTGCGGGCGATCGGACTGTCGCCGACGTGGAATGCCACCACAGCGAGCACTGCCACGGCCCGGAGGCCCTGGACGTCGGGACGGTGGTGGTCGGTCCCGCTCACTCCGACGATGGTGTCACAGCGGTGGTGCCGCCACCTCGGCGGCGGTGCGCCACGGCACCGGTCAGTGGCCGGTGAAGTCGGGCGGTCGCTTCTCCCGGAACGCCGCCATGCCCTCGACCAGGTCGGCCGACGCGGTGGCGAGCGACTGGAAGTGACCCTCGAGCTCCAGGCTGTCGGGGAGTGAGGTCTCGAACGACCGGTTGAGCAGTGCCTTGGACAGGCCCAGCGAGCGGGTCGGACCGGCGGCGAGTTGCACGGCGAGCTCGTCGGCGGTCGTCGCCATGGTGTCGGCCATCCCGACGTGGCGGTAGGCGAGTCCCAGGTCGACCGCCTCGGTGCCGGACACCCGCTCGCCGAGCATGACCATCGCCTTGGCACGCGGCAGACCGACCAGCCGGGGGAGCAGGTACGCACCGCCCGCGTCGACGACGAGCCCCCACCGGGCGAAGCTCCACATGAAGGTGGTGCGGTCGCAGGTCAGCACGAAGTCGCACGCCAGGGCCAGGTGCGCCCCGGGTCCGACGGCCGCGCCCTGCACGGCGGCCACGGTCGGCTTGTCGAGTTCCCACAGCTCCCGGATGAACGTCTGCACGCCGACCCGGAGCGCCTGCGAGGTGGAGCGGGGGTCGAAGTCCTCGGTTCCCGCCTTCGCAACGGTGGAGCCCCGCAGGTCCATGCCCGAGCAGAACGACTCGCCGGTGGCCGTCAGCAGCACGGCGCGGACATCGTCACGCTCCCGGCACTCGCGCACCCGCTCGACGATCTCGTCGCGCATCTCGACCGTGAGGGCGTTGGCGGCGTCGGGCCGGTCCAGGGTGATGCGGCCGACGTGGTCGTCGCCGACGTCGAAGCGGATCACGACGCGTTGGTGGTGAGGATGTTCACCACCGAGACGCCGGACCCGCGTCCCCCCACGTTGTGCTGCAGTGCGAACCCGTTGCGGATCGCCACCTGTCGTTCGTCGGCCTGGCCCCGGAGCTGCCACCAGCACTCGGTGAGCTGGGCGATCCCGGTGGCGCCGATCGGGTGCCCCTTGGCGAGCAGGCCGCCGGACGGGTTGACCGGGATCCTCCCGTCGAGCACCGTCTCACCCTCGAGCGACGCCACCCCGCCCCGGCCCTTCTCGACGAACCCCAGGTCCTCGATGTCCAGGATCTCGGTGATCGTGAAGCAGTCGTGGACCTCGGCGACGTCGACGTCGGCCGGTGAGATGCCTGCCATCTCGTAGGCCCGGCGGGACGCCTCGACCGTCGCCGGGAGTCCGACGTAGGTCGACTTCTCGTGCAGGTACGGGTGGTCGGTGGCCACGCCGAAGCCCGCCACGAACACGGGCCGGTCGGTGAAGTCCGCCGCCCGTTCGGGAGCGGTGATGATGATCGCCGCCGCGCCGTCGGTCTGCGGGCAGCAGTCGAGCAGGTGCAGTGGTGAGCACACCGGCGGCGCGGCGAGGACCTGCTCGATGGTGACCTCGTTGCGGAAGTGCGCGTACGGGTCGAGCACGCCGTTGTGGTGGTTCTTGACCGCCACCGAGGCCAGCATCTCGCGGGTCGTGCCGAACTCGTGCATGTGCCGGGTCGCGAACGGGGCGAACAGCACCGGTGCCGACTCACCCCTGGTGTAGACGGGGTGCCCGGCGGCCGCCCGCGCGAGCAGGCCCTCGTCGGAGGACTTGTCGCGCATCTTCTCGACCCCGATCACGAGCACGACGTCGTGGACGCCCGAGGCGACGGCCATGCATCCCACCCGGAAGGCGTCGGACCCGGTCGGACACGCGTTCTCGACCCGGGTGCAGGCGACCCCGGCGAGGCCGATGGCCGACGGGATGGTGTTGCCGCCGATGCCCTCCTGGCCCCACAGCGTCCCCCGCTGGGTGGCGACGAACACGGCGTCGATCGCCGTCGGGTCGAACCCGTGGTCGACCGAGTCGACCGCGGCGTCGAACGCGCCCCGCGCCATCTGCTCGTAGGACTGGTCGAACAGTTCGCCCATGTGGATGAGGCCGGCGCCGACCACGGCCACCCGGTTCCAGCTCACGACGTGACCTCCTCGTCGGTCCCGGCCACCGGCCGGCGGGTCAGGACCTTCCAGCCGTAGACCGGCACCCCGCGCTCCACGGCGTACCTGCGCAGCACCAGGTCGACCGGGGCGCCGATGGACAGCTCGGCACCGTCGTCGCCGCCCTGGAGCTGGATCCGCCCGCCGTCGTCGAGGTCCACGACCACGAGCGGCAGGGGAGCCTCGAACGGTGACGGCATGGTGCGGTTGACCACGAACGTCTGCACCGTGCCGGTCCGGCCGAGCGGCACCACGTCGAACTTCGTGGACCCGCACGAGATGCAGGTGGGGTGCACGTCGGGCGGAGTGTTCATCGTCCCGCAGTCGACGCAGCGGGCGGCGAGCAGTCCCAGCATCTCGCCGGCGCCCCGTCCGAACATGGCGCTCCCGGGCGGCACGGCCATCTCGACCGACTCGCCGGTGGGGCGCAGCACCCCGCGGGACCGGAGCACCCGGGTGTAGGCGACCTCCTCGCCGCCGGACAGGTCCGCAGTGACCCGCTCGGCCCCCGGCACCGGGGCGTCGACGATCACGGTGCACCCCGTCGCCCGACCACCGCCCACGCCGAGCAGGTGCAGCGGACCGGGGCTGCCGAGTGCTGCGGCGGCGCCGACGAGCGTCGCGGCGCTGCCGAGGTCACCGAGTCGGGTGCGGTCGGCTGCCGCGACGTCCTGGGCCGAGGTCGTGCCGGCCCGCAAGCGCTTGGCGAGTGCCCGGGCGAGCCGACCGTCCGGGTCGGGGAGCGACCAGCGCCCGGCGTCCGTCGCGTCGACGAGCAGGGCGTCGCCCACGGCGCCGAGCATGGGCAGGTAGGCCTGCTCCCGGAACAGGCGGCCGTCGTAGGTCTCCCGTGTCTCGGGCTCGCGGTCGCCCCGGTAGCGGTCGAGCCGGGGTTCCCAGCGGTGGGCGGTGTGCACCAGCCGGGCTGGGCCGCCGTCGCGCCGGAGCAGCAACGCAGCGGCGCCGGCCCCGGCCGAGGTCTCGTGGCCGGTGCCGGTCGCCGGCAGGAGCGCGTCCGAGGTGACCACGAGCGCGGTGTCGACGCGACCGGCCGCCACGGCGTCGGCCGCAGCGAGCAGGGCGTCGAGACCGGCGTGGGTGGACCCCGACAGGAGCGCGCCGTCGGCCTCGGGCGCGAGGTGCAGGGTCGCGGCGAGCGTCGACCAGCTCGGCCCCTCGGCGAAGGGCGGCCGGGTGCAGCCCCACCACATCCCGTCGATGCCGGATGGTGCGACTCCGGCGGCGGCGACCGCCCGGTCCGCAGCGGCCCACGCGAGGGTGAGTGGATCCTCGTCGGATCTGCACACGGCGAGGGTTCCGCGGCCGGGGGAGCGACCCCAGGCCGCGTCGATCGATGCGACGGGGACCCGCCACTCGGGGGCCGCCACGCCGACGGCGGCGATCGACACGTCGAGGGCTCGTGCACGCACCACGGGCGACACAGTACCTGACGCCCGTGTCAGTCACCCCAGCCGGTGGCCCCGCCGGTTCACGTGGTGAGCAGCGCCACCGAGGCGTTCGCGCCCCGGCCGATCGTGTGCGCCAGGCCGACCCTGGCGCCGTCGACCTGGCGGGCGCCGGCCTGTCCCCGGAGCTGGCGGACGAGTTCGACGACCTGTCCGAGCGCCGATGCGCCGAGCGGCTCACCCTTGGACAACAGTCCCCCCGAGGGGTTGATCGGCAGCGTCCCGCCGATCGACGCCCCACCCGATGCGAGCACGGCCGACTGTCCGCCCGGTGGGCACAGACCCAGTTCGACCCAGCTGATGAGCTCCCGGGCGGCGTCGGTGTCCTGGCACTCGACCACGTCGACGTCTCCGGGTCCGAGTCCGGCCGCCTCGTAGGCGTCGGTGGCAGCCAACTGCGTCGGCGGGGTGATCCTCTGGTCCTCGACACCCGACAGCGGGGTGGACTCGTCCAGGACCGATCCGGGCAGGTGGCTGCGCAGCGCAGCTGCGTCCAACCGCACGGCGCCGGGGCCCGCCAGGTCCGCCCGGCGGAGCACCACGGCGGCGGCACCCTCGTTGGGGGAGCACAGCATCCACAGGTGCAGCGGAGGGCTCACGACGCGGGAGCCGAGGACCTGCTCCGCGGTCACGGCCGAGGTGAACATGGCGTCGGGGTTGTGGACTCCGTGGGCGCGGTTCTTCACCACCACCGCAGCCAGGTCGTCGACCGTGACGTCCTGCTCGCGCAGCAGCCGCTGCGCCCGCAGCGCGAAGTACGCCGGCGTGGCGGCGAGGCCGCCCTCCTCCATCCACTGCGGGAAGAACGACGACCGGATGACGCCCTTGGGCATCTTCTCGATCCCCACCACCAGCACCGTGTCGTACTGCCCTGCCCGGATCGCCCCGGCGGCGAGCGCCAACGCCGCACCACCCGAGGCGCACCCGGCCTCGACGTCGACGATCGGGACCCCGGTCAGCCCGAGCGCGCCCAGCACCCGGTGCCCTGCGGCGACCCCGCCGTAGGCCGTCGCGCAGAACGCGGCCTGGAACCCACCCCGACCCACCGACGCCTCGGCCATGGCGTCGCGCAGCGCCGCGGCCCCCATGGCGGTGGCGGTCAGCTCGCCGTGGCGGCCGAACGGGTGGATCCCGACGCCGGCGACGGCAACGGCGGTCACGGACGGTCCGTTCCGTCGGGGGCGAACGCCCAGGTGGTGACCGGTCCGCGCTCGGTCGGGAGCTCCACGGCAACGACCACCATCGGCTCGCCGAACCGGAGTGCGGCTGCGTCGGCGACGGTGAGCCGGCCGACCACCCGGAGCACCCCGTCTGCGTCGTCGAACTCGACCACCCCGAAGCCGTAGGGCACGGGGCCGGAGTACCCCGGCGGAGCGGCGGTCACGGTGGTCCACGCCCACAGTCGCCCGGTCCGGGGCAGGTCGGCGTCCTCGACGTCGTCGGCGCCGGTCCACGGGCACACCGGGGAGCGGGGGAAGTGCAGACGGCCGCCACTGGCCGACCGTCCACCGACCAGGGTGATGGTCCCGTCGTCGGCGGCTCCGGGTCCGGCGCGGAACAGTCCGTCGCTCAGGGGCGGGGCGGGATCGGTCACGGCCGTCAGATCCGTCGCTCGGTGTCGGCCCAGTGGGGCTCGCGCAGGTGCCGCTTGAGGACCTTGCCGTTCGGGTCGCGGGGGAGCTCGTCGACGACCTCGACGCTCGACGGGCACGACCACGCATCGAGTCGCTCGCGGCACAGCTCCTGGAGTTCCGCGACCACCACCTCGGCGTCCCGTTCGCCGCGGAGCTCGACCACGGCGTGCAGGTGCTCGCCGTCACGGTCGTGCGGCACCCCGAACACGGCGCAGTCGACCACGTCGGGGTGGTCGTGGAGGACGTCCTCGACGGTGCGCGGGTAGACGTTCACGCCGCCCTTGATGACCAGGTCCGCGGCTCGGTCGGTCAGGTAGAGCCAGCCGTCGTCGTCGAGGTGTCCGACGTCGCCGACGGTGAAGGCGTCGCCGTGCCACGCGTCGTCGGTCTTGTCGGGATCATCGTGGTAGTGGAACCGGCCGCGTGGCGGACGGACGTAGATGAGGCCGTCCTCGCAGGGGGGCAGCGGCTCGAGCGTCGACGGGTCGAGGATGCGCACCTCGGTGCCCGGCCACGGGCGTCCGACCGTCCCGGGGCGCTCGAGCCACTCCGTCGGCGACACGCGGGTCGCGCCGCCCTCGCTCATGCCGTAGAGCTCCCAGACCTCGGTGTGCGCCCACCACTCCAGGATCTGGCGCTTGACCCCGACCGGACACGGCGCTCCGGCGTGGATCACGTGGCGCAGGGAGCCGACGTCGAACCGCGACCGCTCGGCGACGGGCACCTCGAGCAGGCGGATGAAGTGCGCCGGGGTCAGGAAGGTGGTGGTCACCCGGCGCTCCTCCACCAACCGCAGGAACTCACGCGCGTCCCAGCCGCCGGTGAGCTCGACGGTGCCGCCCGAGTAGAGGGTGAGCGCGGCGTACCCCTGTGGGCCGGCGTGGTAGAGGGGACCGGCCACCAGGTGGACGTCGTCCGGGGTGTACCCCCACAACGCGACGAGTGCCTCCTGGGTGGCGCGGAGGACCTCGGGGTCGGCGAGTGCACCGTGGACGACCCCCTTGGGTCGGCCGGTGGTGCCCGAGGTGTAGATGACGGGCCAGGAGCAGGGCCACGGGGTGGGCAGGTCGTCCTCGCCCCCGGCGAGGCGCGCCTCGTAGCCGTGTGCACCCGGGTCGTCCACGTACAGCACCGGGCAGGCCGGGTCGGCCGCCTCGACCACGTCGCGCAGGGCGGCGTCGGCGACGAGCGCACCCGAGCCGGAGTCGGCCAGCACGTAGGCGAGCTCACCGGGGGCCAGGTGCCAGTTGACCGAGAGGGCCGAGCACTCGACCTTGGCCGAGGCGGCGAGGCACTCGAGGAACTCGATCCGGTTGGGCAGCATGACGGCGAGCCGCCCACCGGGGGAGAGTCCGTCCGACCGGAGCACCGACGCCAGCCGGGACGCCCGCCGGTGCAGGTCTCCGTAGGTCAGGGTCACCGGTCCGTGTCGGACCGCCGGCCGGTCGGTGAGGTCGCGGTAGTTCTCGGTGTACCCGGCCATGGCGACCTGACGTTAGTGTCAGTTCCCGATGGGTGCCGCTTCCAAGGTGGTGGGCCTCACCGACGTCGTCGGACACGTCCGGGCGGGGGACACGGTGCACGTGGTCTGCTCGCACACGCGCTGGTCGGCGGCGGTGCGAGAGCTCGTCCGGCAGTGGTGGGGCCGGGATCCGGGTTGGACGCTCGACATGCTCTCGCTGTCGAGTCTGGGCACGTTGTTCTTCCGCGGCGGCCTGGTCCGGCGGGTCGTGACGGGCTACTCGGGTGACGTCTTCCCCAACTTCACGCCCAACCCCCGATTCGGGCGCGCCTACCTCTCGGGTGAGGTCGAGGTCGAGCACTGGTCGTTCCTCACCTTCGCCCAGCGGCTCGAGGCGGCCGCCCGGGGCCTGCCCGCGCTCACCACCTCCTCGCTGGCCGGTTCCTCCATGGCCGACAACGACGGCTACGTGCTGCTCGACACGCCGTTCGGGGAGGTGGGGCTGGTCCGGGCCGCCGCCCCGGACGTGGCGATCGTGCACGCGGCGGTCGCCGACTGTGCCGGCAACCTGGCGCTGCACCCGCCGTTGCTCGAGGGCGTGTGGGGCGCTCTCGCCGCCCGGCGCGGTGTCGTCGCCACCGCCGAGCTGGTGGTCGACGACATCACCCCGTGGTCCCACCTGGTCGTGGTGCCCGGTCACCGGACCCTGGCGGTGGCCGAGTGCCCGATGGGTGCGCATCCCGGCGGGCTCTCGGGGACCTTCACCCCGGCGGTGCCCTACGCCGAGGACGTCGGGTTCTGGGCCGAGGCCAGGACCGCCAGCCGGCTCGACGACGACGGGTTCGACGAGTGGATACGACACTGGGTGCTCGAGCCCGAGGACCAGGCGGCCTACCTGGACCGGCTCGGCCCGGATCGGGTGGCGGCGCTGCGGGCCCGCGCCGACCGGGAGTCGTGGCGGGCCGACGCCCGGGCGCACCCGCCCGACCTGGCCCCGGACCCCAACGACTGGGAGCACGCCGCGGTCCACGGTGCCCGGGTGCTGGCCGACCGGATCCTGGCGACCCGCGCGGACGTGGTGCTCGCCGGTGCCGGGGTCGCCAACCTGGCGACCTGGCTGGGGGTGGAACAGGCCCGTGACCGGGGGGCCGACGCGGTGCTCACCGCAGAGCTGGGCCTGCTCGGCTACACGCCGACACCCGCCGACCCGTTCGTGTTCAACCACCGGGCCTTCCCGTCCTCGACGGCACTGCACGACGCGTCGTGGGTGCTGGGCGCACTCGTCCCGGGACCGGGCACGGTGGCGCTCGCCTGTCTGGGTGCGGCGCAGGTCGACGCCGCCGGCAACATCAACTCGACGGTGGTGCCCGGCCGGACGTTCCTGGTCGGCTCGGGCGGCGGCAACGACGTGGCGTCGACCGCCGACGAGGTCGTCGTCGTCACGACCCTCACCGACCGACGGACCGTCGAGCGCTGCGAGTACGTGACCTCACCGGGCGGCCGGGTGGTGGCGATCGCCACCGACCTCGGCGTCCTCGAGCGACGAGACGGGGGGTTCGCGGTCACGGCCGTCGTCCCCGGTGCGCTCGACGTGCTCCGGTCCCGACTGGCGTGGGACGCGGAGGTGGCGGAGGACGTGGCCGAACTGGCACCTCCCACGCCCGCTGAGCTCCGCTCGCTGCGGACCTGGGACCCGCAGGGGTTCTTCCTGCGCTAGCGGGTGAGCCGGTCCCGCAGGGCGGCCCGGTCGGCCTTGCCCGAGGGCAGCACCGGCAGGGCCTCGACGACCTCGAGTCGTTCCGGCCACTTGTAGCGGGCGAGACCCCGGGTGTCGCACCACGCCGTCAGGTCCTCGAGGTTCGGCGTGGCTCCGGGCACGGGGACGACCACCGCCGCGGTCCGTTCACCGAGCCGTTCGTCGGGCACTCCCACCGCCACCGCGGCACGGACCCCGGGGTGGGCCTCGAGGACGGCCTCGACCTCGGCGGGCGAGATGTTCTCGCCACCGCGGATGATCACCTCGCTCAGGCGACCCGTGATGGTCACCCGGCCGTCGTCGCCCAGTTCGGCGGTGTCGCCGGTACGGAACCAGCCGTCGTCGGTGATCGCCTCGGCCGTGCGCGCCGCGTCGGTGTAGCCCACGAACAGCTCCGGTCCCTGCACCTCGAGTCCACCCGCGTCCCCGATCCGGAACGACACGCCGTCGACGGCGCGGCCGTCGGTGTGCCAGCCGAGTCGGGCGTCGTCGGTCGCGTGGTTGGTGGCCACGGTGGGCGCCTCGGTCGAGCCGTAGCTGCGCTTCACGGTGGCGCCGAACTCCCCGGCGGTCCGCTCGCAGAACGCCGGCGTCACCCCGGCGCCGCCGGCGGACACGATCCGCAGCGAGGCGACCCGCTCGGGCGCCCACCCGGATGCGTCGCGGAGACCGGTGAAGAACGTCGGTGGGCCGACCATGAACGAGACCCGTTCGGCCTCGATGATCGCGAGCGCCTCGTCCGGGTCCCACCGTGGGAGCAGCACCGCTCGCATCTGCGCCGCCGCAGGGACGAGGACCCCGTTCAGCACCCCGGACACGTGTCCGAGCGGTGCCGGCATCAGCACGACGTCCCGGGCGTGGAGTCCGTGGATGCGCACCATCGAGCGGGCCTTGTGCGCCAGGCCGGCGTGCGTGTGCACGACGCCCTTGGGGGTCCCGGAGGACCCGGATGTGTGCAGGACGAGCGCCGGCTCGTCCGGTGCCACCGGCCCTCCCGGGTGCGGTGGCGACTCCTCGACGAGCCGACCGATCCACCCGTCGTCGAGCACCGTCGCCGCCGGCAGGGCGCCGAGCATCCGGTCGACCTCGGCGGCGGTGGCGCGGTGGTGGATCGGCGCAGCGACCGCCCCCAGTCGCCAGCACGCCCACAGGGCCAGCGCGGCCGGCTCACCGTTGGGCAGCTGCCACGCCACCAGGTCGCCGCGGCCGACCCCCGAGCGGGCGAGCCCGCCGGCGAGCCGGGCGATGCGCGGGTCGTCCGGCTCGAGGTCGCTGATGCGGCCGGTGGTCGGGCCCAGGGCGTGCGGCCAGGTCGGCTCGAGCCGCTCAGCCACGGTCCCGGCTCAGAATCGCTGTTCGATCCACGCCGGGGAGGTGGTGGTCCGGCCGCGGACCACGTTGGACCCGACGTAGTTGAGCTGCGCCTCGATGGTTCCCGCGCCGATGCACAGTCCGCGGATGTCGCGGTAGGCGCGCTCGAGCGGGTACTCACGCGAGTACCCGTAGCCCCCGAGGACCTGCATCGCCTCGTCGCAGACGAACTTGGCGGCCCGGTTGGCGGCCGCCTTGGCCATGGCCGTCTCGAGCGCCGGGGGCGTGCCGCCCGGACCCGCCAGGTGCACGGCCCGTCGGAGGAGCAGCCGGGCCGACTCGAGTTCGATCGCCATGTCGGCGAGCTTCCACTGCAGGCCCTGGCGGGTGGCGAGTGCCTCGCCGCCGATGACACGTTCGTTCAGGTAGCGCACCGCGTACTCGAGCGCGCCCTGTGCGGCACCGATGCACATGGACGCGTTACCGCACCGTTCGTGGTTCAGGTGGGCCAGCAGCAGCTTGAACGGTTCGGTCGACCGGGGGTCGCCGGCGATCAGGATGTCGTCCGGGGTGATCTCGACGTCGTCGAACGCCACCTCGGCCTCGGTGGCGGCGTGCACGCCCATGGACGAGTGCACGCCGGTGAGCGACACCCCGGGTCGATCCGCGGGAACGACCACGGCACCGATGCCCCGGGCCCCCTCACCACCCGGCCAGCGGCACCACACCAGGAAGCCGTCGGCCACGTGGCCGAGCGTGGAGTAGTTCTTGTAGCCGTTCAGCCGGTACCCGGACCCGTCGGCCCGCAGCGCGGTCCGCATCTCGTGCACGGCGGAGCCGGCGTCCGGCTCGGTGATCCCGATCGACAGCAGTGCCTCGCCGTTCGCCACGGCAGGCAGCCACCGCTCGCGCATGGCCGGTGGTCCCAGGTGCTCGATCCCGCGGGGCGGGCCGTTGTAGGTGAGCTGGCACCAGATCGCCGTGGAGACGTCGGCCCGGGCGACCTCCTCGAGCACGATGGACGCCTCGACGTCGCCGTAGCCGAACCCGCCCCACTCCTCACCGATCGTGACCCTCAGCAGGTCGGCCTCGGCGAGCGCCTTGGCCGCCACCCGGGGCGGGTCGCCGGTCTCGTCGCCGTGTGCGGCACGGGGGAGCACCTCGCGGGCGGTGACGTCGCGGGCGAGCTCGCGCAGCGCCTGCTGGTCGTCGTCCTCGGCGAACGGGTCCCGGCCCACGGCGTCGGCCACGGCTCAGCCCTTCTTGGCCCGGACGATCAGCGTGAAGCGGTCGGTGCACACGATCTCACCCGAGGTGTCGCGCCACTCGGTCTCCCGCACGTAGAACTCCATGGTCGCCGAGGACGTGTCCCGCTCGTACACCTCGGAGATCCGGCCCGTGCCGGTCAGCGTCTCGCCGACCTGCGGCGGCCGGACGAAGTCGAACTCCTGCTCACCGTGGAGGATCATGCGCCCCGGCCCGCGCAGCCGGTCGATCGGCAGGCCGGCGGCGCCACCCTGGCCCATCGAGCCCCAGTAGCTCATGACGAACGGCCACGTCGGTGGGGTGGGAGCCCCCACGCCCGTGTAGCGGTCCGGATCGTCCTTGACCGACTTGGCGAAGGCCCGCACCGGACCCTGCTCGATCACGATGGTCTGGCTGCCGAGTTCCTGCCCCTGCAGTTCGGTGAGTGCCACGGTGTCCTCCTCGTTCTCCCCGCTCGTTCCCCCGGCCACGATCCGTCTCGGGCGACGGATCTGACGTGCGTGTCAGGTTAGTGTGCGCCGTCATGGGAATCCTCAACGGACGTGTCGCAGTGGTCACGGGGTCCGGCCGGGGCCTCGGTCGGGAGTTCGCCCTCAGCCTGGCCCGGGAGGGCGCGGCCGTCGTCGTCAACGACGTCGGTGTCTCGCTCCGGGGAGAGGGCACGGGCGAGGACCCGGCGGGCTCGGTGGTCGCCGAGATCGAGGCGGCTGGCGGCCGGGCCGTGGCCGCACGTGAGTCGGTCGCCGACTTCGAGGGTGCGGGCCGCATCGTGGCGGCCGCCGTCGACACGTTCGGCCAGGTCGACATCGTGGTCAACAACGCCGGCATCGTCCGTGACCGCACGCTCGTCAAGATGGAGGAGTCCGATTTCGACGCCGTGATCGCCACCCACCTCAAGGGCACGTTCAACGTCACGCGCCACGCGGCGCCGATCATGAAGGAGGCGGGCTACGGCCGTGTGGTCAACATCACGTCCTCGGCCGGGCTGCGCGGCAACTTCGGCCAGAGCAACTACGGAGCCGCCAAGGCGGGGATCATGGGTCTCACCTTCGTCTGGGCGCTCGAACTGGCCCGGTCGGGCATCACGGTGAACGCCCTCGCCCCTGCGGGAATCACCCGCATGACGGCGAACCTGAGCGACGACGGCGAGGAGGTCGAGGTGCCGCCGACCCTCGACCCGTCCCTCAACGCACCGCTCGTGACCTTCCTCGCCTCGGAGCAGGCCGGCCACGTCAACGGTCAGGTGTTCGGCCGCACCGAGTTCAGCTACACGCTGTTCCAGCACCCCCGGCAGATCGCCTGGATGCACCGGGACGGCGGCTGGGACGTGGCGTCGGTGGCGGAGGAGTTCGACTCGATGCTCGGCCAGCACCTGCAGCCGGTCGGCATGGTCATGCCCAAGGGGCTCAGCCAGGACACGGCACGGTCGGATGGTGGGCGGTCCTAGGGTGGACGAGGTGAGCGACTTCCGCGACGAACTGCCGTCCATCCAGGAGGCCTTCCCGGCCGCTGCGGCCGGCCTCTCGGCGTACCTGTCGGCACTCGACGACCTGCCGGGCCTGGACCGCCGCACCCACGAGCTCGTCCGGCTCGCGTGCACCGTCGTGCTCCGGTCCGGACCGGGTGTGCAGCGCCACGCCCAGCTCGCCGCGGAGTTCGGCGCCTCCTGGCAGGAGGTCCTCGGCGTGCTCGTGCTGACCCAGCCGAGCTTCGGGCTGGTACCCGCCCGGGAGATGCTCCCGTTCGCGCGGGCCGGCTACGAGGCCGGCCGTCAGGCCGACTGAGCGATGCCGGACCAGCCCTTCCGGGTGCTCCCGGCCGTCACCTCCGACAACGAGCACTTCTGGCGGGGTGGTGAGCACGGTGAGCTCCGGTTCCTGCACTGTGCCGCCTGCGGGACGTGGATCCACCCGCCCCAGCCGCGGTGTCCCTCCTGCCTCTCGACCGAGGTGGCTCCCCGGGCCAGCTCCGGCCGCGGTCGTGTCCTGACCTACACGGTCAACCACCAGCCCTGGTACCCGGGCCTCGACCCGCCCTACGTGGTGGCGATCGTCGAGCTCGACGACCAGGAGGGCCTGCGCCTCACGACCAACATCGTCGGCATCGAACCGGACCGCGTGGAGTTCGACCAGCGCGTCCGGGTCACGTTCGAGGAGTACCCGGACCGTGACGGTTCGGTCTGGCTGCCATTCTTCGAGCCGGACCCCGATGCCGGTGGTCCGGTTGCTCGGGGCGCGCAGGGTGGTACGCCGTGAGCTGGACCGAGATCGGTGAGCGGCGCGCCGTGGTGTCCGGCGTCGGCCAGTCCCAGATCGGTCGACGCATCTACCGGGACCCGCTGGGCCTGACGCTCGACGCATGCCTGGCCGCGGTCGAGCACGCCGGTCTCCAGCTGTCCGACATCGACGGCCTGGCCACGTACCCGGGGAACATGAACATCCCGCCGGGGTTCTCCGGCGTCGGCATCGCCGAGGTCCACGACGCCCTGCGACTCGAGCTGAACTGGTTCGCCGGCGGACTCGAGCTCCCCGGGCAGCTGGGGGCGGTCGCCAACGCCGTGGCTGCCGTGGCCACCGGCCTGTGCAACCACGTGCTGTGCTTCCGGACCGTGTGGGAGGCGTCCGCCCAGGGCGACGCCGGCCGGGCGAGCGTGACCATGGGTGGCGGTGGCGGTGGCGGAGGCGGTGGCGGCTACCGGGCGACGAGCTTCATGCAGTGGTCCCTGCCGTTCGGTGCGCCGTCGGCGGCCAACTGGATCGGGATGATGGCCAACCTCCACTTCCACCGGTACGGCACCACCCGCGAGCAGCTGGCGTGGATCGCCCTCAACTCCCGGCGCAACGCGGAGATCAACCCGACGGCCATCTACCGCACGCCCATGACCATGGACGACTACCTCGGGGTCCGCATGATCTCGGATCCGCTCTGCCTGTACGACTGTGACGTCCCGGCCGACGGCTCGACGGCGGTCATCGTCTCGCGCGGCGACGCCGCTGCGGATCTGCGTCGACCGCCCGTGCGCATCGAGGCGCTGGGCACGGCGCTGCGCGGTCGCCCGAGCTGGGACCAGTTCGACGACCTGACCACCATGGCGCTGCGGGACGCAGCCGCCATGATGTGGGAGCGAACCGACCTGACGCCCGAGCAGGTCCACGTGGCCGAGCTCTACGACGGCTTCAGCTTCATCACGCTGTCCTGGCTCGAGGCGCTCGGGTTCTGCGCGCGGGGCGAGGGTGGTCCGTTCGTCGACGGCGGCACCCGGATCGCCCGGGAGGCGGCGGGCGTGCCGGGATCGGTTGCGCTCAACACGCACGGCGGCCAGCTGTCCGCGGGCCGGCTCCACGGGTTCGGGTTCCTGCACGAGGCGTGCCTGCAGCTCTGGGGTGAGGCGGGGGAGCGGCAGGTCCGCATCGACGGTGGCGACCCGAGCGTCGGCATCGCAGCGGCCGGTGGAGGCCCCCTCGCTGCGGCGTTCCTGTTGCGCACGGACTAACCTGACGCCCGTGTCAGGTGCGAGGCGGTCCCGCCGGTGAGGCTCTCGTGGGATCCGGAGTCCGAGGCGTTCCGCGCCGAGATCGCCGCCTTCCTGGACGAGCACACCCCTGAGCAGTTGCGTGACGGCCGGGACTGGATCGGCGAGGAGGCCGACGAGGTCCCGGGTTGGGCCCGGGACTGGCAGGCCCTGTTGTTCGACTCCGGGTGGATGATCCCGGCCTACCCGCCCGAGCTCGGCGGTCGCAACGCCACCCCACTGCAGACCCTGGTGTACCAGGAGGAACTCGCCGCCCGGGGCGTCCCCCGCTCGGTGCACTTCGGCGGGTACGGCATCGTGGGCCCGTCGCTGCTCGAGTTCGGCAACGAGGAGCAGCGGGCGCTCGCTCCGGCTGCCATCCGTGGCGACACCGTCTGGTGCGTCGGGATGAGCGAACCGGATGCCGGCTCGGACCTGGGCAGCCTGTCGACCCGGGCCGAGCTCGACGGCGACTCGTTCGTCGTCAACGGACAGAAGGTCTGGACCAGCTACGCCGAGTGGGCCGAACGGTGCTTCCTCTACGTGCGCACCGACCCGTCGGCCCCCAAGCACAAGGGCATCTCGGTGTTGATCCTCGACATGGACACCCCCGGCGTCGAGGTCCGGCCCCTGCGCCACATCACCGGCAACGCCGAGTTCGCCGAGGTGTTCCTGGTCGACGCCGTCGTGCCCCGCTCCAACCTGGTCGGTGAACTCGACAACGGCTGGCGCATCACCATGGGCTCGCTCGCCCACGAGCGCGGCGGGTTGTGGCTCGAGGGCGTCGGCTACGCCCAGCGTGCGCTCGACGGGCTGGTCACCCTGGTTCGCGACCGCGGACTGGCCGCCGATCCGGTCGTCCGACGTCGGATCGGTGAACTGCACGAGGAGGTCCGGTCGATCCGGGCCCTCGGCTACAAGGGATTCGCCTCGTTCGCCCAGGGTTCGTCGGCCCCGGAGCACTCCTACATGAAGCTCGCCGCCTCGGAGCTGCGGCAGCGCCTGAACGAGTTCGGGATGGACCTGCAGGGCGCCTACGCCACGGTGACGGATCCGGAGCTCGCAGCGCAGGGCGGCCGCTTCCAGGCGGCCTGGCAGGTGTCGCTCGCTGCCACGATCGGCGGGGGCACGTCGGAGGTCCAGCGCAACATCGTCGCCAACCGGGTCCTGGGGTTGCCCCGTGGTTGACTTCGCGCTCTCCGACGAGCAGGAGCTCCTGCGTGACACCGCCCGGTCGATGTTCACCAGGGAGTGCCCACCGTCGCTGGTCCGTGATGCCTGCTACGACGTGACCCCGGACGGCCCCGCCACGGCCCGGTCGTTCCACGCGACCCACCTGAGCGAGTGGTCGGCACTCGGCGACGGCCCGCTGGTCGACCTGGCCCTGTTCCTCGAGGAGTCCGGTGTGGTGCTCGCCCCCGGCCCGCTCTGGGTCACGGCGTCCTGGGCGCTCCCGCTGCTGCGCGCCGCCGGCCACCCCGATGCCGACGCAGTGGCCGAGGGCACGCTCAGTGCCACGGTCGCCGTCGCTGACGCAGCGGGCGTCTGGGAGCCGGGCGACCACGACGAGTGCTGGTTCGTGCCGCACCTCGACCAGGTGGACCGGGTGGTGTTCCTCCGCTCGGGACCGTCGGTGCTCGTCGTCGACGCCGACGGCCTGGACTCCGCACCCATCGAGGCCCTCGACCGCACCCGGCCGTTGTGGCGGGTGCGGGTACCGGCCGGAACGGCGGTCCCGGTCGAGTCGGGAGCGGTCCGTGACGCACTCGACCGGGCGACCGTGGGGCTCGCCGCCGAACTCGTGGGCGTCGGCCGGTGGCTCCAGGAGTCCACGTTGGCCTACGTCGCCGAGCGTGAGCAGTTCGGCAAGCCGGTCGGGTCGTTCCAGGGACTGCAGTGGAAGCTCGTCGACGCCTCGCTGCACCAGGAGCGGGCCGCGGCGGCGGTCGCCTACGCCGCCATGTGCGTCGACGCCGACGACGACGACCGGTCCTCGGCGGTTCACGTCGCCAAGGCGGCCGCTGGTGGTGCGGCCCGTCACTGGGCCCGCACCGGGCTCCAGGCGCACGGCGGCATCGGCTACACGTGGGAGCACGACCTGCACCTGCGCCTGCGCCGCGCCTACGGCGGCGACCACCTGCTCGGCGACGCGGACTGGCACCGTGACCAACTCGCCGGACTGCTGCTCGACTGATTCGCACGGAGAGATCACGGAGGTACCCGGTGAGTGATGTGACGTTCGACGGACAGGTGGCGATCGTGACCGGCGCCGGAGGCGGGCTGGGGCGTTCGCACGCCCTCCTCCTCGCCGAGCGGGGTGCACGGGTGGTCGTGAACGACCTGGGTGGCACGGCGGCCGGCGAGGGTGCTGACGCCTCGGCAGCCCAGCGCGTGGTCGACGAGATCGTCGACGCCGGCGGCGAGGCGGTGGCCAACCACGACAGCGTGAGCACCGCCGAGGGTGGGGAGTCCATCGTGCGCTCCGCCCTCGAGGCGTTCGGCACCGTCGACGTGGTGGTCAACAACGCCGGGTTCCTGCGCGACCAGTCCTTCGCCAAGATGACCACCGAGAACATCGACGACATCATCGACGTGCACCTGAAGGGCGCGTTCTACGTGAGCCGTCCGGCGTTCGCCCACATGAAGGAGCAGGGCTACGGGCGGTTCGTCCACACCACCTCGGCCGCCGGGTTGTTCGGCAACTTCGGTCAGGCCAACTACGCCGGCGCCAAGATGGGCCTGGTCGGTCTGTCGAGCGTGATCGCCATCGAGGGAGCCAAGTCCAACATCCGGAGCAACGTCATCGCCCCGCTCGCCACGACCCGCCTCACCGAGCAGCTCATGGGCGAGGCCATGGCGAGCCTGCTCGCTCCCGAGCAGGTGTCCGGCCTGGTGGCGTACCTGGCGTCCTCCGGCTGTGAGCCCACCCACGAGGTCTTCAGCGTGGGCGGCGGGCGAATCGCCCGGGCGTTCGTGGGCCTGGGCCCGGGGTGGATCGCCGGCCGGGGCGTCGCCCCGACCCCCGAGGACGTGGTCGCCCACCTCGACGAGATCCGGGCCACCGACCCGTTCATCGTCCCTGCCGCCGCCGGTGAGGAGATGGTGGCCATGGCGTCGATCTTCTCGGATGCGACCTGACCGCCTCCCCGGACGCCACCTGACCGCCTCCCCGGACGCCACCTGGCCGCCTCGGATGCGACCTGACACGGGCGTCAGGTAGCATGGGCGTCCAGACCGGATCCGGAGACAGGGGAGCACAGATGGCCGAGGCCGCACTGCAGTTCGATCAGGTGAACGTGGGCGACGCCGCCCCCGAGTTCAGCCACAAGCTGACCCGGACCGATCTGGTCGCGTACGCCGGGGCCTCCGGCGACTTCAACCCGATGCACACCGACGAGGTCGCCGCCCAGGCCGCCGGCCTGCCGAGCGTGTTCGGCCACGGCATGTTCACCGCCGGGATCCTGGCCAAGGCCATCTCGGACTACGTCGGCGTGGGCAACCTGACCAACCTGAAGGTCCGGTTCACCAAGCAGACCTGGCCGGATGAGGTCCTGACCACCAAGGTCGTCGTGACCGACAAACGCGAGGAGGACGGCCGTCGCCTGGTCGACCTCGAGATCGAGGTCGCCAACGGTGACGGTGAGGTCAAGGTCGCCGGTACGGCGGTGGCCGTCGCGGACTGAGCACTCGCTAGAGTCCCATCCATGACCCTCACCATCCTCCCGCACGTCGAACGACTCGGTGTCCGCCCCGGTCGACTCCTGATCGACGGCACCTGGCGTGACGGGGGCGACGGCGAGACCTGGACCCACGTCCACCCGGCCACCAACGAGGAGGTCACGACGATCGCCGTGGCCACGGCGGACGATGTGGCCGAGGCCGTGGGTGCCGCCCGCAGGGCCTTCGACGACGGGGAGTGGACCTCGCTCACCGCACGTGACCGCCAGCGGCTGCTCCAGCGGGTGGCGTCGCTGATCGACGCCCACGCCGATGAGCTCAACCACCTGCAGACGCTCGACAACGGGGTTCCCGTCGGGTTCACCAGCGTCTACCAGCTGTCCTCGACCATCGCCGCCGACGTCTTCGACCACCACGCCGGCTGGATCGACAAGATCGCCGGCCAGACCCTGCCCGACTACACCGGGTCGGCCTGGATGCCCATGACCCTCCGGGAGCCGGTCGGGGTGGTCGCGGCGGTGATCCCGTGGAACGCGCCCGTCATGCTGTTCGCGCAGAAGGTCGCGCCTGCGCTCGCCGCCGGGTGCACCGTCGTGCTGAAGCCCTCGGAGTTCGCGTCGCTGACCTCGGTCCGCCTCGTCGAGCTGCTGCTCGAGGCCGGGGTGCCCGACGGTGTCATCAACCTGGTGACGGGGCCGCCCGAGCCGACCGGAGAGGCGCTCATCACCGACCCCAGGGTCGACAAGATCAGCTTCACCGGCTCGCGTGCGGTCGGCACCCGAATGCTCCACGCCGCCGCCGACCGTGTCGCCCGGGTGAGCCTGGAGCTCGGCGGCAAGAGCCCGAACATCGTGTTCCCCGACGTGGACCTGGACGCCACGGCCATGGTGGCCATGGGCATGGTCACCATGGGCCTGTCGGGCCAGGGGTGCGTCTGCCACACCAGGTTGCTCGTGCACGAGTCGATCCACGACGACCTGGTCGAGCGGGCCGCCGCGATGGCGGCCCTGACCACCTACGGCGATCCCTTCGACCCGGCCACCACCTCGGCCGCGCTCATCAACCAGCGGCAGGTCGACAAGGTCTGTGGCCTGATCGAGGCCGGTGTGGCCGAGGGCGCCGAACTCGTCATCGGCGGTGACCGGCCGGGTGGCGACCTGGCCTCCGGCAACTTCGTCAACCCGACCCTGCTGACGGGCGTGTCCAACGACATGCGGGTGGCCCAGGAGGAGATCTTCGGCCCGGTGCTCTCGGTGATCCCGTTCCGGGACGAGGCACACGCCGTCGAGCTCGCCAACGCCACCGTCTACGGGCTGGGGGCGTCGGTGCAGACCAACGACGTCCGCCGGGCACTCCGGGTCGCCCGTGCGGTCCGGTCGGGCACCTTCGGCGTCAACGGTTACACGGTCATGCCCAACGTGCCCTTCGGTGGGACCAAGCATTCCGGCCTGGGCCGTGAGGGCGGCGCCGAGGGCATCGACGCCTTCCTCGAGACCAAGACGATCATGGTCAACCTGGGCGAAGGTGCGTACTGACGTGTCCGGTGCCGCAGGCGACGCCGAACGGCTCGCCGCGGCGTTCGAGTCCTGGCTCGAGGCCCAGCGCACCGCACGTGACTGGATGCTCGGCGCACCGGTCCCGCACACCCCCGAGGACCTCGCCGAGGGGTACCGCTGGGTGACCCGTCTGGCGTCGCTCGCCCAGGAGTGGTTCGTCGAGCGCAACGACCCGTTGCACCCCGAGCTGTTCGTCAGCCAGTCGGCACACCGCAAGCTGATGGTCGACAACCCCGACGTCACCTACTGGTTCTGCGCCCTGCAGGCCGACCGCACCTACCGGCTGCGGGGCACCCGCGGTGACGCCGCCTACGTCGGTCTGACCTTCGGCACACCGGTGGGCAAGGGCGCCATCGCCGGTCGCACCGGGACCGTCCACCAGGTCCACCTCGACGCCTTCGGCATCGGTCCGGGTGAGCAGATCGACGTGTGGATCGCACCGGAGCGACCCGAGGGCGCGGAGCACTGGGTCCCGTTGCACCCGGACTGCGGACAGCTGGCGGTGCGCGAGACCTTCCACGACCGGACGGTGCAGCGACCCTCGGACCTGCGCGTCGAACTGGTCGGCGACGTCCCACCGCCGGTGTGCACGGCGGACGACCTGGCCCCGTCGCTCGAGTTCGCCGCGCTGTTCCTGGCGTTCGTGGGCCTGGCCTGTGACGAGATCTGGCGAGGGGCCTCGGCCTCGGTGAACGCCTTCTCGGGAGCGAGTGGCTCGTCGCACGTCGAGTCGCAGGAGTCCGAGCTCCGGTCGCACTCGGACGCCGACATGACCTACCACGGCGGCTTGTTCCGGCTGGACCCGGGTGAGGCCCTCGAGATCAGGGTCCGTCCCCCGGAGCAGCCCTGCACGTACTGGGGCCTGACCACCACCAACCCCTGGATGGAGTCCTACGACTCCCGTCACCGCCGCACCCATCTGAACGACCGCACCGCCGTGACCGAACCGGACGGCACCTGGACGCTGCTGCTGTCACCGGATCGGGTGGACCACCCCAACTGGATCGACACCGGTGGCCGCAGAGAGGGCTACATGATCCTGCGCTGGGCACTGGCGACCGACGCCCCGTTGCCGCAGGCCCGGGTGGTCCGGTACTGAGTCGCCACCGTCACACCTCGGAGGCCACCGCGTAGCGCTCCTGGTAGTTGCGGAGCTGTTCCCGGAGTGCCTCGCGGTCGAGTCCGGTGTCGTCGAAGGAGTAGTCGTGACCACTCGCATGCCCGCGGTGGCGCTGTTCGACGTACGCCTCGAGTCGGCCGCGGAACTCCGGGGTCACCTCGCGATCCCAGTCGCCGTAGAGCGCCTCGACCGTGGCGACCGGATCGGCGACCAGGTCGGAGTAGCGCACGTCCCACACCTGCTCCTCGGGGACCGCCCCGGAGTCCCGGGCCTCGCTCACGTGGTCCATCTGGAACACCAGACCCATGCCGAGCAGTTCGGCGATCGCTGCGTGGTCGACGTGGTCGGAGTGCATCCACCGCAGCGTCGCCATCATGTCGGTCAGCGATCCGACGACCCGGAGCGGGTCGCGGTGGGTCACGACCACCCGGGCGTCGGGGTACTCCGCGAACAGCGTCGGCAACGCCGAGAGGTGCGAGGGCGCCTTGAGGACCCACTGTCCGGGGTGGCGGCTGCCCAGGGTGGCGAGCAGTCGACGGTGCCAGGCGTACTCCGGTGCGCGGTCGCCCCCGGCCCGGTGCATCGTGTAGCTCGGGACGTCGTAGAGGCCGGTGTACATGTCGGTGGAGCACTGGTAGGCGAACGCGAAGATGCACTCGGTCGGGAGGAACCCCCGGTTCTCGTGCATCCCGGTGAACGCCGGAACCATCTCGTCCATCAGCGTGATCTCGTCGTCGGCCACGGCGATCCGCGGGTCCTGCGCCGCACTCGTCGCCTCGGGCGGTGGCACCGGGTGGGTGAACTCCCACAGCGCCGGGGCCCGGGCTGCGGGGTCGAGTGCCAGCAGCTCGTGCAGGAGCGTCGTGCCGGAGCGTCCGAGCCCGGTGACGAAGATCGGGGAGTCCACGGCGGTGTCGAGCACCTCGGGGTGACGCTCCCACAGGTCGACGAGCTGCAGTCGACCCGCGAGGATCCGCTGCAGCTCGGTCCGGGCTCGCAGTCGCCCCGCCAGGTGGAGCCGGGCCTCGGACTCGATGGCGTCGGTCAGGACCTGCAGGGGGGTGCGGAACCAGTCGTCGCCCCAGTCCTCCAGGCCGGTGGTTGCCTCGGCGGCGGCGAGCAGGTCGGCCGGTTCGAGCGAGACGACGGAGCGTCCGTCGTCGCCCAGGCTGCGCCCGGTCACGGCGAGCTTGTCGACCCAGGCCGCCCGGGGTGGTGGTGTCCACGACACGATACGATCCTGCCAGAAACCTGACACGAGCGTCAGTCCAATCGTGGGCCGGCGCCCGCACCCCGGGAGGACCTGTGGCCATCCACGTCGAGCGCAACCCGACCATCGGCGGCCAGGTCGTCGAGCACGCGCTCCTCATCACCATCGACCGGCCCGAGGCCCGCAACTCCCTGGACCTGTACCACTTCCGGGACCTCGCCGGCGCCTGGAAGGAACTGCGTTTCGACGACGACCTGTGGCTCGGGATCGTCACCGGTGTGCCCGGCAACTTCATGTCGGGTGCCGACCTGAAGACCTACATCCCCCAGATCACCGAGCTGGCCAAGGAGATCGGCAAGGGCGAGGTCACCGAGATCGACGGCTGCAGGCTCGAGGACGGCACCCGCGCGGTGCTGCGGGACGTGAAGCTCTACAAGCCGGTGATCGCCGCGATCGACGGTCCGTGCGTCGCTGGCGGGATGGAGATGCTGGGCGGTGTCGACATCCGGATCGCCACACCGAACGCCACCTTCGGGGTGATGGAGCCCAAGCGTGGCCTCTTCGCCGGTGGCGGCACGACCGCCCGGTTGCCGCGTCAGCTGAGCTTCCCGGCGGCCATGGAGTTCCTGCTGACCGCCGAGGCCTTTCCGGCGTCGCGGGCCCTCGAGCTCGGACTCCTCAACGAGATCGTCGAACCTGACGAGCTGCTGCAGCGTGCCGGGGAGTGGGCCCGCCGGATCCTGTCCAACGCCCCGCTGGCGGTGCAGGCCACCAAGGAGTCGGTCATCAGAGGCCTCAACGTCACCCTGGCCGAGGCCTACGGGATCGAACAGGAGCTGTCGCAGCAGATCTTCGCCACCAACGACGCCAAGGAGGGTCCGGCGGCGTTCAAGGAGAAGCGAGCCCCCCGGTGGACCGCGTCGTGAGCACCGGCGTGGACACGGTCGACCCCCGGACCCCGTGCATCGTCGGGGTCGCCCAGCGCACCTGGCACCTCTCCGGTGACGAGGAGGCACCCGAGCCCCTCGCCATGCAGGTCGAGGTCGTGCGGGCCGCGGCCGACGACTCCGGAGCGACCGGTGGCCTGCTCGGCGCAATCGACGGCCTGGACGTCGTGTACTGCATGTCGTGGCCGTACGACGACCCGGCCGGACGCCTGTCCGAGGCGCTCGGCATCTCCCCGGCCCGCACCGGCTACTCCGGCATCGGTGGCACCGTCCCCCAGCAGCTGCTCGATGCAGCAGCGGCCCGCATCCTCGACGGGCAGGCCGAGGTGCAGGTGGTGGTCGGCGCCGAGGCACTCGACACCAAGCGCCGCCTCAAGCGGGCGGGGGAGCGGCCGGCCTGGTCGCACCGTCACCCGGATCCGCCGGGGTTCCCGTTCGAGGCGCCGTTCCACCCCGCTGAGATCGCCCACGAGGTCTTCCAGGCCTGGTTGACCTTCGCCGTGCGGGACGTCGCCCGGCGCGCGGCTCGGGGCGAGGCCCCCGACGCGCACCGGCAGGCGCTCGGCCGGCTCCTCGCACCGATGACCGACGTCGCCGCCGCCAACCCGTACGCCTGGTACCCGGAGCGACGGTCCGCAGACGAGCTCGTCACCCCGACCGCGGACAACCGGATGGTCGGCTACCCGTACACCAAGCGGATGGTGGCGGTCATGGACGTCGACATGGCCGCAGCGGTGATCCTCACCAGCTGGGCTGCCGCCGACCGACTCGGGGTGCCCGAGGAGCAGCGGGTCGTGCTGCGCGGCTGGTGCTACGCCACCGATCCGGTCTACGTCGCCGAGCACGACGATCTGGCCCGCTCGCCGGCGCTCGCAGCGGCATCGGCCGAGGCGCTGCGTTGCGCCGGCATCGACGCCGACGACGTCGCCCACCTGGACCTGTACTCGTGCTTCGCGTCGTCGGTCGACTTCGCCCGGGACGCGCTGCGCATCGGTGGGGAGGACTCCCGTGCGCTCACCGTGACCGGTGGCCTGCCCTACTCCGGCGGGCCGGCGTCGAACTACCTGACGCACTCCGTGTCCGCCATGGTCGAACGCCTGCGCTCCGACCCTGGATCGTACGGTCTGGTCTCCGGGGTCGGCATGCACACGACCAAGCACGTCCACGCCGTCTACTCGACGCTGCCCGGTCCCGTCGTCCGTCCGGACGAGACCGGGGTGCAGGCCGGGCTCGACGCAGGGCACCCGGCCCGTTCGATCACCGACCACCACACCGGTGACGCCGTGGTCGCCGCGTACTCGGTGGTCCACGGCCGCGACGGTGCCCCGGCGTGGGGGCTCGTGGTGGTGGACCTGCCCGACGGCAGCCGGAGCTACGGCCGCACCGACGACGTCGCCGTGTGCGCGGCGCTCGAAGCCGAGGAGTGGGTCGGGCGGACCGTCACGCTGGCCGCCGAGGGGGACGTGAACCGGATCGTCAGCTGATCCGGGGCTCGCGGGGGAGTCCCAGCACCCGCTCCCCGACGATGTTGCGGTTCACCTCGGTCGTCCCGCCGGCGATCGGGAGTGACCGGCCGTGCAGCAGGTCGAGCCCCCACGGTCCCTCGAGGCCTGCCAGGCCGAGCACGTCGACCGCCACGACGGGGAGTCGCGCCCCGAGCTGCGACCAGGCGATCTTGATGACGCTGCTCTCGGGGCCGGGAGGCAGTCCGGCCGCCGCCCGGGCGAGCGACCGGTCGGCGAGGAAGCGCAGCCGCTCCCCTTCGGACCACAGGTCCGCCAGACGGTCGCGCACCACGGGGTCCTCGGTGAGCCCGAGTTCGCGTGCAGTGTCGATGAGGCTGCGGATCCGGGCCCGGAGGCGCAGGTGGAGCGTCGCCACACCACCCCGTTCGTTCGACAGCGTCGACATGGCAACCGCCCACCCGGCGTGTTCGTCGCCGAGCCGGGACGACACCGGGACGCGAACCTCGTCGAAGAACATCTCGTTGAACTCCGCCGACCCGGTGATCGTCCGCAGGGGACGGATCTCGATCCCCGGCGACCGCACGTCGACCAGCAGGCAGGTGATCCCGTCGCTCGCCCGGCTCGCTCCGGGGTCGGTCCGCACGAGGAGCTCGCAGAAGTCCGCCACCTGACCGAGCGTCGTCCAGACCTTCTGTCCCGTCACGACGTAGTCGTCGCCGTCCCGCTCGGCCCGGCACTGCAGTGATGCCAGGTCGCTGCCGGAGTCGGGCTCGGAGAAGCCCTGGCACCAGATCTCCTCGCCACGCAGCAGGGGGCCCAGGAACCGCTCCTGCTGCTCGGGCGTTCCGTAGCTCATGATCGCCGGTGCGATGTTCGGGATGCCGAGTGCGTTGATGGGTCCCGGCGCCTCGGCCGCAGCCATCTCCTCGGCGTGGGCGGCCTGCTCGAGCACTCCGATGGCACGTCCGCCGTGCTCGAGGGGCCACGACGGTGCGGCGTATCCGGCGTCCGCGAGCAGGAGGTTCCACTCCCGCATCCTGGTGAGCCAGTCCTCGTCCGGCTCGCTCCGGAACAGCAGGCCCCGGTACCGGTCGGTCAGGTTGTCGGCGAGCCACGCACGCAGCTCGCTCCGGTACGCCGCAGTGGCAGTGGCGGTGGCGTCGACGAGGGTGTCCACGGAACCCGATGCTAACCTGACGAGCGTGTCAGTTTCCGACCCGCCTCCGCTCCGGCAGGACCTCTCCGGCGCCCGGTTCGACCAGCCCGTCATCGAGGATGAGTCCCAGCCCTACTGGGATGCGGCCAACCAGGGGCGCCTGCTGATCAAGTGCTGCACCGCCTGCGGGGCGAACCACCACTACCCCCGGCCGTTCTGTCCGAAGTGCTGGAGCGAGGAGGTCGAGTGGGTTGAGGCCTCCGGTGGCGGAACCGTCTACTCGTACTCGACGGTCTACGTGAACGATCTGCCGCCGTTCGGTCCCGAGGTGCCGTACGTCGCCGCGGTGGTCGAACTCGACGAGGGTCCGCGGATGATGACCCGGCTGGTCGACTGCACCGGTGAGGACGTGGAGATCGGTGCACCGGTGACGGTCGCGTTCCAGCCGTTCGACGGCGAGCAGTGCATGCCGGTCTTCCGGCTCACCTGAATCCTGACCCACCTGACTGCCGGCTCACCTGATCCGGCCCGGGCGGGTCAGCCCCGACCCAGCACCAGGGTGCCGTTGGAGCAGAACCAGCCACCCGTCCCCGAGGCAACGGCCAGCTCGGCGTCCGGCACCTGACGTTCGGGCGTGCCCTCCTCGGCGTACTGGTGCCGCAGCTGTCGGGTCGCCTCGACGATCAGGAACAGTCCTCGCATGCCGGGGTGGCAGGCGGAGAGTCCACCACCGTCCGGGTTGACGGGCAGGTCACCGCCCAGCCTCATGCGGCCGTCGGCGAGGAATGCCCCGCCCTCACCCTTGGCGCAGAACCCGAGGTCCTCGATGGTGACCATGCACATGAACGTGAACGCGTCGTAGACGCACGCCAGGTCCATGTCGGCCGGGGTCAGACCAGCCCGCTCGAACGCCATCGGTCCACTGATCGACGCCGGTCCGGCGGTGAAGTCCGGCCACTGCGACATGGACGTGTGGCTACCGAACTGTCCCGTCCCGAGCACCCACACCGGCCGGTGACGCGTGTCGGGGATCCGGTCCTCGGCGGCGAGCACCACGGCGCACCCTCCGTCGGAGCGGATGCAGCAGTGGAGCTTGGTGAACGGATCGGCGATCATCCGGCCCGACTGCACCTCGTCGACCGTGATGGGGTCGCGGTAGTAGGCGTCGGGGTTGAACCCGGCGTTGTACCGGGAGGACACGGCGATCTCGGCGAGCTGCTCGATGGTGGTGCCGTACTCGTGCATGTGGCGCAGCGTCGACATGCCGTACTTGGCGATGAGCGTGTGGCCGTAGGGCACCTCGTACTGCAGCGGACCCCGGGCGCCGAAGCTCAGGTTGGCCGTTCGGCGTCCCTTCTTCAGGTCGGCCCGCGTGGTGGAGCCGTAGGACAGGACGATCACATCGGCGTGACCCTGCGCGATTGCGTCGACTGCGTGCGCGGCCATGACCTCCCAGGTGCCACCCCCCACGCCGGTCGAGTCGATCCAGCGGGGCCGGAGCCCCAGGTACTCGGCGACCTCGATGGGGGGCAGCGTCCCGGTGCCGTTGGAGGCGAAGCCGTCGACGTCGTCCTTGCTCAGGCCCGAGTCCTCCACCGCACGCCGGACGGCCTGGCTGTGCAGGTGGAAGGGGGTCAGGTCGTCGACCCGGCCGGTGTCGGAGAGCGCCACCCCGACGATTGCAACCCGTCTCGTCATGGTGGGCACAGTACCTGACGTGCGTGTCAGGTTCGAAGCCTGCCCAGCCGTTCACGTCACCGGATCACGTCGTCGACGATCGTGACGAAGGCGCCCTGCCGCCGGGTCGCCACCAGCCGCAGCGAGGTGGCGGCGACGAACCCGGGGAGCAACGGAGCGCCGCCGGGGAGGAACACCGGCGCGACCGTCAGTTCGATGCGGTCGAGGAGTCCGACGTCGAGGAACTGCCCCGCGAGGTCACCGCCGCCCACGATCCACACGTTGCGGTCACCGGCCAGTGCACGGAGCTCCGCCTCGTGGTCGTCCACGGGCCCCCGGCAGAACCCGAACGAGGTCGTCGCCGGTGTCACCTTCCCCGACGTCGAAGAGCCACTGCAGCGAGCCACCCTCATCGGCGATGCAGCCGTTGACCGAGGTGGCCGTGAGGTAGACGAAGGCGCTCACGGTGGGATTCCCGCGGTCGCACGACACCGGACGCGGGATCGGCGACGGTCTGCGGTGACCTGCTGCGACCGGCGCGGGTGCTTCCGCGGAAGCTCGGTGTCTGCCCGGTGGGAGGGTCGGGTGGGAAGGTCCGGCGGGAGGGGTCCGGCGGAAGGTGCTGGTCCGAGTGGGGCGCTTCCGCGGAAGCGCAGTGGGATCCCGGCCGGTGCCCGGTCGGAGCTGCCTCCACGTCACTGTCGCACCCCGGCAGTAGGCAGAACACATGTTCGATCACCCACCTGCCCCTGTACCTGCCGCTGCCCCTGTACCTGCGGCTGCTCCTGCGTCTGTTCCGCTGTCTCCTCCCGCTCCCCGCTCCGCACCGGTGCCTGCTCCCGCTGCTCCCGCTGCTCCCGATGCTCCCGCTGCTCCCGTCCCGCAGGTCGATCCCGTCGACCTCGACGAGCTCGCGCTCCGGCTCCGCCGGGTTGCCGCGCGCATCGCTGCAGGGACGTGCGAGTTCCTGCTGATGCTCGCCGAGTTCGATCGTCTCGGTGGCCCGGATCGCTGGGAGTGTCGTTCGGCGGCCCACTGGCTGGCCTGGCAGTGTGGCGTCGGTCGCACCGCCGCTCGTGAGCAGGTGCGGGTGGCGCGCCGGCTCGCAGAGATGCCCCTCGTGACGCAGGCGTTCGCCGAAGGTCGCATCTCGTACTCCAAGGTCCGGGCGATCTCCCGGGTCTGCACGCCCGGTACCGAGCAGCACCTGCTGGACCTGGCAGATGTGTCGACCGCTGGTCAGCTCGAACGGATGTGTTCGGCACTCCGGCGGACGGGTGATCGGATCGTCGAGGAGGCATCGGTACGCGACGGCGAGTCGGAGGCGGCTGAGCACCGATTCCTCAACCTGTCACGGACGGAACGGGGCTCGGTCCGGGGGGCGTTCCAGCTGCCGGCGGCCGACGCCGAGGTCGTCACGCGTGCGCTCCAGCTCGCCGTCGAACAGGGTGCGGCCCCTTCCGGTGACGGCGGGCCGGAACCGCTGGCGCGCCGTCTCGTCGACGGACTCCTCGCGATCGCCCAGACCTTCCTGGCACGTCCGACGGGGGAGGGAGACCCCCAACCCGAGGTCGTGGTCCACGTCGAGCTCTCGGCCCTCGGAGCGGACCGACCGGGTGAGCTCACCCGCTGGCCCATCCGGAGCGAGGGTGGGGTCCACTGGTCGGCCCGTCGGCTCGCCGGGTCCATCGGTGGCTCCACGCTCCGGTTCGTGGCCGACCTCCCCGACGGCTCAGAGCTCGATCTGGGTCGCAGGTCGAGGATCGTCAGCCGGGCGCAGTTCCGGGCGCTGCTGGCCAGGGACGTCCACTGTCGGTTCCCGGGCTGCGCGTCGCGGCACCGGTTGCACGCGCACCACATCGTCTGGTGGGCGCTCGGCGGTGCCTCGGACATGGCGAACCTGCTGTTGTTGTGCCGGAAGCACCACCACGCCGTCCACGACCGGGGGTGGTCCTGCACCGGCACCGCACAGGAACCGGTTTTCCGTCGACCCGACGGGTGCGTGGTGGGCCAGGTGCCCGAACCGGTGACCCTCGAGGGGTCACTCCCTCGGGCCGACGACACGGGTCCGGGAGGGGACTGGCAGGGCGACCGGATCGACTGGGACTGCTTCTTCGCAGCCTTCCACCAGCACCTCGAGGAGCTCAGGTCCGCAGCTGGGGGACCACGCCCTCCATCCACGCGGTGAGCGAACGGGTCGACGGTGCGTCACGGAACCACAGGATGAACTCGGAGCAGCCGGCGTCGATGAACGCCTGGGCACGCTCGGCGACCTCGTCGACGGTCCCCACGAAGTTGTCACGCAGGTAGGTCTCGTGGTCGACGCCGCCCCACAGGTGACCGCCGTCGGGTCCGTCGAGCCAGGCCTGCAGCTCGGCTGCGGAGTCCACGATCAGGCAGTCGGGGCCGTGGGTGCGCACGATCTCACCCGGGTCCCGGTCGATCTCGGTGCAGTAGCGCTCGAGCAGTCCCGACTTGTGGACGAAGGCGTCGAGCCCGACCTGCCAGTTGGTCGCATCCGCGTGCCGGGCGGCGATGCGGAGCGTGACCTGCTCGCCGCCGCCACCCACCAGGATGGGTGGACGCGGCATGCGCACCGGCTGTGGCTCGCAGTAGGCGCCGTCGAGCTGCACGAACTCGCCGTCGTAGGTGACGGTCTCCTCGGACCACAGCCTCGGGATCACCTCGAGCGATTCGCGGAGCAGTCCGAGCCGGTCCCGGGCCGAGGGGTACGGGTAGCCGTACGCCTGGTACTCCCGCTCGTACCACCCTGCGCCGAGCCCCAGAATCAGGCGCCCACCGGAGACCACGTCGATGCCGGCGGCCTCCTTGGCCAGCAGGCCCACGTTGCGGTACCCGACGCAGGTCACGAGTTGGCCGAGTTCGATGTGGTCCGTGACCTGCGAGAGCGCAGCGAGCGTGGTGAACGCCTCGAACACGTGGGTCCGCTCCCGGCGCGGGACGGTCTCCACGTGGTCGTAGACCCACAGGTGGTCGTACCCGAGCGTCTCGGCCGTGCGGGCCCAGTCGACCGACGTGGCCCAGGCTTCGGCGGCACCGAGCCCGGAGTACTCGAGTTTCCATCCCTGCGGGACGAACGCCCCGTGGCGGACGGGATGGACGGGATGGACGGGTTGACCGCTCACGGGAACTCCCAGTACTGGACCTCCACCATGATCGGGAGGAGGTGCCGCACGTAGAACGAGTGGACCTTGAGCACGTCGAAGTCGTCGACGCTCAGCCCGATCACGTCGATGGCCGGGTCAGTGGCGGCCCGGTCGGCGACCCGGGCGTGGGTCGCCTCCAGGTCGGCGAGCGAGCTCACGGAAACCCCGAAGTGGTCCATGCGTGGTGAGCGCATGGGTTCGTCCTCGGCGTGGATGAACAGGAACTGGTCCCAGTGCCCGATGGCCAGGATCAGCTTCCTCCGGTCGACCGTCTCGGAGTCGAGCTCAACCCACCCGAAGCACGCACCGTAGAAGTCGGTGATGGCGGCCCGGCCCTCGGCGTCGAGCCGGTCCGGGGGGAGCGACACCGCAACGTGGTTCAGCCGGGGCACCCCGGCCGGGTACAGCTCCTGTCTCACGGACGCTCCTCCTGACGGTGCTGGTCGTGCTGGTCGTGCTGGTCGTGCGACAGGCCCGGACGCACCATCACCTTGCCGGCGTGTTCGCCGCGGGCGAGCCGGGCCACGGCGGTGGCAACGCCGTCGAGCCCGTACTCGACCCGGTCGATCAGCGCATCGGTCGGGAGGGTGCCGCCGCTCAGCAGGTCCAGGGCCCTCTCGAAGCCGTCGGCGTCGTAGACGAACGATCCGCAGACGGTGAGCTCCAGCACGATCGTCCGGTTGGGGTCGAACGACGGCTGCTCCATGCCGGTCCCGACCAGCACGAGTCGGCCACCTCGGCGCAGCTGCTGGAGCGCGGTCTCCATCGCCGGGCGCTTCCCCGAGGTCTCGATGGCCACGTCGAAGGCCTCGTCCGCGATCACGTCGACCTGCGCCATGTCGAACGTCGGCAGGTCGCCGGGGGAGCGGACGGCGTGGGCGCCGATGGCGCGGGCCAGGTCCTGGCGGCTTGCGGCCGGTTCGACGACGACGACCCGGTGTCCCCGTCCGAGGAGCACCGCTGCGGCGAGGGCACCGATCGGTCCGGCACCGGAGACCAGCACCTCGTCGCCGGGGTCCACCTGCGCACGCGTGATGGCGTGCAGGGCGACGGCGAGCGGTTCGACGAGTGCAGCGGTGCGCAGGTCCAGGCCGGGGGGCACGGGGATCACGTGGGACCGTTCGCGGACGACGTGGGTGGCGAAGGCACCGTCGAACGAACCGGTCATCCTGGGCTGGTTGCCGCACTGCGATGGGCGACCCGCAACGCACGCCGGACAGGTTCCGCACCTGGGGGCCGGCCCGCCGACCACCGCGTCGCCGGCTGCGAGATCCACGCCCGCACCGACCTCGACGACGACTCCGCTCCACTCGTGGCCGAGGACGTCCCCCGGAGTGCCCCAGCCCTCGTCGATCAGGTGCAGGTCGCTCCCGCACACGCCGCAGTAGGCGACCTGGACGACCACCTCGCCGTCTCCGGGGACGGGGAGTTCCCGCTCCTCGACGGGGACCTCCCGGCGTCGGCGGTACACGGCGGCGGGAATGCGGGTCGGTCGTCCGGTCACGGTTCTCCACCTGCGGGGTCCTCGGCGGTCTCGGCGGTCTCGGCGGTCTCGGCGGCCTCGGCGGTCTCGGCGCGCGACGGCGCCCCGGCGGGGAGCAGCACGGTCGCCGAGAGCTCGCCGAGCTCGTCCGGTCCGCCGTCGAAGGTGACCTCGCCCTGCTGGAGCACCACCACACGGTGGGCGAGCGCGAGCGCGTGGTCGAGGTGTTGTTCGACGACGAGCAGCGATGTGCCGGCGTCGCGGACCTGGGTCAGGACCCGGTAGACCTCGGCGGTGACGATCGGTGCCAGTCCGAGCGAGAGCTCGTCGGCGATCAGCAGACGGGGTCGCAGGACCAGCACCCGGGCCAGGGCGAGCATCCGCTGCTCGCCGCCCGACAGGGTGCCGGCGACCTGGTCGCGTCGTTCGCCGAGCCTGGGGAACAGGGTGAACGCCTCGTCGAGGTCGGCGGCCACGTCGCGCCGCGGTCGTGCAGCGCGGAACGCGAGCTGCAGGTTCTCGGACACGGTCAGCGATGCGAAGGTCGAGCGCCCCTCGGGGGCGTGCGCGATGCCGGCACGGGCGAAGCGGAACGGTGGCGCACCCGTCAGGTCGGTGCCGTCCACGAGCACGGCTCCGGCGGTCGGTGCCAGGAGGCCGCTCGCCACCCGGGCGATGGTCGACTTGCCGGCGCCGTTGGCCCCGACCAGAGCCACGGCCTCGCCCGCACCCACGCGGAGGTTGATGTCGAACAACGCCCGGAACGGACCGTAGGCGGCGTCCACGTGGTCCAGCTCGAGCACCGGGTCGCTCACGTCGACGCCCCCAGGTAGGCCACCCGGACCTTCTGGTCGGCCAGGACCTCGTCGGTCGGGCCGGCGGCGATCAGCTCGCCGTAGTCCAGGACGTACATGCGCTCGGCGAGCCGTTGCACCAGCGGCACGTCGTGCTCGATCAGCAGGATCGCCAGCCCACGCTCGGACTGGACCCGCAGCAGGGCGTCACCCATCTCGTCGGTCTCGTGCCGGTCGAGACCGCTCGAGGGTTCGTCCAGGAAGAGGAGCTTGGGCTCGCACATCAGTGCCCGGGCGAGCTCGACGAGGCGACCCCGGCCGAGTGTCAGTGACTCGGCGGGGCGTTCGGCCCACTCCTGCAGGCCCAGGAGTTCGAGCACCGCCGAGCACCGGTCGAGCTCGTCGGAGGACGGTCGGGAACCGGTGAACACGTCGGTGAGCAACCCGCCGCGACGGGTACGGGCGCGGTCTGCGACGAGCAGGTGGTCGAGCACGCTCATGCCGCCGAACAGCTCGATCCGCTGGAACGTGCGGGCCATGCCGGCTCGGGCCCTCGCCGCCGGACGGAGTCCGTCGACGGGTCGACCGTCGAAGTGGACGTGTCCCCGGTCGGGCCGCTGGACACCGGTGAGGCAGTCGAACAGCGTGCTCTTGCCGGCACCGTTCGGCCCGATGACGGCGGCGAACTCGGCGGGTCCGACCTCGAGGGACACGTTCTGCAGCGCCACGATGCCGGCGTAGCGCTTGGTGACCCCCACTGCGGACAGGAGCGGCGCGGTCACGGTGCCGACCCCCCGGCTCCGGCGGCGACCCGGTGGCGGTCGTTCCGGGCCTCGACCCTGCGGACGATCGCGTTGACGGATGCAGTGGTCTGCGCCTCGATGCTCCCCTCGGGGTGCTTGGCGTAGGTGATGGCGCCGATGCCGAACAGGATGAATGCCACGGACTGGGCCCACGTCGGCTGGATCGCATCGGCGATCCCGGCCACCCACGACGGGGCATCCGGGTTGGTGTCGACCCAGTTGCCGGGGAGGGCGAACAGCTTGTCGAGCAGGGCCGGGAACAGGAAGAAGAAGAGACCCGAGAGCACGGCAGCCTGGATGCTGCGCGCGCCGGCCGAGACGAGCAGCGCGACCCAGACCAGGCCGATCAGGTAGGGGAAGCTGGCCTCGTAGCTGGCCTGACCCAGGTCGATCGCAGCGAGACCACCGCCGAAGCCGGCGATCCCTGCGGCGATGGTGAACGCCACGACCCGCGCCCGGGGTCCGTTGATGCCGATCGACGCCGCGGCCACGTCGCTGGTCTGCAGCGCCTGGAGGAACCGTCCTGTGGTGCCCTCACGCAGGCGGATCACCACGAGCGCGGTCGCGACGGCGCAGACGATGACGAACACCAGGAAGTACCGGTCGTCGGACAGGTCGAGCGGTCCGATCACCGGTCGGGGCACGGTGATGGGCACGGCGCCACCGCTGACCCACGACAGCGGCACGAAGATCGACTGGAACATGAGCGCGAACGCCAGGGTCGCGAGCGCCAGGTACACGCCGTCGAGCCGGACGACCGGGATGGCGAGCAGCGCACCGATGGCGGCCGCGACGACCACACCGACGACCAGGCCCAGGACGACCGGGACTCCCGTCCCGGCGACCACCTGGGCCATGGCGAACGCCCCGATGGCGGCCAGCGCCGCCTGGCACAGCGAGAGCATGCCGCCCATCCCGACGACGACGATCAGCGACATCATCGTGACCGAGAGCACCAGGCCACTGATCGCGAGTCCCAGCCAGTAGGAGTCGAGCACGAACCAGCAGAGGGCGACTGCGATGAGTGAGACCACGGTGCCGAACACGCGGGCGCTCGTGGCGATCCACGGCGGCCTGGCCCGGGCCGCCGGGGGAGGGGGAGGTGCGTCCACGCTGGCGAGTGGGTCGGTCAGCTCACGGGTCGTGCGCAGGCCGGGTCGGAACAACAGCAGCAGGAACAGGACCACGAACGGCAGCGACGGACGCAGGCCGTTGGTCAGCACGCTGTCGGTCGGCAGCGTGCCGGCGAGGACCGCCTGCAGCACCCCGAGCAGGATGCCGCCGAGGAACGTCAGCGGGATGCTGGTCAGCCCGCCAAAGACCGTTGCGGCGAGCGCCGCCACGAGCAGGGTGAACAGGTCGAACGGGTTGAGCGAGGCGAACAGCGGTGCGACGAGCACCCCGGCGAGTCCGGCCAGCACACTCGAGAGCATCCACGCCGCCATGGACACCCGCTCGCTGTCCACGCCGCTGAGCTCGGCGAGTCGCGGACTCTCGACCACGGCCCGCATGCGCAGGCCGAGGTTGGTGGCGCGGAACAGCACCACCAGGCCGATCACGACGACCACGGTCGACAGGATCGTGGCGACCTGCCCGGCGTCCAGCACGAACGTCGCGCCCTCGGGCCAGAGCCACTCGTCGGTCCGGCGGACCCACCACAGCGGGGGTGGATTGCGGCGGGTCTCGCTCCCGAAGAGGAGCTTGGCGATCTCGGGGATGGCGATCAGCAGACCCAGTGAGGTGACGAGCTTGGCCATCGATCCGGCTGAGCGCAGGTACCGGAACAGGACGCGCTCGAGCAGCAGGCCGATGAGTGGAGCCACGATCAGGATCGAGATCACGCCGGCCGCCACGAGCGGCAGCTCGAGCTCCTTGCGGAGCTCGTAGTAGACGATCGCCGAGACGTAGGCCTGACCGGCGAAGGCCAGGTTGAACACCCCTGAGGTCTTGTAGGTCAGGACGAGCCCGACGGCGAGGAGCGCGAAGACGCAGCCGGTGGGGACTCCCCGGATCGCGTACTCGAGCAGCTGCACCGTGGACCGACCGCCCTACCGGGTGATCGGCTCGAGCGACCCGGACGGGATGTCGAAGCAGACGTAGGGCCTGCCGTCGGCGCCGGTCTGGGGGACGAACGCCGAGTTCTCCACCTTGACGATCGGGGTGCAGTTGACGTCGGCCCGCTGGTTGTGTGACTTCGTCCAGTCGACCCCGGTGAGGAAACCATCAGCGGTCCAGTTGGTGTCCGCGTTGATGGCGTCGATCACCTTCTGCTGGGTGAACTCGGGGCCGGCCTGACGGAGGCCCTCGACGAGCAGGGCGGCGTTGAGCCAGCCGACGATGGAATTCTCGTTCGGGGTGCCGCCGACCTGCTCGATCCACTCGAGGTAGTCCTGCATCCCCTGGGGCTTGTCCTCCACCTCGAGCGGGATGAACGAGACGCTGGCGAAGCTGCCCTCGAACAGGTCGCCGAACTCGTCGAGGAGCTCCTGGTCGTAGGCATTGGGCAGGAACTGCACGGCCTCGACGCCCTGCTTCTTGAGTTCCTTGGCGAGGTTGACGACACCGGTGTTGTCGATGCAGGTGACGACGAAGTCGACGCCGGCCTCCTTCATCTTGGAGACCTGGACCGAGAAGTCGGTCGTCCCGTAGGAGAGCGCGGAGTCCTTGAAGGCGACCTCGACCCCGGCGTCGGGGTACTCCTGGAACGACTTCTCCCAACCGTCGGCGCACTGTGAGGACTGCGGTACGGCGTAACCGAGCACCCCGGCCTTGGTCGCACCGGCCTGCTTCGCGGCCCAGGGCACCTGGGGTTGGACGCATCCCAGGCACAGGTACGAGCCGTTCTGGCCGAACAGGTTGGACTTCGGCTCCTCAGGCGTGCCCTGCCACTCCGGGTTGATGGTCCAACCGAACGCCGGGACGCCCGACTCGACGAGCTTGTCGGCGCCGCTGAACAGCAGGGTGGCGATGGGCAGGATGGCGAAGACGTCGTCCTGTTGCAGGAGCGCCTCGATCTCGGCGGCGTTGTTGGCGAGCTTGTCGTCCCGTTCGGCCACCAGGTTCAGCTCGCGTCCGTAGATCCCGCCCTCGCTGTTGACCTTCTCGAAGTAGGCCCGGGCGCCCAGGAAGGTGTCGCCGTACTTGCCGCCGAGCGGGTTGGTCACTGAGGCGACCCCGCCCACCCGGATCTCGGTGTCGGTCACACCGGGCTGGTCGACCGGGACGTTGGTCTGGTCGAGCGCGGAGGTCTCTGGGGAGGACGCAGAGGTGGTCGTCGAGCCGCCCGATGACTCCGAGTTGCCACACGCCCCGGCGAGGAGCGCCGCTGTGGCGAGGACGGCGGTGACTGCGAGCGACCGCAGTGGGCTGCTGCGGTGGGGTGTGGTGGTCTCGGTCACGGTGTCGTCCTCCCCGGTGTGTGGGTGGTCCCCCCGGTGGTCCACCTCGAGAGCTGACACTAGCGTCAGGTTGCGCTCGATCGCTCGCGTTCGGAGGTCCGGTCGCCGCCGCCCGTGGCCGACGGCCCGTAGAGCGCGTCGGTCACGATGCGGGCGGTCGTCCGGGCCAGGTCGTCGTCGCCGACGTCGAGTCGGCCGTCACCCGCCATGTGGTCGAGCCGCTCCAGGGTCGACACGAGCGCCAGGGCGGCCACCTCGGGGTCGAAGGAACGGCGACCACGCAGGCCGCTCCGGGCAGCGAGTGCCGATCCCAGCGACCCGAGGTGGTCGGCGATCGACTCGCGACCCCGGGTGCTGTCGGCCTCGGTCCCGGCGCGCAGCATGGGTCGGTGGCGGTCGCTGGCGAGCAGCAGCTGCTGGATCCACGACTGCAGGGCCGCCACCCGATCGGGGTCCGGGCCCAGATCGGGCAGGGACTCGGCGAGCCGTGTGAACTCGGAGGTGACCTCCGACTGGAGCGAGTCGAACAGGTCGTCCTTGGATGAGAAGTACAGGTAGAACGTGCCCTGGGAGGTGCCGGCCTCGGCCACGATGTCGCCGACACGCGTGGCTCGGTACCCCCGCCGGGCGAACACCGTCCGTCCGGCGTCGAGGAGCCGGGCGCGGGTCGCCTCACCCCGCGACGGAGCGGGGCTGGTGTCGGCGGCGTCGGCGTGCACACGGCGACCCTAGCGTCCGGTGGTGACGACCTGACGCCTGCGTCAGTAACCTCGGCGGCGTGTCCGTGAGTCCCCACGCCCCTGCGCCGGGTGAGGCCCCGCTCCCGGCCGCCGACGCCGCTGAACTGCTGCGGTCCAACGCCGACGGTGAGCACGCCGGTCGTCCGGCGATCCGCTTCGGTGATCGGGTCTGGACGCACGCCGAGTACCACGCCGAGTCCAGCCGCTGGGCCCAGCTGTTCGTGGACCGTCGCCGCTCGGCCGACCGTCCCCTGCACGTCGGGGTGCTGCTCGACAACACACCCGACTACCTGTTCGCACTCGGTGGCGCTGCGCTCGCCGGTGCCACCGTCGTCGGCCTGAACCACACCCGGACCGGTGAGCACCTCGCCCGCGACGTCCACCACACCGACGTCGACCTGCTGGTCTCCGAGCCCGGCCACTGGCCGGACGTCGCGCGGATCGCGAGCTCGCTGTCGGGGATCGAGCTCCTGGTGTCGCACCGGTTCCCGCGGGATGGAGACCCGGACGACGACGGGGCCGACCTCGACGAGGCCCTCGGTCGTCTGTCGACCGAGGACCCGGGGCTGGAGCCGGGACCCGATGCCCGCTGGGCCCTGATCTTCACGAGTGGCACCTCCTCGGCACCCAAGGCCGTCGTGTGCACGCAGCGCAGGCTGCTGGTCACCGGCAACCGGATGCGCATGCTCATGGAGCTCACCGCCGATGACGTCGGCTACGTGTGCATGCCGCTGTTCCACTCCAACGCGCTCATGGTCGGGTGGGCGCCCTCGATCGTGGTCGGGGCGAGCGTCGCCGTGGCGCGCCGCTTCTCCGCATCCGGGTGGCTCCCCGACGTCCGCCGCCACGGGGCCACCTACTTCAACTACACGGGCAAACCGCTGAGCTACATCCTGGCGACGCCCCGGACCGACGACGACGCCGACAATCCCGTCCGGGTGGCGTTCGGCAACGAGGGGTCACCCGAGGTGCTCGAGACGTTCGCCGAGCGGTTCGATGTCCGGGTGATCGACGCGTTCGGCTCGACCGAGGGGGCGATCGCCGTCAGCCGGGACGCTCCGCCACGACGTGGGGCCATGGGCGTGGCCGGGCCGACCGTCGTCGTGGTGGGACCCGACGGGGACGTGTTGCCCGCAGCACGGTTCGACGACGAGGGACGGCTGCTCAACGCGCAGGAGTGCGTCGGCGAGATCGTCAACACCGCCGGGGCCGGCCCGTTCGAGGGGTACTACAACAACGACGAGGCCACGGCGGCGGCCCTGCGCCGCGGGTGGTACTGGTCGGGCGACCTGGGCTACCTCGACGAGGACCGGTACCTGTACTTCGCCGGTCGGACGGCGGATTGGATCCGAGTGGACGGAGAGAACTTCCCGGCCGGTCCGATCGACGAGGCCGTGGCGGCCCACCCCGAGGTGGTGGTGGCCGCCGCCTACGGGGTGCCCGACGTCCACGCCGGGGACCAGCTCGCCGTGGCCGTGGTCCTGCGCGACCACGGCACCCTCGACCCTGCGGCCCTGGCCCGCTGGCTCGACGACGAGTCCGGGCTCCCTCCGAAGTGGCGGCCGCGCTACGTGCGGATCGCCCGGGACCTGCCGACGACGGGTACCAACAAGGTGGTCAAGCGCACGCTCGTCCACCAGAAGCTGCGACGCGACCGGGTGGGGTCCGATGAGCTCTGGGTGCGCGACCGGGGCGAGCGGACGTACCGACGGTTCACCAGCGAGGACGAGGCCGCCCTCCACCGGGGACTGGTCGACGCCGGCCGGGCCAACCTCTGGGAGATCTGAGATGGACCTGTCGTTCACCGACGAGGAGCTCGCCTTCGCCGCCGAGGCCCGGGCCTGGCTGGCCGAGCACCTCGAGCCGCCACCGCCGTTCGACACGCTCGAGGCGGAGATCGAGTGGGGTCGCCGCTGGCAGGCGAAGCTCGCGTCGGGTCGGTGGGTCGGACTCACCTGGCCCGAGGCGCACGGTGGGCGCGGGGCGTCGCCGGTCCAGGTGGCCCTGTTCAACATGGAGTACGCCCGCGCCGGAGCGCCCCAGCCGGTCAACCGGGTCGGGATCAACCTGACGGGTCCGACGCTGCTCGCCTGCGGCTCCGAGGAGCAACGGCGGCGGTGGCTGCCCGGGATCGTCGACGCCTCGGAGATCTGGTGCCAGCTGTTCAGCGAGCCGGACGCCGGCAGCGACCTGGCCTCGTTGACGACCAGGGCTGATCGGGTCGACGGCGGGTGGGTGCTGACCGGCCAGAAGGTCTGGACCAGCTACGCCACCGTCGCCCGGTGGGGGATCTGCCTCGCCCGGACCAACCCGGAGGCGTCCAAGCACCGCGGGATCTCGTACCTGGTGGTCGACATGACCGCTCCGGGTATCGAGGTCCGGCCGCTCGTCCAGATCACCGGCGAGTCCGAGTTCAACGAGGTGTTCCTCGACGGTGTCTTCGTCCCGGACGACCAGCTCGTCGGGGGTCTCGACGACGGCTGGACGGTCGCCAACACGACGCTCGCGCACGAACGGGGGACCAACTTCCCGTTCAAGGAGCAGGTCGTCCACGAGGTGTTCCTCGACGAGCTCTACCGCACGGCGGCCGCCACGGGTGCCCTCGACCGGACCGAGGTCGCCGACGCCCTGGCGCGAGCGTTCGTCGAGCTCCGGGTGCTGCGGCTCCACAACCTGCGCACACTCACCCGTCTCGCGAGGGGGGAGGAACCCGGACCGGAGTCGAGCTGGATCAAGCTCGCGTGGACCGACATGACCCAGGGTCTCTCGGCGGCCGCGCTCGACGTGCTGGGCGACGACGGTCAGCTCGCCGGCACGTGGTCCCGTCAGTACCTGTGGTCACGGGCCGCATCGATCGCCGGAGGGACCTCGGAGATCCAGCGGACCATCATCGGGGACCGGATCCTGGGTCTGCCGCGCTGAGTGGCTCACCGGTGAGCAGCGCCGCCGTGCGGGCGGCGAGCGCGATCAGCGTGAGCGTCGGCCCGTACCCCGTGGAGGTGCAGAACACCGAGCTGTCGCACACCACGACGTTGGGGCAGTCCCAGAGTCGGCATTCGGGATCGACGACCGAGTGCTCGGCGCGCGCCCCCATCCTGGCGGTACCGACGATGTGTCGACTCGCCGGGGCCAGACCCATGGGGTGTGCCGCTGCGTCCTCGCCGAGCGGTGGCGAGGTGCTCGTCACGGCCCACTCGACTCCGGCCTCGAACAGGACGGCCTCGAGGATCGGTCCGACGTGCGCCGAGGCGGCGAGCTCGTGTCGGTGGGGTGACCAGGTCATCCGTCCCGCCGGTCCGCCCCAGACGTCCCGCAGCGTCGGGTCGAGATCGATCCGGTTCTCGGGCCGGGCCAGGTCCTCGCCCTGCATCGTGAACACCCAGAGGCGCTCCCGCAGCGAGGAGTCGCGCATGGCGTCGGGGTGGTGGCGGCCAGGACCGTAGATCAGGGCCTCCTGCACGGGGCCGGCAGCACCGCCGTGCTCCACCAGGCCGCCGCGGATCCAGGGCAGGCCGGCGGCGCGCGCCGCGGCGCGCTGGGCGTCGTCGCCGACGATGTGGTCGTCGTGCACGTGGGTGACCGAACGGCCGCGACTGGCCCCGAACACCCGGAACGGGAACGCCCCGACCGTGAGCGTCTGGAAGTGCACCATCAGGTTGCGGCCCACCTGGTCCGAGGAGTTCCCCAGGCCGTCACGAAGCAGCAGCCGTGGAGTCTCGAACGCACCGCCGGCCAGCACCACGACGCGGCTTCGCAGCTCACGCACCGGCGGGTCACCCGCTGCGGGCCCGGCCGACAGGTCGAGGTACCGGACCCCGGTCGCCGTCCTGCCGTCCGGGGTGCGTGTGACGCCGACGACGAGGGACTCCGGAACGATCCGGCAACGACCGGTGCGCAGCGCCGCCCGCAGCAGTGCCACCGGATCGCCCTTGGCCTCCACCGGGCACCCGTAGTATCCGCAGAACCCGCAGTTCACGCACGCCGGCCTCCCGTCGTAGGGGACGGAGTTGGCCCCGGTCGGGGCCCGATAGGGGTGCAGCCCGAGACGCTCCGCCGCCGGTGCCGACAGCGTCGCTCCGAACATGTCGGCACCCGGGGGCATGGGGAACGGACCGGAGCGCCACGCTGCGAACGGATTGGTCTCCTCCCCGGCGACCCCCACCAACCGCTCGGCCTCGGCGTAGTACGGCTCCAGGTCGGCGTAGGCGATGGGCCAGTCGACGACGTCGGCACCCTCGACGGGACCGAGCGAGCTGCGGAGCGCGAAGTCGTCCTCGCGGAACCGGGGGAGCTTGCCGTCGGCGTGCACCCCGCCACCGCCGACGGTCGACGGCAGGTTGTTGACGTCACCGACGTGGATCCGTTCGCCGTCGGCGCCGTCACGGCGGAACGAGCGGGGTTCGAGGATCGGGTCCGGGCCGAGCACGTGGCGTCGGGTGAACTTCAACTCGTCGTTCGACATGTGTCCGAGCGGGCCGAACGGCGGTTCGAGTGCGAGCAGGTGGTTGCGTCCCTTCTCGAGCACGATCACGTCCCAGCCGGCCCTCGTGAGTGCGTGGGCGGCGGTCGAACCGCCCGGTCCGCTGCCGACGACCACCGCGTCGCAGTCGGTCACCACGTCGGACCACCGGGGCCGTGGGGGTTCGTGACCTCGTCGTCGGTCCAGCCGGTGGGCGCGGTGTCCCCCCGGAAGTCGATCGCCGCCCACGCCGAGCCGTCCCGGTTGCCGCCGTAGACCGGGTCGCCGTACAACGACTCGCACGCGTGCTCGAACGCCAGATCGCGGAACCCGGGATCGAGTCGTTCGATGCGCTCGAGTCGACCGGACTCGTCCAGTGACGCGAAGTCCTCGCCGAGCTGGGTCAGGCCGGTGCGGTAGGCCTCTGCCCAACCCTCGATGCGTCGCCGCCAGGCCAGCGCCTCCCAGCCCGAGAGTTCCAGGAAGTCACCGAAGCCGTCGATGCCGCCGTGGCGGCCGGACGTCGGCCCACCTGCCCAGATGCGCGGCGGGTCGTGGTCGAAGGCCCCGAGGAGCTGTTCGACGTAGCGGTCGCCGCCCGCCGTCCCGGCGCCCGGCACGGCCGGAGCCGGGTCGTCGCCGGCTGGAGCCGGGTCGTCGCCGGCTGGAGCCGGTGGCAGGAGGGCGTCGAACAGCGCGACGAGCGTGCGGCGCTGCGCGTCGTCGAGGTGCGGTGCGCTCGGCGGGGTGGTCGTGTCGTCCACGGCCCCGGCACCGTACCCGGTGCGTCAGGGCGCCGGACCCGGTGTGTCAGGATCGGCCGGTGGCAGCGGAGGTGCGGACCGAGCGGCAGGGAGCCCTGCTGGTGGTCACGCTCGACGACCCACCCCGACACAACGCCTACGACGGCGCGGCGCTCCACGAGCTGGGCCGGGTGTGGGAGGCCTTCGACGCCGACCCGGACCTGCGTGTCGCCGTGCTGACCGGAGCCGGGACGTCGTTCTGTGCCGGGGCCGACGTGACGGCGGCGGCCACGGGTGGGTTCGCCGACACGCCCTACCCGGAGCTCGCGGAGCCCGTGGCGTCCAAGCCGGTGCTCGCCGCGATCGAGGGGTACTGCCTGGGCGGCGGGTTCATGCTGGCCTGCGGGTGCGATCTGCGCGTCGCCGGTGCGGACGCCCGCTTCGGGTTGCCCGAGGTCCGGTGGAACCTGCCGAGCCACTGGCTCGGTGCGCTCGCCCGGCAGGTCCTGCCGGCGCACGCGCTCGAGCTGGTGCTGCTCGGGGACGAACCGGTGGATGCGTCCCGACTGCTCGAGATGGGTTGGTTGAACCGGGTGGTGCCGGCCGGGACCGCGCTCGACGTCGCCATCGGTCTCGCCGACCGCATCGCGTCGCTGGCGCCTCGAGCGGTGCGGTTCTCCAAGGAACTCGTGCTGCGGGGCACCTGGGACCACCCCGAGGCGGTGCTGGCCCGAGGCCACCAGCAGGCCGTGGAACTGGTGGGCATGGCCGACACGGCCGAGGGCGGCCGCGCGTTCGCCGAACGGCGGGAACCGGAGTGGCGCGACCGGTGAGCGACGGGCTCGACGAGCAGCTGTGGCGTTCGCTCGCCGACGACGTCGCCGGGCTCGGTCCGCTGGTGTTCGGCCCCGAGGTGCCCGCCGACGAGCGGCACCGCGTGGACGGTGTCCGCTACCTGCTCCGGTTCCTCGTCGCCGGAGTGCTGACCTGCGTCGAGTTCAGCGATCCGGACGACCCCGAGTTCGTCCGGTTCATCGACCCGAGGATGTCGTGGGGGCTGGACAACCCGGACTGCAACTACCGGCTCTGCGCCGTGGACCCCTCGGGCACCTACAGGATCTGGGGCGACCCCGGCGCGGCTCCGGTGTGGGAACTGCAGGCCAACACCGGCCACTTCGCCGACGGTCGTGCCACCGAGTGGAGGTGCCGGGCGTCGTGGGGGCGCGACGACCTGGTACCCGACGGTGCGGGGGGCTTCGAGTTGGTCGTCGGTCCGTTCGAGCCCGACGTGACCCACCTGTTCCTGCGGGAGTACTTCGGTGACTGGGACACCCGCCCCGCCCGGTTGACCGTCGAGCGGACGGACCGGTCCCTGCCGCCGCCACCCGACCGCGAGGCCGACATGCGGCATCGGGTCGACCTGCTGCGCACGTGGCTGGACGACGGCGCCCGGTGCTGGTGGGAGTGGGGCCGGTCGCTCGCGGCCTCGGATCCCGCTCCCGTCGAGCCGTTCCTCGCCCCCGACACGGCGACCGGCCTGACCGGACAGGCCTACGGAATGTCCGGCTACCGGTGCGACCCCGACGAGGCGGTCGTCCTGGAACTGCGGCCGCCCGTGTGCCGCTACTGGGGCGTGCAGCTCGCCACGTGGTTCTGGGAGACGGCATCGGTCGGATCCCGGCAGGTCTCGCTCAACCACGAGCAGGCCGTCGCCGACCCCGACGGCGTCGTCCGACTGGTGGTGGCCCACCGTGACCCCGGTGTGGCCAACTGGCTCGACGCCGCAGGGCACACCACCGGCACGGTGGCGGTGCGGTACCTCGACGCCGAGGACCTCCCGCCCGTGCCGCAGCACCGGGTCCCGCTCGAGGGGCTCCGGGGCCGGTTGCACCCCGACACCGCACTCGTCGACCCGGTGCAGCGGGACGCCTCGCTCCGTCGCCGGCGCGCCGCGCTGCAACGGAGGCTCTCCCGGTGAGCGTCACCCGCCCCCGGTTCGTGGTGGGCACGGGCCGGTGCGGGTCGACCCTGTGCTCGCGCATGCTCGCGACCCACCCGGACGTGGTGTCGATCAACGAGTGCTTCACCGGACTCGACTGGGGGACCCGGTTCACCCGGGAACCGGTCGACGGCGCCGCGGTCGCAGCGATCCTGAGCACCCCGAACCCGGTGACCCACGACGCGTTGTGTCGTGGGTACACCGCCGAGGAGATCACCTACCCGTTCCGGCCGACGGACCGGTACCGGCCGACCGACCCGGTGCCGTGGTTGCTCGTCTCCACCCTGCCGTACCTCGACGACGACCCGGACGCGCTGTTCGACCGCACGGTGGCGTGGCTCTCGGAGCGACCTCGGGCCCCGATCGCCGAGCACTACGCCGCGCTGTTCGACCACCTCGCCCGGGGTGCCGGCGGGAGCGT
>CAINRS010000056.1 GCA_903852755.1 uncultured Actinomycetes bacterium | reverse complement strand
CCTGATCGTCAACATCCGCAAGTTCACCGGCATGCCGGTGGGTCGACTCGAGGAACTGGTCACCCGGGGATCGCTCTCCGCCGGTGCGGCCAGCTTGCTCGGCGCTGCGGTCCGCGCCCGGTCGACCGTGCTCGTCGCCGGAGCCCCGGGCTCCGGGAAGACGACGCTCCTCAGTTGCTGCACCGCTGAGATCGACCCCTCGCTGCGGGTCGTGGTCGCCGAGGAGGTGTTCGAGGCGGACGTCCAGGCCCCGAACACCGCGAGCATGCAGACGCGACCCGACCGACCGGACCGACCCGGGGTCGACCTCAGACGACTGGTGGCCGGGTTCCTGCGCATGGCCCCCGACGTCGCCATCGTCGGCGAGGTCCGCGACCGTGAGGCGCTCCCTCTGCTGCTGACACTGTCCTCGGGCGTCACGGGCTACACCACCATCCACGCCGGCTCGGCGCGACAGGCCCTCACCCGCCTGCGGTTCCTCGCCCAGCTCTCGGAGGCCGCCCGGCACCTGCCCCTGCCGGCGCTGAACGCCCTGGTCGCCGATGCAGTCGACCTCGTCGTCCACACCGAACGCAGCGCCCACGGACCACGGGTCACCTCGGTCCTCGCGGTCGAGGACCAGGTCGCCGGGGCCGAGTCGGTTGCGTTCACCTGCACCGAGGTCTTCGCCCGGATCGGCGGATCGCTCGAGTGGACCGGACTGCACCCGACCCGGCTGGCGGACCGCCTCGGTCGCCACGGAGTCGACCTCCACGCGCTCGTTTCCGGCGCCGGAGCACCGGGTGACGTCCGAGCGGCACGTCTCGATCCGGAGCGGGCGTCGTGACCTCGCTCGTCCTGGCCGGGCTCGCCGGACTCGGCACGTGGCTCGTGGTGGTCCCGGCACCCTCTGGTCCCGGGCCTCGCCGGCGGGACCGGCTCGTCGCCGCCACCGTGGTCCGACTCGAGCGGGTCGGACTCGGGGGAGTCGGTCCGGGCCGGTACCTGGGTGCCTCTGCGGCCGCAGCGGTGGTCGGCGGCCTGGTGGTCGTCTCGGTCGTCGGTCCGGGGCCGATCGCGCTCGGAGCGGCGATCATTGCGGGTGGGACGCCCACGGCGTACTGGCACCGGCGCCACGTGCGGGCGCGCCGGGCGGCCCGGGACCACTGGCCGCGGCTGATCGAGGAGCTCCGGGTCCAGGTCGGACCGGTGGGCCGCTCGATTCCCCAGGCGCTCATCGAGGTCGGTGGCAGGGCTCCGGAGGTGCTCCGGCCGGCGTTCGACGCAGCACAGCGGGAGTGGAGCCTGCGTACCGACCTCGAGGGGATGCTCCGCGTCCTCGCCGAACAACTCGAGGACGCCGCCGCCGATGCGACGTGCGAGACCCTGGTCGTCATCCACCAGGTGGGGGGTGACCTCGACCCCCGGTTGGCCGATCTGGCCGAGGCCCGCCGCCGTGACCTGCGTGACCGTCGGGAGTCGGATGCCCGCCAGTCCGGGGCGCGCCTCGCACGCTGGTTCGTCGTCGTGGTCCCCCTCGGGATGGGATTCGCCGGACTCAACATCGGTACGGGCATCGAGGCGTACAAGGCCCCGGGTGCACAGTTCCTCATCGGAGCCGCAGCTGCGCTCGTCGCCGTGTGCTGGTGGTGGACAGGACGCCTCATGCGACTCCCGGAGGAACCCAGGGTGTTCGCGCCGTGATCCCCAGCGGCCTGATTCGAACAGCGGCGACGCTCGCCGGGCTCGCCGGCATCTGGCTGGGCGCTGCGCTGTGCCTGGCCGACACCCGCTGGGCCCGACAGCGGCCATTGCACCGGCGTCTCGCACCACACCTCGGACGTCGCACCCGCCCGACGGCCACGGCCCCGGACGCGCGCCGGTGGGGCCCGGCCGGTGCGGTGCTCTCCCCTCCGGTGCTCGCCGCACTCGACCGCCTCTCACGCGCCATCGGCGCAGCGGACTCACTCCGGTTCCGGCTCCTCCGTGCGGACGACGCCCGCACCCCGACCGCATTCCGGGCGCAGCAACTCGCCGGGTGCGTCGTCGCCACCTGTCTCGGCGGAATCGTCGTCGTGGCCAACTCGAGCTCCTCCATCATCGCCGCCGGTCTGTTCGTCGCTGCACCGGCTGGCTGGATGGTCGGCACCGAGCGCTACCTCGACCACCGGGCACGCGAGCAACAGCGCCGCATCCAGCTCGAGCTCCCGGTCGTCGCCGAGCAGCTCGGGATCCTGATCGGAGCGGGCTTCTCCCTGGCGGCCGCACTGCAGCGGCTCGGCGAACGGGGACGGGGCCGCACGGCGCGGGAGCTCGTCCTGATCAGCCAGTCACTCCGGCAGGGGGTGCCCGAGTCCGACGCCCTGCGGTCGTGGGCTCGACGAACGGGAGTCGAGTCGGTCGAACGCCTGGTCCGCGTGCTGTCGATGCACCGTGACGCCGGAGACCTAGGACGACTCATCAGCGCCGAGGCCCGGGCGACACGCGATGAGGCCCACCGACACCTCGTCGAGGTGATTGAGCGACGGAGCCAGCTCGTCTGGATCCCGGTGACCGTGGCGACGCTCGTCCCCGGGCTGCTGCTGCTCGCCATCCCCTTCATCGCCGCACTCCGCCAGGTGTCGGGCTGACGCCCGCGCCAGCTCGCGCCAAACGGCGCCCCGTCGACGACCGCCGGCAGTGGCCGGCCAGCTACCAACGAGGTATCACCGTGAACGACACCATCAACCGCTCCTGCGAACCCACGGCCGGAGGCGACGCAACCGGTTCCGGGACGCCGACACCTGATTCGAACCACCGCCGCAGGGCCCGCGACCAGCGGGGCGAGGGGGTCATCTCCACGGCCATCGCCGTCCTCGTCGTGGCCTTCATCGGTATCGGCCTCTGGCAGGGCTTCGACGCCATGGTGGACAGCGCATCGAGGCGCACCCGTGCCCAGGTCGACCAGATCGGCCGGTGAGCGTGGCTCCGGGACGCTCGGCACGGCGCTCGCCGTGGCCGTCATGATCGGCGGCATCGGAGTGGCGGCCAACGTCACCATCGGTCTGTGGGCCCGGACCACCGTGGAATCGGTGGCGTACGACACGGCGCGCCGGATTGCTGAGACTCCGGTGGGCGCCGACCCGCGGCGTCACGCAGACGCTGCGCTGGCCAACGCTCGCCGGTCACTCGGACCGCTCGCTGCAGACGTCGACCTCGAACTCGTGGACCGGGGCGACGGCCACGCCGGCGTCCGGGTCAGGTACGGAGGTGTCCGACTGGTACCGCGTCTCCTCGAGGGTGGACCCGTGGTCGGGTCGATCGACCGGACCATCACCCTCCGACGGGAGCGGGTCAAGTGATCGGGACACGGTCTCCTGCCACGTCGCACCTGCCGACCGGTCGGCGTCGGCGTCGAGGCCAGCGCGGCGCCGTCGCCGGCCTCGAGGCCGTGGCGTTCGTCGCGCTGCTCCTCGTCGCCGGGAGCGTGGTCGCCACCGGAGCCTGGACGGCCCTGAGGGCGCAGGGAGCGCTCGACGCCGCTGCCCGTGAGTACCTGCGGACATACACCGAGTCACCGGACCCACTCACGGCTGCGCACCGTGGTGAACTCGCGTCGAGGCGCTCCCTCCGGGAACTCGGGATCGACGATCGACGCGTGCGCGTCACGCACCCCGACCTGTTCACCTTCGGACCCTGCGGTCTGGCTGAGGTCCACCTCGCACTGGACCTGCCCCAGGTCGTCGTGCCCTTCGGCCGGAGCTGGGGACGCACCACCGTGCGGGTGACGCGTCGCGAACTCATCGACCCCCACCGGGAGATGACCTGGGGTTCCCGCCACGACCCCACGGTGACCAGCTGTGGTCGGTGAGCCGCGACGAGCGCGCCGTGACGAGCGCGGCAGCACGCTGGTGCTGGTGCCGGCTCTCGCACTCGTCGCAGTGGCGCTCTCCGGCATCGCCGTCGATCTCACGTCGGTGCACATCCAGCAACGCCGGGCCGGCGCCGTCCTGGCCGCCGCCGCCGATGACGCCGCAGCGATGATCGACACCCGGAGGATCCAGCTCGACGGTCGCGCCATCGTCGACGAATCCGCTGCACGCCGGGTGGTCACCGCCCATCTCCGGGCGACGCCACCGCCCGGGACGCTCGAGCGGCTCGCGGTGGAGGTCCTTCAGGATCGTGTCCGGATCGAGGCGACCGTGCGGCTGCGACGGATCGTGCTCCGTGGCCTGCCCGGCAGGTCGGGTGAGGACGCCTACACCGTCCGGGCCGAGGCGGTGGTCGCTCCGTGAGCTCCACCGTCGACGACGCCGCCCGACCGGACCGGAGGCGACGCCTCTTCGATCGACGTGACCCAGGACCAGGAGGGGGAGGTCGAGCGAGCAGAGGACGCATCGAGCGCCGCTCCGTCGAATCCGACCTCTCCCCGATCCCGAGCGGGGACCTCCCCCCGATCCCGAGCGGGACGGACCCCGACCCCACGGCGTCGCTCCCACCACTCGATCCGCTCCCGAGCGATCTCCTGACGCTGGATCCTGACCTGACACCAGTGGATCTCTGCGGCGTCGACGACCTCTGCCGAGAGCGCATCGAGCGGCGTCGCACCCACGGTGTCGACGTGGTGGTCAAGCGGGCCAACGGTGGGATGCGGTCCGTGCTGCAGCGCGAGGCGGCCGTCCTCGAGGCGGTCGACGGTGACGAGGTCGTCCGGATCATCTCGTACCGGCGGTTCGACCAGCACGATGAACTCCACACGATCGATGCGGGTCGCGCCCAGCTCGCTGATCCCTGGGGCGCGACCCCCGAGCGGCGTGCTGCTGCATTCGCCGAGGGGTGCTCGGCCCTGGCCCGACTGCACGCTGCGGGATGGTTCCACGGGGCGGTCTCCCTCGACCACCTCGTGGTCGACTCGGCCGGAACCACGCGGTGGTGTTCGCTCGGCTCGGCCGGTCGCATCCTCCGCCCGGCCGACACCGACCTCGACAAGGTCGCCGTGACACGAGCAGCGCATCGACTCGCGCGGTCGCTCCCGCACGCACGCTCACTGCGTCGTCGGCTGCACCGTCTCGGAGACGACGCGGAACCCCGGCGGCTCGCCCGCATCTTCCGGAACTGGTCACGCCGGGCGCGCCGATCCGGGCAACCCCGGTTCGACCGACTTCCACAACGGCTCCGGGACCTCTCGCTCCCCACCGACCGACTCGAACTCGCCGAGCGGACCGACCGACTCAGGTGGCGGCGCATCCGCCGGTTCGACCCCGCTGGCCGACCGGGCGGCCGGCTGCCCCGGGCCGAGTGGGTGATCGTCGCGGTCACCCTGCCGGTCCTGACCGCGACGACGCTCGGCATCGCTGGCCGCGCCTGCACCAGTCCGGAACCGCCCGGGGGGACGACCGCTCCGGCCGCGCCAGCCGAGCCACCTGGGCCATCTGGTTCACCGGAACCATCCGGGCCCACCGTCGAGATGGACGGTCGACGTGGAGCGGTCGGCAGAACCGGGGACGTCGCAGTGGTCAGCGACCTGGACTGCGACGGCGCCGACGACCTCCTGGTGCTGCGACCGTCCACCGGCGAGATCTTCGACTTCGAGCGCTCCGACTCCGAGCACTCCGACGACGGGGCCGGAGGCCGGCAGGGCCGGCTCGTGCACCGGGACCGCTCCACCGTGTCGGTGGAGCCCACCGCTCCGTGTGGTCCGGCGATCGCCCGGCGATCCGACGGCACCTCGACGGCGATCGTGTCGCCGTGAGCGCCGACCGAGCGAGCCGGACTCAGCGCCACCCACTCCGACATCCGAACCCGACCGAGAGGAAGCGACGTGCACCACAGTGACCCGACCGAACGGCATCCGATCGCCACGACGGCGGCACCGCCAGCCGCACCGACCACCGAGGTGTCGGCACCTTTCCGGATGGCGGGCTCCGGGGCCACTGCGCTCGACACCCTCGCCCCGTGGGCCGGCGGGATCGGAGGGGCCGCGCTCACGTTGACCGTGGTGCTGGTCCTCGCCCACCGCATCGTCCGGGGGGCGACGCAACTCGCTGAGCGCCTCCGCTCCCGGTCCGACGGGAGCCTCGGACGTCGACCGACCCGGGACCACCCGGTCGTGCCGGTCGCACTCCTGACCGGTCTGGGAGCGACGCTCACGACCTGGGTCGCATCCGGAACCGCAGGCGCGGTCAACGACTCCGGAAGCCAACGGCTCCAACCGGTCGCCCCGACCTCGGTGCCGCTCCTGAGGCTCGTCGACGACCCCGGCGTGGACGGTGGGCCCGGATCACGACCGCCAGCGGCTCCTCCCGGTCCGGACACCGACCCAGCGACCACAGCGGGCACCCCGACCCTGCCCGACACCGCCACACCGCTCCCACCCGCACCGCGCCCACCGGCACCGTCCACCGCACCACCGTCAGCCATCCCACCGTCAGCCATCCCACAGGCCGACGCAGCACCGGACCCGTGGCAGCCCGACACGGGGACACCAGCGACGACCCCCGGCGCCCCAGCGGTCCCCGCAGGGACGTCCGCGGAGCCGCTCCGGTCGGTTGGGCCACCCTCGGCGCCCTCGGTCGGCGACCCCGGCGGAGGTGGGGGCGGGCAGCGACCGACGCACACCGTGCAGGCCGGTGAACACCTCTGGGGGATCGCCAGCGGCCGACTCCGGTTCGTCACCGGGACCCCACCCGGGGACCGAGCGGTCGTCGACTACTGGCTGCGACTCATCGAGGCCAACCTCGACCGACTGCCCGACCCGGACGATCCGGACCTGATCCACCCCGGACTGGTGCTCGTGCTGCCCGAGCCCGGCCCGATCGGCGTCACTTCACGTTGACCCGGGTCCCGTTGGGGACGTTCCAGTAGATCCACTCGGCATCGGCGTCGGACATGCGCACGCAACCGGCGCTCACCGGCCGCTCACCGAGTGGCGTGTAGACGGCCTGGCCGTACTTCCGCGGGATCCCGTGGAAGCCGATCCCGCCGTTGAAGGCGACCATCCAGCTCATCGTCGACACACGGTCGACGGTGGACACGGTGTTGCGCAGACGGTTGGAGACACGGAACGACCCGGGAGGCGTCCGGCCACGCGACCCGGTCGAGACCGGGATCTCCTTGATCAACGTGCCGTCCGTGGCCCACACGCGGACCCGCTGCTCCGAGAGCGAGACGTCGATGTGGTCGACGCCACCCCACTGCGACGGGGCCGCAGCGACGGCACCAGCTGCGGTCGGCACGAACCCGACAGCGGCGACGGCGGTCCACACGACGGCGGCGACGACCAGGAGACGCCGCCACCACGGCGACGGACCCTGCGGCTCCGATGGCGTACTCATCCACTCAGCGTGTGTGTCCACGGCGCTGACCCCCAGTCCTTCGAGGCGCCCTGCCCTCGTCGCATCGTGCCCGACCTCCCGTTGTTCAGTCGAATCGCGCAGCGATCGGGTGATCCCGGATTCCCGGTCGGGGAGGGGTCCCCGGGTACGATTCGTCGAACACCAGGCACCCTCCTGCCGACGTGCCTGCGAGTCCGTCGGCGTGGGTCCCGAGACCGAAAGGCCCACCACCGATGCGCGTACCGGCAGCGGCGATCCACTTCCCCGAGGAGGACCGCCAGGAGATCCTCCGCAGGATCGATGAGTGCCTGAAGAGCGGCCAGCTCACCCTCGGGTCGATCGGCAAGGAACTCGAGGCCGAGTTCGCCGCCGCCCACGACGTGCCCCACGCCGTTGCCGTCAGCTCCGGCACCAGCGCGCTCGAGATCCCGCTCCGGGTGCTCGAGGCCAACCGTGGCGAGGTGCTGGTCCAGGCCAACAGCTTCTTCGCAACCGCAGCGGCCGTGCTGTCCTCCGGGGCACGCCTGCGGTTCGTCGACTGCGATCCGGCGACGATGGCGCTCGACCCGGCAGCGGTCGAGGCGGCCATCGGACCCGACACCGTCGGCGTGGTCACGGTCCACATCGGCGGGTACGTCCCGCCCTCCATCCGGGACCTGCAGCGCATCTGCGACGAGCGCGGCCTCTGGCTCGTCGAGGACGCCGCACACGCCCACGGCAGCTCCTACCAAGGACAGTTCGCCGGGACCTTCGGTGCCGCCGGGTCCTTCTCCTTCTACCCCACCAAGGTGCTCGCCGGTGGCGAGGGCGGGATGATCACCACTGCGGACGACCGGATCGCCGCCGAGGCCCTCATCTACCGCGACCAGGGCAAGGCGTCGTTCGACAACAACGACCACACGCGACTCGGCTACAACTGGCGGATGAGCGAGCCGCACGCCGCGATCACGCTGTCCCAGCTGCGCCGACTCGACGAGTTCGTCGGGCACCGCCGGGCCATCGCCGCACGCTACGACGAGCTGCTGGCCGACAGCCCGCTGCAGCCGCTGACCATCCCAGCCGAGTCGTCCTGCAACTACTACAAGTACATCGCCTTCCTCCCGGACGGCGTCGACCGACGGGCCCTCAAGCAGCGTCTCCGCGAGGAGTTCCAGGTCGCGCTGTCGGGTGAGGTCTACGAGACGCCGTTGCACCAACAGTCCGTGTTCCTGCCCTACGCCGACGGCCCCCTCCCCGGGGCCGAGGAGCTCTGCGCCCGGCACGTCTGCCTGCCCGTCTCGGCGGTGATGACCGAGGCGCAGGCCGATCTGGTCGTCGAGTCCGTCCACGCGGCGCTCGCAGGGTGACCTCCACCGTCGCCGTCACCGGCGGTTCGGGGTTCATCGGCTCCAACGTCGTCGACGCACTGCTCGCAGCGGGGCACCGCGTCCGCGTGCTGGACGGACGGGACCCGGGACGCGACGACGTCGAGTTCCACCAGGTCGACATCACCGACGTCGACTCACTCGAGCCGGCGGTCCGCGGCACCGACGCCACCTTCCACCTGGCGGCGATGGCCGATGTGAACGACATCCTGGCCGACCCGACCTCGGCGGTGTCGGTCAACGTCCTCGGCACCGTGAACGTGCTCGAGGCGGCGCGACGGGCCGAGGCCGGGCGCGTGGTCCTCGCGTCGACGGTCTGGGTCTACGGCTCCTGCCCGGAGGCCGAGGTCGACGAACGCAGCGCGTTCACGCTCGACACCGACCGGCACCTGTACATCACCACCAAGATCGCCTCGGAGTTCGCGTGCCGGGACTACCGGAACCTCTACGACCGACCGTTCACCATCCTGCGCTACGGGATCCCCTACGGGCCCAACATGCGTGAGGCCACGGTCATGTCGTCGTTCTTCCGGCGCGCCCTGTCGGGCGAGCCGCTGACGATCGACGGCGACGGCATGCAGTCGAGGAACTTCGTCTACGTCACGGACCTCGCCCGGGCCCACGTCCTGGCGCTGCGGCCCGAGGCCGAGGACCAGGTCGTCAACCTGGACGGACCGGAGCCGGTCACGATCCGACAACTGGCCGAGATCACCGCCGAGCTGGTGGGTGAGACCGGTCGACAGGTCGACGTCAGCTTCGGACCCTCCCGTCCGGGCGACCTCGCGGCCCAGACCGTCCTCAGCGAGGCGGCCCGGGAACTGCTCGGCTGGACCCCCGAGGTCGACATCCACGACGGAATGCGCCGATCCTTCGAGTGGTACGTGGCCAACCGGGCCCCGGCGAACTGATGGGAGCCACGGTGAGCACAGCCAGGCGGATCGCCGTCGTCCCTGCCTACAACGAGGAGCCGACCGTCCGCGACGTGCTCGGCAAGCTCTACTCCTACGTGGACGAGCTCGTTGTCGTCGACGACGGGTCGACGGACGCCACCCGCTCGGAGATCGAGCGGTTCCTCCCCGACCATCCGCAGGCCCGCATGCTCGTGCACGAGGTCAACCAGGGGATGAGCGAGGCGTACTACCTGGCGTTCACCGACCTGCGACGACGACTCCAGGACGGTGAGCTCAGCCCGGACGACCTGGTGTACACGATCGACGCCGACGGCCAGCACGAACTCGCGGTCCTCGACGAACTGCGGGAGATCCTGGTCCACGAACGCCTCGACGCACTCATCGTGCGCCGCGATCTGTCGACCTACCCCCCGTACAAGCAGGCCGGGAACTGGGTGATGAGCACCTGGGCGACCATGTGGTCCGGGGGTGTCCGCTTCCACGACGTCGAGTCCGGCTACCGGATCTTCCGTCTGGGCGCGCTCGCCGAGGCCCTCGACTACTACCAGGGCTACAAGTACTCCGAGACCGTCGAGGTGGCCATCGTGATGTCGCGGCTCGGGATGCGCATCAACAACGAGGTCCTGGTCCCCGTGCCGATCTTCCGGTCGCGGACCCGGATGAAGGACGTCGTGATCGACCTCGCCGCAATGGTCGGTGCCGCATTCCGGGTCACCCTGCGCCGGCCGCGGTCCCAGCCGGTTCCCAGCCTGGTCCCGCCGGTGCTCGCCTCGGTCGGCCTGGCCCTGCTGGCAGTGACCCCGCTGGCGCTCCTGCGCCGGGCCGTCACCCGGCGCCGGCGCTGAGCGGCGCTCAGCAGTCGGTCAACCCGCCACCGGTGTCGACGAGTTCGTCGACCCGCACGGCCCGCAGCCCCCTCGCCTCCAGACCGTCGAGGATGATCGGGAGCGCGTCGAGGACGACCTGGCGATCGGCGTCGGGGATGCCGTCGAGCCCGTCGTGCAGCAGGACGATCGAACCCGGCTGCACGCGGTCGAGGACCCGGCGCGCCACCTCCCGGCCGTCGGTCAGCGTCCAGTCCATGGCCGAGGTGTCCCACGTGATCGTCCGCATTCCCGAAGCGGCAACGAGCCCGGAGATGAACGGGGTGCGCTGCCCGTGCGGCGGACGGTACGTCGTGGGGCACCTGCCGATCGCCCGCTCGAACGCGTCCTGCGTCCGTCCGAGTTCGGGGTAGCGGGGGTCGAGCCAGCGCCAGTAGTCGTGGTGGTACGAGTGGTTGCCGACCTGATGGCCGCGCTCGATGAGCGTCTGGACGATCTCGGGGTTCCGGTCGATGGCCGACCCGACCATGTAGAAGGTGCCCCGAGCACCCCGGGACTCGAGCACGTCCGCGATCGCCAGGCTGTACGGATCGTTCGGACCGTCGTCGAACGTGATGGCGACAGCGGGACGATCACGCGGTCCGTTGGCCACGACCGGGCCGAACCACGAGAGCTGCGGATCGTTGGCCCCGGTCCACGCGAGCAGGGCGACGGCGCCTGCGACCGACGCACCGAGGGCCCAACGTCGGCCCGATCGGTGCCCGGCCGCATCGATGGGACGCTCGCCGAGCCCACCGACGAACCCGACCGCTGCCAGCAGGACCGGCCACCAACGGATCCACGTCGCGTCGCCGGCGATCGTGCGCAGGAGGACCGTCGCTGCGACGGCACCACCGAGGCCGATGAGGTACGGGAACCCGGGTGTCCGGCCCCGGAGACCACCGAGCAACCCGACCCCGGCACCGAGCAGGGCGGCGATGATCGCCGTCGAGAGGCCCGACGGCGTCACGATCGAGGCCACGGCCGACGCGGCGACCACCACCAGACCGGCGACCCGGGTCGCCACGGTGCCTCCCGGTCCGGACAGGCGGTCGACCCCGGATGCGACGAGCACCGCGAGCACGACCGCCAGCCCGGTGGTGACCAGCTCCCGGCCCGACGGCGAACGGCCGAGCGCGAGGACCGGGGCGGCGAGCGCTCCGGCGGTCAGGCCCTGCGCCACCGAGCGGACGACGGGGGTCGCCGCGCCGAGCGGGGCGGCGGTCGCTCCGGTCACCGGCTCCACGCCGCCGGTCGATCGGCCGCCCGGGGATCCGGTCCGGACACGACCGGGGCGCGTCGGCCACAATGACCTCGCGACCAGACCTCCGGACCCGGGGGTCTGCCACGCGCGCCGGCGGGACCGACCGCCGCCGGGACGGACCGACGGGACCATGAGCGAGACCGACCGCAGCGCACCGGCGACCACCCTACCGAGCACCACGTCGGCCTCTGGGTCGGTGGTGCGGGACCCCCGGCTGTTCGAACGCACGGGGCAGGTCGCGCTGGTCGTCGTGCTCGCTGCGTGGACCGTGATCTGCGTGCTCGTCCTGCTCCGGCCGGTGTTCATCACACACGACTCGCTCAGCAACAACGTGCACGTCTGGTGGATCGCGGACCAGCTCTGGAGCGGGAACGGCGTGCCGTTCAGCATCGACGTCCTCGCCAACGGCGAGGCGCTCACCTTCCCGTACGCCTCGATCCCCTGGCTCAGTGCAGCACTGGCGTGGCCTGCGCTCGGGGACCGCGCGGTCAGCCTGTGGTTGGTCCTCGGGTTCGTCGGCACGGTCGGGGCGACGTTCTGGACGTTCCCGAGCCTGCGCCGCGGCTGGTGGGCGGCGGCGACGCTGCTCAACCCGGCCCTCGTGATCTCACCGCTGCTCGGTCAGCTCCCGTTCCTCTGGTCGACGGCGTGCACCCTGCTGGCGATGGGGTGCTGGCACCGGCGCCGCACCGGGTGGGCCGTGGCACTGGCCGTCGCTGCGCAGGTCACGCACCCCGCCGTGACCATGCCGATCCTCGCCGTGATCGTCCTGGTGTGGCTCCCCGTCGAGGACCGCGACCGGCGACGGGCACTGGTCGGCTGGTGGGCGGCGAGCGTCGCGCTCAGCCTCCCCGCCGTCTGGGCGGTGTTCCAGTCACCGGTCGTCGCCCAGTCGTCGATCACCACCCAGGTGGCGGCCCTGTTCCAGACCGCCGGCATGCGGCTGCTCGTGGTGCTGGTCCCGATGGTCTTCGTGGGCCTGCAGTACCAGGACCGGGTGCGGGTGCCCCGCTGGACCCCGGCGGTGCTCGCCGTGGCGTTCGTGGTGTTGCAGTGGCCGATGTACACGCCGTTCGGCATGGACTTCGGCTGGGGCGCACTCCTGCGCGACCCGGACCCGGCGATCGACGCGTTCGCCGCCTCCGACGGCGTCCGCGACGGCGACACCTACCGGGTGCTCACCGGATTCGACGGCAAGTACGGGCTCTACGCTGTGGCGCGGGCCGGTGGCGTGCTCGACGCGGAGTTCTTCCCCGAGGGCCTGCACCGGGGACCGTTCGCATCGCTCGAGGACTACGCCGGATTCCTGCGGTCGCGCCGGATCGACCACGTGGTCGAGTTCCCGACGTACGCGCAGCGCTACCGACGTTCGAACGAACCACAGCTCCTCGAGGAGTTCACCGCCGCCGGGTGTGTCGAGGGACTCCGGGTCACCCGACGCCCTGGAGCGAGCGACTGGAACCTGTTCGACGTGCAGTCCTGCTGATCAGCCGATGCCGAGCTCGGCGAGCCGACCACCTGCCTGGTCCTCGCTCACCCCGAGCATGCAGGCGATCGCCCGGACGTCGTCCCGGCGGATGGTCAGGACCCGCCCGTTGAAGTCCTGACGCTGCACCTGGATCATCCGCACGTACCGACGGAGCATCTCGGCGTCGGATCCCTCGAGGCCCTCGAGCACTGCGATGTCGATCCGCGTGCTGGTCACCACCCGCTCCCGGTCGGAACCCTCGGGTGCGCTGCCGTCGTCACCCGGGAGCAACTGGTCGACCGGCACCCGGTAGAAGAGCGCGAGACGGTGCAGTCGCGGCACCGAGATGGCCCGCTCGCCCCGCTCGTAGGCACCGAGCACGCTCGCCTTGAACTCCTGGTCCGAGATCGACTCGACCTCCTGGAGCGAGAGCTTCTTCTGTCGGCGGATCTGACGGAGGCGGCCTCCGACCACCCTGCCGTAGTGCTCCCGCTGCTGGTCCTCGTCCTCCGTCATCGTCTGCTCCCGTCGCTCGTCACCGACAGTGAGTATCTCACTCTGCGTGAGAACTGTCGACTGCGCTCGCTCGAGGGGCGGGGTGCACTCCCGATGCCGAGGTCGGGCCCGAACCGGACCGAGCACCGCTGGTGGCCGCCCGCGGGGGTCACCCCGGCGAACTGCGCAGCCGGGCCAGACCCAGGGTCGACGCCGCAGCGACGGCTGCGGTCTCGACACGCAGGACGTCACCAGCCAGCCGCACCCGTCCGCCCCCACGGACGGCGAGGTCACGCTCCCGCTCGCTCCACCCGCCCTCGGGGCCGATGAGCAGGTGCCGGTCCGACGGACCCGGGAGCCGGCCCTCGAGATCGGCGACGGGCACCCCCTCCCGCAACAGGTCCTCCAGATCGGCT
>CAINRS010000055.1 GCA_903852755.1 uncultured Actinomycetes bacterium | reverse complement strand
CTGCGGACGTAGCTCAGTTGGTAGAGCGCAACCTTGCCAAGGTTGAGGTCGCCGGTTCGAGGCCGGTCGTCCGCTCCACGACCAAGAGGGTCGCCACCCCGGCGACGTGGCCGAGTGGTTAGGCAGCGGCCTGCAAAGCCGTGTACACCGGTTCGATTCCGGTCGTCGCCTCTGAGGAACGTGACCGGCGCCCGCCGCCGGCACCGCTCCGCACGCCCCGAACCATCCGACACCGTGCACGCCCACAGGCCGGCCCGGACGGTGCCGGCCTGCTGGACACGTGAGCACCACCGGTCCCGGGCTCCTCGGTGCTCGCCGATCGGACGGGTCGGATCACGCACACCGACCAGGATGGGGCGATCAGTCGACCAGCGGTCCGCCTCCTTCGTCGAGGAGCTCGAGCTCGCTCTCGGTGAACGCTCGATGGCACGTCGGGCACCGGTGCGGAGCGTCGGATGCGAACCGGCCGCCGCAGGAGCAGTCGAGGTGCTCGCCGGGGCGAGCGACGTCCACCCCGTCCTCGCCGACCATCACCATCGGGCCCTCTTCGCCGCACTCCCGGCAGCGTGTCGGCGTTCCACTGAACAGGCTGCCGGTGGTCGCACTGAACCTGGTGTCGCACTCCCCGCAGACCACGGTGACCAGTTGGCCCATCTCGACCACCTCCCGGTGTGACGCTACCCGTTCCGAGAGGCTGGGGAAGCCATTTGCACGACAGCCGGAGCGGCAGTTCGGCGGGCTCCGACCCCAACAGCGTGGACTTCCGGAGGGGAGTTGAGCACGGCAGCACCGACGAGTCGCATCCTGCCCCGGAAGGCATGCACAGCCGTGTCCACCGATTCGATTCCGGGCGCCGCCTCTGAGGAACGTGACCGGCGCCCGCCGCTGGCACCGCTCCGCACGCCCCGAAACCTCGGACACCGTGGACACCCACAGGCCGGCACCGTCCGGCTCAGCTGGTGCGGCATGCTGGTCACGTGAGCACCACCGGCCCCGTCGGCCCCAACGCCCGCTACGACCAGGGCGCCCCGCTCGGCGGCACCGGCCCACCACCTGCGTCGCCCGAACCGCCGCCCTCTCGGGGGCCGATCGTCCTCGCTGCCGTCCTCCTCGTCGCGGCGGTCCTGTGCGGAGCGGCGAGCCTGCTCGTCTGGCGGGACTACGGCCGGACGATCACCGCCGGTGCCGTGACCGGCTGGGACTCCGGTGGCGGCGCCATCGGACGGGGCTGGATCGCCATCACCCTCGGAGTCGTCCTCGCAGTCGCCGGCGTCCTCGTCGCCGCCGACCGGGAACGCGCCGGACGGATCCTCGCCGTCCTCGGCGGCGTCGCCGCCATGGGGTTCGCCGTCGCCGAGTGGGGCCTCGGTGCCGGATCCTCCCGCACCGGTCCCGGCCCCGGACTCTGGATGCTCTTCGGCCTCGGGTTCCTCGTCGTCCTCGCCGTCGGCGTGATCCGGCCCGAGCAGAACCCGCCTGCCGGCTCCGGGTGACTGGGGGGCCACGAGGTCGCTGCTGCTAGTGTCACGCCGCCGGGCGTATAGCTCAGACGGCTAGAGCGCTTCCCCGACACGGAAGAGGTCACAGGTTCAAGTCCTGTTACGCCCACTGGCCGGAACCCCTGCAGCGCAGGGGTTCCGTCGCGTCTGGGGGTTCGCTCCGGTTCGGACCTACGACCCGTCGGACTGGCCGCCCGATCCGTTCTGGTTCTGCCCGGCACCGTCGGCCTCGGGGGTTCCACCGTCGGGACCATCGCCCTGGTTGGGGACCACCTCGTTCGTCGGCGAGACGGTCACGGTCTTGGTCGCCGGATCGCCCTCGGGTCCGTATGCGGTGAGCAGGTAGGTGTGCGGGGAGCCGCAGCTGAACGGGACGGTGGTCTGGCCGTTCGGCGGATACTCGTCGTAGATGCCGGGTCCGTCGATCGAGATCGTCACCCGGTCGGCGCCCTCGGTCGCCCACGACACGCCCATGTCCCGGACGCCTCCCCCGGCGCAGTCCACTGTGGACGGGATCCCGAAACTCGTGATCCTCGGTCCGCTCGACGTGGCCGATCCGCCGGAACCGCCGGAGTCGGATCCGCTCGACCCCGACCCGCTCGACCCCGAGCCACCCGCTCCTGCGCCGCTTGAGCCCGATTCCGCTCCGCCCCCACCGGATGCGGCCGTGGTCGAGGTGGTGCTCCCGTCGGCGGCCTTCGCCGTCGTGGTGGTTGCGTCACCGGATCCGCTGTCGGAGCCGCACGCGGCCAGCGCCAGCAGCAGCGCCACGCAGGCTGCGAGGGCGCCTCGGGTCAGGGACGGTGGTGTCGTGGTGCGCACGGCTGCTCCATTCGAGAGGGATCCACTCCGCCGGGTCGATCGCAATCCGGCGGGGCGAGCCTAGGTCGGATGGGTCGACCGGTGACGCGCGGAACGCCCCGCCGAGGCTCCACCACGGAGACACTCCCTGTTCACGCAGTGGCCAACTGGGCGAGGTAGCCATCGGGAATGCTCAGGAGCATCGCAGTGGTCCTCGTCGTGTTCGGTCTGTCGGCGCTCGTTCCGGCGGCGTGCTCGGGAGGGGAGTCGGGCGAGGGGACGACGACCACGACGTCGACTGCGCCACCGGCCGCCGGGTCCGGTGAGGTCGAGATCGCCACCAACCCGGTCCCGGTCCCGGCGGACGGACGCGCCACGGTGCAGGTGCGATGGACGGGTCAGGAGCCCCGCAAGCTCATGTTCGTCAGCATCTGCCGGACGCCCTCCTCGTCGCCGGGGTTCGAGGCCGGCATCGAGTGCTCTCCCCTCAGCGAGCTCAATCCGAACGGCACTCCAGACGGATCCGGGACGGTCGACCTCGAGTTCTTCCGGGGCCGGACCCCGGACGGTGACGCCGACTGGGGCTGCTTCGCCCCAGGGGACCGGGCGCCGGAGGGGGTCGAGGCCCTGACCACCTGCTACGTCCGGGTCACCAACGACGTGGTGACCAACAACGAGGACGCCCGGGACGTGCCGTTCACGCTCACCGACCCGTGAAGCCCGCCACGGGCGGTGGCAGACTCACCTGGTGAGCGACATGCCCGAGGACCACCCGGACCACCCCGAGTTCGTCTACGACGAGTTCTCCCACTTCGCTGAGAACTGCGAGGAGTACGACCTCGACCTCGACCCGCCCGTCGTCGTGGAGCGGGTCGAACACGTCCTCTCCGACGGCCGGACACTGTCGGCCCTGCGCTGGGGAGCCGGTGAAGTCGAGGTGGTCCTGCTCCACGGCGGTGCGCAGAACGCCCACACCTGGGACACGGTCGCCCTCGGGTTGCGACCGGCCGGTGTCCTGGCGGTCGACCTGCCCGGTCACGGACGCTCGTCGTGGCGTGATGACCGGCGCTACGACCCGGTCGCCGCGGCCGAGGACGTCGCCGCGCTCGTCGAGCTGGCAGCCCCAGCAGCCCGCGTGGTGGTCGGGATGTCGCTCGGGGGGCTCACGGCCACCTCGTTGGCCGCAGCCCGGCCCGACCTGGTGCCGCGCCTCGTGGCGGTCGACATCACACCGGGAGTCACCCGGGACAAGGCCGCCGAGGTGCACGCCTTCATCGAGGGGCCGCAGTCGTTCGCGAACTTCGGTGAGATCTTCGACCGGACCGTCGAGTTCAACCCGACCCGAAGTGCGGCGTCGTTGCGACGGGGGATCCTGCACAACGCGCACCGCCTCCCCGACGGATCCTGGCAGTGGAACTACGACCGTCGACCCCTCGGTGCGGAGGACGGCCGGGACCCGGCGCAGCTCTGGGACGCGATCAGCGCCATCGACGCGCCGTTCCTGCTCGTCCGAGGGGGCGAGAGCCCCGTCGTCGACGACGAGGACGTGGCGGAACTGTTGCGCCGGCGGCCAGACGCCCGGGTCGTGGTGGTCGACGGTGCCGGACACAGTGTCCAGGGCGACCGACCGATCGAACTCCGGGACCTGCTGCTCGAGGAGCTCAGGCTGGGCTGACGGTCACCGGGATCGCGTTCAGCGCCGCGTTGCCGCTGAGCGGATCCAGGACCGAACCGTCCGTGAGGACGTTGGAGTTCACCCCCGGCCGGATGCTCGCCACGCCGAGCCGGGTTCCGTCCTCGTCGTGACCCCAGCCGTGGGGGAGGCTCACCACGCCCGGCCGGATCGTGTCCGTGACCTCCACGGGCGCCTCGATGCGACCGACGCGGCTCTCGACGGCGGCCCGCTCACCGTCGGACAGTCCCAGTCGCTCGGCGTCGGACGGGTGGACGAGCAGGGTGCACCGGGGCCGACCGCGCACGAGCACGTCGAGGTTGTGCATCCACGAGTTGTTGGATCGCACGTGGCGACGCCCGATGAGCACCATGTCGCCGAGCTCGGGCGGGGAGTCGAGCGACGCCGCGAGCTCGGCCGCATCGGAGCGCACCGCAGCGTGGTCCACCTCGATCGTGCCCGAGGTGGTGCGGAGGACCTCGTCGAGACGTGGCTCGAGCGGGCCGAGGTCCACGCCGTGCGGTCGCTCGAGCAACTGGGACAGGCTGAGCCCTCCCGGTCGGTCGCCGAACTGGTCGCCGTACGGACCGGAGCGGATCATCAGGTCGATGCAGCGTTCCGGCGGGTCCAGGCCGGCAACGGCTGCGAGCAGGTCCTCGGGGTCACGGCCCTCGAGGGGCCCACCCGGGAGTTCGGTCGCCTGTCGGGCGAGCGTCGCCGTGACCAGGCCGTAGATCACCTCCGGGTCGGCGTCGTGGCCCTGTCCGCCGGCGATGAGCGCCAACCGGGCCAGGATCTCGTGTTCCGAGGGTCCGCTCGGCGGGAACACCGGCGGTGAGTAGTTGGCGACGTTGCGGACCGAGAGTCCGTAGAAGGCGAAGTCGAAGTGCGACTTCTCGAGCGTCGATGGTGGGGGCAGGATCACGTCGGCGTGCCGCGTGGTCTCGTTCAGGTAGATGTCGACCGACACCATGAACTCGAGCGACGCCAGGGCGGCGGTGAGCCTGTCGCTGTCGGGCGTCGACCGGGCGGGATTGCCGGCCACGGTGATGAGGGCGCGGACCTGACCCTCACCGGGTGCCTCGATCTCCTCGGCGAGCACGGCGACGGGGAGTTCGCCGCGCACCTCGGGGTGTCCTGACACCCGGGAGGACCACCGGCCGGTCCGGAAACCCCGACCGCCGGGAGGTCGTCCCGTGGGGGGTCGCCCGTGGCACGGGTTCGGCCACATCATCCCGCCGGGTGCGTCCAGGTTGCCGGTGGCCAGGCACAGGACGTCCGCCGCCCACGAGGTCAGGGTCCCGTGTCGGGCGGTGTGGGTCCCGATCCTCGTGTACACCGCGGCGCGCCGCCCGTCGCTCAGCTCGGCGGCCACCCGTTCGGTGGTGGCGGCGTCGATGCCGCACCACTCGGCCACCGACGAGGGGGTGAACGCCTCGACGATCTCCCGGAGTGCGGCGAAGCCGCTCACCGGGTCGAGGTGCACCTGCTGTCGGTCGTCGCGCAGCACGACGTGCAGGAGGGCGAGCAGCCACGCCGGGTCGGTGCCGGGGCGGATCGACAGGTGCTCGCTGGCGATCTCCGCCGTCCTTGAGCGACGTGGGTCGACCACGACGACCTGTCCGCCCCGGTCTCGGATGGCGGCGATCCGACCGGGGAAGTCTGGTGCGGTGCAGAGGCTGCCGTTGGACTCGACCGGGTCGGCGCCGAGCACCAGCAGGTAGTCGGTGCGGTCGAGGTCCGGTACCGGCATGGCGCCCGGGTTGCCGTAGAGCAGACCACTCGAGACGTGCCGCGGCATCTGGTCGACCGTGGACGCCGAGTAGAGGTTCCTGGTCGACAACGCCTGGATGAGCGGCCGGCCGAACAACGCACCGGCCACCGTGTGGGCGTTGGGGTTGCCCAGGTACAGGGCGGTCGAATCAGCTCCGTGCTGCGCTCGGATGGGGGAGAGCCGGCGGTCGATCTCGGCGAACGCCTCGTCCCAGTCGACCTCGACGTGCACGCCGTCGCGCCGGACGAGCGGGCGTCGGAGCCGGTCGGGGTCGTCGTGGAGCGCGCCGAGCGTCGAGCCCTTCGGGCAGATGAACCCGCGGGAGAACACGTCGTCCCGGTCGCCGCGGATCCGGTGGACGGAACCGTCCCGGACCGTGATCTCGAGGCCACAGGTGGCCTCGCACAGGGGACAGGTGCGCAGGTGGGTGGTGTCCACCTCAGGAGGCTACCCAGCGTCCGGCGGCGACGACGGGGCCGGAGGGGACGGCGGTGGGGAGCCGGTGGGTCGGGGCGAGGCGGCCCTGGGCAGGCCCAGCATCCGGTCGCCGATGATGTCGCGGAGGATCTGGGTGGTGCCGCCCATGATCGTGTAGGCGGGTGCGTAGCAGATGTTCCGGGCGACCCTGCTCCACAGGAGCGCTCCGGCACCGGCGACCGAACCGCAGAAGCGGGCGACCCGCTGCTCGAACTCGGTGCACCAGGTCTTGGTCACCGCCGACCATCCCCGCGGTGCCTGTCCGAGCACCTCACGCAGCACCATGAGCCGTCCGATGCGGTACGCCGACTCGATGGTGGCCACCTCCTGGCGGACTCGCCGGTCCTCGAGGTCGGCCAGGGGCAGGGTGTCCAGGTACAGACGGTGGTTGGACACCAGCCGGTCGATGCCACCGCGTTCGTGCTCCATCTGGCGCATGACCTGACCGAAGCTCCCGTGTTCGGTGCCGACCAGGCAGTCGGCCGGCACCTCGACACCGTGCAGGTGGACCTCGCAGAAGTGCGCGCCTCCGGTGGCGTCCACGATGGGCCGGACCTTGATGCCGGATGAGCGCATGTCGACGACGAACTCGCTGAGCCCGGCGTGGGGTGGCGCGTCGGGGTCGGTGCGGGCGATCAGGTAGCACCAGTCGGCCGACGCGGCGCCCGATGTCCAGACCTTCTGGCCGTCGACGACCCAGTGGTCACCGTGGCGAACGGCGCGCGTACGGAGCGAGGCGACGTCGGATCCGGCGTCGGGTTCGCTCATGCCGATGCACCACGCCGAGGTCCCGGCGACGATGTCGGGCAACCAGCGTCGGCGCTGCTCCTCGGTCCCGTACTGCAACAGGGTCGGGCCGATCTGCCGGTCGGCGAACCAACTGGTGGCGACCGGAGCACCCTCGGAGATGAGCGCCTCGAACACGACGAACCGTTCGAGTGGGTCACGCCCGCCGCCACCCTGGTCGACGGGCCACGTCATGCCGAGCCACCCCCGTTCGGCGAGTTCCCGCGAGAACTCGCGGGAGGTGCCGACCAACCAGGAGTCCTCCCGGATGTCGCAGCGCTCGGCGGCCACCCGCCCGACGCGTCGGGCCTCCTCGCCCAGGGCGAGCAGGTGATCGCTCCAGCGGTGGTCGGGGCCGGAGCCCACCGGTTCGCTCAGCGTCGCTCGATGGGGACGTAGTCCCGCACCGGGTGGCCGACGTACAGCTGCCGGGGTCGGTAGATCCGGCTGTCCTGCGCGAGCAGCTCGATGTAGTGGGCCAGCCAGCCTGCGGTGCGCGGGATGGCGAAGAGCACCGTGAACATGTCCATCGGGAAGCCCATGGCCTGGTAGATCAGACCGGAGTAGAAGTCGACGTTCGGGTAGAGCTTCCGGTCGATGAAGTACGAGTCGGACAGCGCCACCTCCTCGAGCTTCAGGGCGATGTCGAGCAGCGGGTTCTTGCCGGTGACGGCGAAGACCTCCTCCGAGGTGCGCTTGATGATGCGGGCCCGGGGGTCGTAGTTCTTGTAGACGCGGTGGCCGAACCCCTGCAGCCGCTGGTTGCCCGCCTTGACCTGCTCGATGTAGCCGGGCACCTCGTCGATGCTGCCGATGGCGGTGAGCATCTTGATCACGGCCTCGTTCGCACCGCCGTGCCGGGGACCGTAGAGCGCTGCGGTGGCGGCCGCGGTGGCGATGTACGGGTCGGCGTGTGATGAGCCGACCGTGCGCATCGCCGTCGTGGAGCAGTTCTGCTCGTGGTCGGCGTGCAGGATGAACAAGACGTCGAGCGCCCGGGCGAGGGCCGGGTTGGCCTCGTAGCGCGGCTCGGCCGTCTTCCACATCATCGACAGGAAGTTGGCCGCGAAGTCGAGACTGTTGTCGGGGTAGACGAAGGGCATGCCGACCGAGTGCCGGTAGGCGCCGGCGGCGAGCGTCGGCATCTTGGCGATGAGCCGGATGACCTGCTTGTTGATCACCTCGGGGGAGAGGTCCTTGGCGTTCGGGTAGAAGGTCGACAGTGCAGCGATCGTCGAGACGAGGATCCCCATGGGGTGGGCGTCGTGGTGGAAGCCCTCCATGAACCGCTTGCGGACGTTCTCGTGGATGAACGTGTGGTGCGTGATCTCGTAGCGCCAGTCCTCGAACTGCTCGGGCGAGGGGAGTTCGCCGTTGATGAGCAGGTAGGCGACCTCGAGGTAGCTCGAGGACTCGGCGAGCTGCTCGATGGGGTACCCGCGGTACCGGAGGATGCCGTTCTCGCCGTCGAGCTCGGTCACCGCCGAGGCCGCCGCGGACGTCGCCCCGAAGGACGGATCGTGGAACCAGATCCCGGGGAGGAACTTGGCCCAGGCGGTGGCGTCGACCCCACCGTCGATGATCGGGACCTCGATGGACTCGCCGGTCCGGTTGTCGGTGATCGTGATGCTGTCGGCCACGGGCCGTGCCTCCTTGCTCGATGCGCAGTCTACGTGCCGTCCGGGGGACCCGTGACCGGATGGATGCCTGCAGGGACCAGCCCCGGGCTGACCGTGAGCCGCTCGATGAGGTCGATCACGACCCGTTGCGCCGCGGTGAGCAGTGCCCGGCGTCGGGTGGCCAGACCGACCTGCCTGGAGGGGAGTCCCTCGACGGGCACGATCCGCCACGGTCCCGACAGGTTGGCGGGAACCGCCGACGCGGGGACGATGCCGGCCCCGAATCCTCCGAAGGCGAGCGAGGTGAGCAGGCGCATCCCGTCGAACTCCGCCTGGGCGCGGAGCTCGACCCCGCGTTCGGCGAGCTGCCGGTCGAGCACGTCACGGAACGCCGTGCCCCGGGCCTCGAGCAGCAGCTCGTGGTCGGCCAGGTCCTCGAGCGACAGTGCGCCGCGGTCGACGAGCGGGTGTCCATCGGGGACGACCAAGACCCGCTCCTCGTCGAACAGCGCCCGGACGTCGAGTTCGGGATCGTCCACCGGCAGGTTGAGCAGGGCGACGTCGAGGTGGGACGTCGCCAGCCCGAGCACGAGCGACGAGGTCGTGGCGTCGAGCACCACCAGGTGGATCGCCGGGTGGTCGCGTCGGAGCGACTCGACCAGCGGCGGGACGATCCAGCGGGCCGTGGTGCCGATGGCGCCCAGACGGACCTCGCCGGAGACGGTCTGTCGGAGCGACACCACGTCGGCCTCGAGCGCCTCGAACTCCTGCTCGATTCGCCGGGCCCGTTCGACCACCAGGGTCCCCTCGGGGGTCGCGGTCGTCGTGGAGCGGTCGACGAGTTCGACGCCGAGCTCACGTTCGAGACGGGCGACGTGGGCCGAGACATTGGACTGGACGGTCCCGAGGACCCGGGCCGCGCCGGAGAACGAGCGCTGCTCGATCACGGCGACCAGGGTCCGGAGCTGCTTCCGGTCGAGTTGCCGTCCTGCCATCGCTGAGAAAGATATCAAGTATCGCCTTGATATGCGTGACTGATGCGCGCCACTGGAGTATCTTCACTGCTACATACAGCGAGCGGCTCACCTCCCCCTCCACGAGCCGCCCGCCTGCGCCGGACCCCCCGCCCCTTGTGGTCCGAGCGCCCGCTGAAGGACCGGAATCCCCCCCCTCCGGTCCTTCGGCCGTTTTCGGGTACTCCCGAGGCGGTTAGCGTTGCCTCCGTGCCGGAGGCCCGACCAGTGACCAGCGAGCGTTCCGGCGGAGCCGCGTTCTTCGACCTGGACCGGACCCTGCTGCTCGGAGCGAGCGGACCGATCCTCGGCGAGCAGCTCCGCCGAGTCGGTCTGATCCGGGGCGACGCGTCCCCGGTCGAGGGAGCGGCGTTCCGGTTCTTCGACCTGGTGGGGGAGACCCTGCCGTCGATGTTCCTGGCCCGCCAGGGCGCCCGGGCGGCATCCGGCTGGCCCGTCGACCTGGTGCGCGAGGCGGCGGAGCACGCAGCGGTCCCCCTGGCCGAGCGGGTGCTGCCCTACGCCGAGCAGATGATCGCCGAGCACCGGGCCGCCGGGCGCAGGGTCGTGCTCGCCACGACGACCCCCCGTGACCTGCTCGAGCCGTTCGCCGAGCTGGTCGGCTTCGACGACATGGTGGCGACGGTCTACGGGCGCCGGGGCGACCGATACGACGGAACGATCGAGGGCGAGTTCGTCTGGGGGAAGGGGAAGTCGCGTTCGGTGGCGGCCTGGGCGGGTCGCAACGGTGTGGACCTCGACGTCAGCTACGCCTACTCCGACAGCTACTACGACGTCCCGCTGCTCTCGATCGTCGGTCACCCGAGGGCGGTCAACCCCGACCCGCGGATGCTGGTGATCGCCACGCTGCGCAGGTGGCCGGTCGTGCACTTCGACCTGCCGGCGGGGGTGCCCAAGTTCGCGGGCGTGGAGCCCCAGCAGATCCTGCAGTTCCTGGCCCGTCCGCAGGCGTTCCCGGGTGTCCGCTTCCGGCTCGACGGTGTCGAGCAGATCCCACGCCACGGGCCCGGCGTCCTGGTCGCCAACCACCGCTCCTACTTCGACGTCCTCGCCGTCGGGTTCCTGCTCGCCCGTCGAGGTCGCCCGGTGCGGTTCCTCGGGAAGAAGGAGGTCTTCGACGCTCCGTTGATCGGCGACCTGGCGACGGCGCTGGGAGGTATCCGGGTGGACCGGGGGACCGGGTCCGAGGAACCGCTGCGGCTCGCCCGTGAGGCGCTCGCCGCGGGCGAGTTGGTGGCACTCATGCCGCAGGGGACGATCCCACGGGGCCCGGCGTTCTTCGACCCGGTGCTCCGCGGTCGGTGGGGTGCAGCCAAGCTGGCCGCGGCGACCGGCGCCCCGATCGTCCCGGTCGGACTGTGGGGGACCGAGGCGGTCTGGCCCCGCTCGGCAAAGGTGCCCAACCTGGCCAACGTCTGGGACCCGCCGCACGTCCAGATCCGGGCGGGCGCACCGTTCCACGTCGACGGGGTCGACCTCGACGCCGACACCGAACGCATCATGCGGTCGATCACCGAGTTGCTCCCGGCCGAGGCCCACCTGCCGCGCATCCCGACCCGTGAGGAGCTCGCGTCGACCTACCCGGACGGCCGGGTTCCCGACGACGTGGGCGAGGCCGGCCAGCACGAGGCCCGGCGGCGGCCCGGGACCGACTGAGCCCGGCCGGAGGGCCGCCGGCTCAGCCCCCGGTGCGTCCCCGGATGATGTTGAGTGCCGACCCGGCCCGGAACCACTCGATGTGCTCGTCGCTCATCGTGTGGTTCGCCTCGAACTCGAGCGTGGTGCCGTCGGAGCGGTGCAGCACGCAGCGCACCGGTCGGCCGGGTGCGAGGTCCGCCAGTCCGACGATGCTGATCCTGTCGTCCTGGCCCACTGCGTCGTAGGTGGCGGGATCGGCGAAGGTGAGCGGCAGCACGCCCTGCTTCTTGAGGTTCGCCTCGTGGATCCGGGCGAAGGACCGGACGATGATCGCCACGCAGCCGCGGAAGCGCGGCTCCATCGCTGCGTGCTCACGGGACGAGCCCTCACCCCAGTTCTCGTCGCCGACGGCGACCCAGCGCTGCCCGGCGGAGTGGTAGTGGCGGGCGATCTCGGGGAACGCCTTGACCTGTCCGTCGAGCTGGTCGACCCCCTCCCCGGCGGCACCGGTGAAGGCGTTGATCGCACCGAGGAAGAGGTTGCCCGAGATGTTCTCGAGGTGGCCGCGGTACTTGAGCCACGGACCCGCCATGGAGATGTGGTCGGTGGTGCACTTCCCGGCGGCCTTCAACAGGATGGGCAGGTCGAGGTAGTCCTCGCCGTCCCACGGGGCGAACGGTTCGAGCAGCTGGAGACGCTCCGAGTCGGGTCGGACCACGACCTCGATCGAGGACCCGTCCTCCGGTGGTGCGATGAACCCCGATGCGCCCGGGTCGAACCCGGCCGACGGCAGTTCCTCCCCGGCGGGCACCTGCAGACGGACCTGGTCGCCGTCGGCGTTGGTGAGGGTGTCCGAGGTCGGGTCGAAGTCGAGCGTCCCGGCGAGCGCCAGGGCCACGACCGTCTCCGGGGAGGTGACGAATGCCAGGGTGTTCACCGATCCGTCGTTGCGCTTGGGGAAGTTCCGGTTGTACGAGGTGACGATCGTGTTCGGCTCGGACGTCACCGACTCGGGGCGCGACCACTGGCCGATGCATGGTCCGCAGGCGTTGGCCAGCACCGTCGCACCGGCGTCCTCGAACACCTCGAGCAGGCCGTCCCGCTCGATGGTCGCCCGGATCTGCTCGGAACCGGGGGTGACGAGCAGGGGGGTCTGCACCGACAGTCCGTTCGCGGCGGCGTGTCGCAGGACCGAGGCCGCACGGGTGATGTCCTCGTAGCTCGAGTTGGTGCACGACCCGACGAGGGCCGCGGAGATCTCGAGCGGCCAACCGGCGGCCCGGGCGTCCTCGGCGAGTCGACTCACCGGCCGGGCCAGATCGGGGGTCGCCGGACCGTTGATGTGCGGCGACAGGGTGGACAGGTCGATTTCGATGAGCTCGTCGTAGTACGGCGCGGGGTCGGCCAGGACGGCGTCGTCGCTGCGCAGGTCGGCGCGTGCCGCGTCGGCGGCCGCGGCGATCTCACTGCGGTCCGTCGCCCGGAGGTACCGGGCCATGGACTCGTCGTAGCCGAACACCGAGGTGGTCGCACCGATCTCGGCGCCCATGTTGCAGATCGTGGCCTTGCCCGTGCAGGAGATGCTCTCGGCGCCCGGACCGAAGTACTCGACGATGGCACCCGTCCCACCCTTGACGGTCAGGATCTCGGCGACCTTCAGGATCACGTCCTTGGGTGAGGACCAGCCGTCGAGTTCGCCGGTCAGGTGGACGCCGATGAGCTTGGGCCAGCGCAGGTTGAACGGGAACCCGGTCATCACGTCGACGGCGTCGGCGCCACCCACGCCGATGGCGACCATGCCGAGTCCGCCGGCGTTGGGCGTGTGGCTGTCGGTGCCCACCATCATCCCGCCCGGGAAGGCGTACTGCTCCAGGACGACCTGGTGGATGATCCCGGAACCCGGCTTCCAGAAGCCGATCCCGTACCGGGCCGAGACCGACTCGAGGAAGTCGTAGACCTCGGCGTTGCCGGCCTCGGCGGCGAGCAGGTCGACCCGTCCGTTCTCCTTGGCCTGGATCAGGTGGTCGCAGTGGACCGTCGAGGGGACCGCCACCTGGTCCAGGCCCGCCGTCATGAACTGGAGCAGCGCCATCTGGGCCGTTGCGTCCTGCATCGCGACCCGGTCGGGGCGCAGGTCGTCGTACGTGACGCCCCGCTCGAAGGTGGCCGCAGGATCGTCGAGGTGTGCGACGAGGATCTTCTCGGCGAGCGTCAGCGGCCGACCCAGCCGTTCCCGCACGGCGGGAACGCGCTCGGCGAAGCGGGCGTACACCTCCTCGACGAGTCGCACCGGGGTGCTCGCAGCGGGAGACGAGGAAGCGGGTGAGGAGGAGGCGGGTGGGGACTGGTCGGACACGGAGCGCTCCGTCGGTTCGGGTGTCGGTTGATGAGTGATACAAGTAGCATACAAGTGTGCGGGTGATCCGGTACCAGTCCGTCGCCGAGGACCTGCGGATGCGACTGGGTGTCGCCGAGTTCGCCGGCACCGGCGTCCTGCCGTCAGAGGCGGCGCTCTCGGCCCACTACGGGGTGAGCCGGGTCACGGTTCGCAGGGCGCTCGAGGAACTGCGCCGCGACGGCCTGGTCGAGTCACGTCAGGGGTTCGGTTGGCTCGTCGCCGCCGAACCGCTCCGACAGGACCTCTCCCGGCTCGAGACGCTGGACCGGCAGCTCGCCACCGCCGGAGTCAGGTCGGGCCGCCGGATCCTCTCGTTCGGCTTCGTGGCGCCCCCGGATCGGGTCGCCGCACTGCTCGGGACCACGAACGTGCTCGAGGTCCGGCGGCTCAACCTGGCGGACGGCCAGCCGTTCGCCGTCGTGACGGCCTGGTGCCCCGAGGACCTGGGTGGCGGGCTCAGCCGTGACGACGTGGAGCGCTCCTCGTTCCTCGAGCAACTGCCCGTCGCCATCGGTGGCGCCACCCAGTCGATCGGCGCCGACGCGGCCGGCACCGCACAGGCCGAACTGCTCGGGATCCCGGTGGGTGCACCCGTCCTGGTCGCCGAACGGGTGACACGGTCGGTGGACGGTCGTGCGGTGCTGGTCTCCGAGCACGTGTTCCCCGGTCACCGCACCCGGTTCGTCGTGGACCTCCCGGTCGGCGACCTCGCGGTGGACCCGGCCGGCTTGCGCCTCGTCGAGTGAGGTCCCGACCTCACCGCTGCGTCGTCGTGCTCACCACCGTTCCCAGTGGACGACCTCCGACAGCGGCAGGCGGGGGGCCGGGCGGAAGTCCGTCCCGATGGTGTAGGCGACGGGGAACAACCCGGCCTGCGTCACGCGGTCGTAGGGGATCCCGAGCAGCTCCGCTGCCTCGCGCTCCGACGGCAGGTGCAGCGTCGTCCAGGCGCTGCCGAGCCCACGTGAGCGCAACGCCAGCATGAAACTCCACACCGCCGGCAGGATCGAACCCCAGAAACTGGCCTGCGTGAAGGTGTCGGACTGTTCGGGCAGTCGGCCCCACAGGCACGGGACCACCATGGCGGGTACCTCGGCGAAGTGCTCCCGCAGGTACCGGGCCGAGGACGACACCGCGTCCTTGCGCCGGGTCCGGGTGTCGTCGGCGGCGTAGAGCTGCAGGCCGTCGCCCATGGCGATGTAGGGGTCGAAGTGCTCGGCGTACATCCGGGCGAGCTCGGCCTTGGTCGCCGGGTCCGTCACCACCACCCAGTGCCATCCCTGTGAGTTCGAACCGGTCGGCGCCTGCACGGCCAGGTCGAGGCACTCCTCGATCACGGAGCGCTCCACCGGCCGGTCCAGATCGAGACGCTTGCGAACGGAGCGCGTCGTGGTGAGCAGTTGATCCGGGTCGAGTTGCACGACCTCACGGTACCCGGACGCGGATCGGGGAGCGGACCCGCAGGCCCGCTCCCCGATCCGAGGGATCTCTGTTGTGTCGTCGGTCAGACCGAGGAGCCGACGCTGTCGAAGCGGTCGCTGATGTTCCCGCCCAACAGGGTGACAGCGGCGATGCAGACGACTGCGATCAGCGCCACCAGCAGTGCGTACTCCACCAGCGAGGCGCCCCGCTCGGTGCGGGTGTGGCTGGCGATCCAGGCCTTGAGGAAGTCGATGTGGATCATGTCGGTGTCTCCAGTGTGTGGTGAGTGGTTGTGTCCCCCGGGTCCCGTTCCGACGTGTCCCGGTAGAGCTTCTATCGACGGGCTGCTCGAGGACCTTGAGTGATTCTTTCGGCCCAATCGAGAAATTGTTCGCGTGACCTAGTCGAGCGACACGATGCCGAGGCGGACGGCCCGGAGCACCGCTTGGGTCCGGTCACGTGCGTCGAGCTTCTGGTAGATCGACGCCAGGTGGTTCTTGACGGTCTTCTGCGAGATGAAGAGCCGGTCGGCCACCTCGTCGGTCGAGCATCCGTCCGCGATCAACTGGAGGACCTCCTCCTCGCGCTTGGACACGATGTGCTCCTCGGCGGGGTGAACGGGGTCATCCACCCGCCGGACCTCGGCCAGCATGGAGCGTGCGAGCTGCGGTGACAGGACCGTGTCGCCCTCGGCGGCGAGCCGCACCGCATCGGCGATCTCCCACGTGGCGCTGTCCTTGGTCAGGTAGCCGATCGCTCCGGCGCGGATCGCGCTGGTCAGCACGTCCTGGTCGGCGTGCATGGTCAGCATCACGATCCGGGCGGAACCGCCGGCGGCCTTGATCTGCCGGCAGGCCTCGATGCCGTCGCAGGTCGGCATCGTCACGTCCATGAGGATCACGTCCGGTGAGGTCTCGGCGGCCAGTCGGACCGCCTCCACGCCGTCCGCCGCCTGCGCCACGACGTCGAACCCGGCGTCGGTCATGGAGCGTTGGAGCCCCTCACGGAGCATCCGGTGGTCGTCGGCGAGCATCAGCCTGATGGTCATTGGTGGGCCTCCTGGTGGGTGCGCCGGTGGTCGACGGACGTGGTGGGGTCGAGGATGCAGCGCACCCTCGTGCCGCGCCCGGGGGCGCTGTGGATCTCGAGCGTCGCCCCGATGCTCGAGGCGCGCTCCCGCATGCCGAGCACCCCGTAGGAGTCGAGGCGGCCGGCGCGGTCCTGGTTGAAGCCGATCCCGTTGTCCGTGATGTCGATCACGGCCCGCACACCGTCGCACCGCCAGATGATCCGGACGGCTGTCGCGTGGGCGTGTCGTTCGACGTTGGCGAGCGACTCCTGGGCGACCCGCCACATCTCGCGTTCCTGCAGGATCGGGAGTCGGGCGTCGTGGTCGGCGTCCAGCTGCACGTGCAGGCTGCTGCGCTCACGGACCCGCTCTGCGTACTGCTCGAGCACCTCGGCGATGCCGGTGGTCTCGGACACGTCCGTCCGCAGGTCGTAGAGCGTGTCGCGCACCTCCCGGATGACGCCCCGGACGTCCTCCCGGAGCTGCCCGAGTTCGCCCGAGATGCGCTCTCCAGTCTCGTCCCGGGCGACCAGACGATCGAGCTCGAAGGCCAGGTAGGCGAGCGACTGGCCGATGCGGTCGTGCAGGTCACGGGCGATCCGGGTTCGTTCCTCGTCGGCGCCGACGGTCCGGAGCCGGGTGAACCACCGGGCGTTGTCGATGGCGAGCGCTGCCGGCTCCACGAATCCGGTCACCACCTCCACGTCCCGGTCGTCGATGTGGCCTGGCCGGGAACGCTCGACCGCCAGCAGCCCGATGACCGCACCCCGGGAGGTGAGGACCCCGTAGATGCCCGAACCCGCTCGGCCGAGCAGGCCACCGCCGGGTACGAGTGACAGATCCGCCACGGTCTGGGTCGACTCGGTGGCCATGGCCTGGCGCAGGCCGTCGGGCAGTTCGGTCGGTCCGAGACGGGCGGGCAGGTGCAGGCCATGGTTGCGGGCCACGTCCCACTGGCCGTCGGTCTCATCGAAGAGCAGGACGGCGACGGCATCGCAGGTCACGAACGACTTGAGCCGCTGGAGGGTCGAGTCGAGCACGTCGTTGAGGTCCAGTGAGGCCGGGAGCGACTGGGTCACCTGGTGGAGCGAGTAGAGCAACTCGTTGGCGTCGGACAGTCGGTGCAGCCGTCCGATCGCGAGCGTCCGGTCCCGGTCTGCCTCGCCCGAGATCCGTCGGGCGTACCCGGCGGTGATGGCCACCAAGACGATGATCGCCCCCCAGGACATCGATTCGAGCACTGCATCCCGGGGAACGGCCGCCGCAGCCATGGTCGGTACCGACACTGCGACGACCGTGGCCACCGCGACGCGGATCGAGAAGGCGAACCCTCGGGCCAGACCGGCGATCATCACCGCCGTCAACAGCATGAGGATGAGCGGTGAGCCCCACCCACCCGTGGCGACGATGGCCGCGAGGTGCAGTCCGAGCTCCGCCACCACCCGAAGGAGCGAGGTCGTGTCGTTCGAGTAGCGGACCGGCCGGAACGACCGGAACACGGCGTAGGCGACGAGCACCGTGGTCCACAGCTGCAGCGGCCGCGAAGCCGCCTCGGCCGAGGTGCTCACGAGCAGGACGGTCACGATCGACGTCGCCAGACGTGACGCCGTCACGAGCGGTGTGAACGCCGCGATCTGGTCCCGTGCGACGATCTCGTCCAGGTCGAAGTCGCCGACGGGCCGGACCGCAGGATCGACGGTGGCCTGCTGCACGTCACGTCGGACGCGTTGGCGCAGCCGGTCGAGCAGTCCCTCCGGGGGTGTCTCGTCGACCTCGATCATCCCAGCTGGTCCATGACTGTCCGACCGTCCCCTGCGTGTGCCTCGTCCCGCCGCCACCGGCTCCTCCGGGCACCATCGGCGCGTCCGACCGGGTGGCTTGACCTTTCCGTGGGGGGTCTAGGGTGCATCTGTGCGGTTGATCGGCCTCACCGGAGGGATCGGTTCGGGGAAGTCGAGCGTCTCCGCAGCCCTCGCCCGGCGGGGTGCGCTCGTGGTCGACGCCGACGCCATCGTCCACGAGCTCCAGCGGCCGGGCACCGAGGTCTTCGCCGAGATGGTCGAGCGGTTCGGCGCCGGGATCGTCGCGGCCGACGGCACCCTGGACCGGCCTGCGGTGGCGGCGATCGTCTTCAACGATCCCCAGGCGCTCAGTGATCTCGGCTCGATCGTCCACCCGAGGGTCCACGCCGAGATCGAGCGGCGCGTGAGCGAGGCCGCCGGGACCGACCGTGTCGTGGTGCTCGACATCCCCCTCCTCGACCGGAACGGTTGGCCGGGTCTCGAGGGGACCATCGTGGTGGACCTGGACCCCGAGGTCGCCGTGGAGCGGCTCGTGGCCCACCGGGGGTTCGCCGAGCATGACGCCCGGGCCCGGATCGCCAACCAGGTCGACCGCGCCGAACGTCTCCGCCTCGCCGACTTCGTGGTCGACAACAGCGGGTCCCTCGAGGACCTCGAGGCCGAGGTCGACCGGGCGTGGGCGTGGATCGAGTCGATGGAGTGAGCGACTCGGGTGCCCCCCTCCGCGCCGAACCGGTCATGGTCCGCCCATTCGAGGTCGTCTCACCCTTCGAGCCGGCCGGCGACCAGCCCGGGGCGATCGCGTCCCTGAGCGAGGGGCTCAACACCGGCCAGCGGTTCCAGACCCTGCTCGGGATCACCGGCTCGGGGAAGTCGGCGACGATCGCCTGGACGATCGAGCAGGCGCAGCGGCCCACGCTCGTGCTGGCCCCCAACAAGTCGCTCGCCGCCCAGCTCGCCAACGAATTCCGGGAGTTCTTCCCCCACAACCGTGTCGAGTACTTCGTGTCGTACTACGACTACTACCAGCCTGAGGCCTACGTCCCGTCGAGCGACACCTACATCGAGAAGGACTCGTCGGTGAACGACGAGATCGAGCGGCTCCGACACGCCGCGACCTCGGCCCTGCTGACCCGCCGTGACGTGATCGTGGTCGCCTCGGTGTCGTGCATCTACGGCCTCGGCTCGCCCGAGGAGTACGCCACGAGTTTCCTGTCGCTCCGGGTGGGGGAGACGGTCGACCAGCGGCAGGTGCTCCAGGACCTGGTCGGGCTGCAGTACGACCGCAACGACGTCGTGCTGAGCCGGGGGACCTTCCGGGTTCGGGGGGACGTCCTCGAGGTCCAGCCCGCCTACGAGGAGTCGGCGCTGCGGATCGAGTTCTTCGGAGACGATCTCGAGGCCATCTCGGTCGTCGACCCGCTGACCGGCGAGAAGCTGCAGCGTCTCGAGGAGACGCAGATCTTCGCCAAGACCCACTACGTCGTGTCCCGTGACCGGCTGCGGGCGGCAATCGGTCGCATCGAGACGGAACTCGAGGACCGGCTGGCGTGGTTCGAGCAGCACGGCAAGCTCCTCGAGGCCCAGCGCCTGCGGATGCGCACCGAGCACGACCTCGAGATGCTCCGTGAGATCGGCATCTGCAACGGGATCGAGAACTACTCGGCCCCGATCGAGGGTCGTGGATCGGGGGAGCCACCGAACACGCTGCTCGACTACTTCCCACGTGACTACCTGACGATCATCGACGAGTCGCACGTGGCCATCCCGCAGCTGCACGGGCAGTACGAGGGGGACCGCTCCCGCAAGGCGACGCTCATCGAGCACGGGTTCCGCCTGCCCTCGGCGGCCGACAACCGGCCGCTGCGGTTCGAGGAGTGGGTGGGGCGCACCGGGCAGACGATCTTCCTGTCGGCCACGCCCGGAGCGTGGGAGCTCGAGCACTCCACCCAGGTCGTCGAACAGATCGTGCGGCCGACCGGCCTGCTCGACCCGCTCGTGCGGGTCCAGCCCACCAAGGGGCAGATCGACGACCTGCTCGAGCGGATCGGTGGCCGGGTCGACGCCGGGGACCGGGTGCTGGTCACCACGCTGACCAAGAAGATGGCCGAGGACCTGACGGACTACCTGCTCGAGCAGGGCGTACGGGTCCGCTACCTGCACTCCGAGGTCGACACCCTCCAGCGGATCGAGCTGCTGCGGGACCTCCGGCTCGGTGAGTTCGACGTGCTCGTCGGCATCAACCTGCTCCGGGAGGGCCTCGACCTGCCCGAGGTGTCGCTCGTCGCCATCCTCGACGCCGACAAGGAGGGGTTCCTGCGCTCCGAGACATCCCTCATCCAGACCATCGGCCGGGCGGCCAGGAACGTCGACGGAGAGGTCGTGATGTACGCCGACCAGGTCACGGACTCCATGCGCCGGGCGATCTCCGAGACCGAGCGGCGGCGCGCCCTGCAGGAGGCCTACAACGCCGAGCACGGGATCGACCCGACCACCGTCCGCAAGGCGGTGACCGACATCCTCGCCGACCTGCGGGGCGCCGACGGCCAGTCCCCCGGGCCCGGTGGGCGGCAGCGGGGAGTCGGTGAGGCCGCACGGGCCGAGCAGTACCGGGATCTGCCGCCGGGTGACCTGGGGGCGCTCATCGGGGTGCTCACCGACGAGATGCACCAGGCCGCTGCTGACCTCCGGTTCGAGGAGGCGGCGCGACTGCGCGACGAGGTGAAGGAACTCGAGCGTGAGCTCCGTCAGGCCGGCGGCGCCTGAGCGCACCCCTTCCCGAGTCTCTCGTCTCTCGCCTCCCCCCCCCCCGAACTTGTACCGCTGGTTCGTGTGCACCGACCCAGCGGTACAAGTTCGGCTCCCGGGTGGGCTCGGGGGTGGGCTCAGAGGTGGGGACGGGCCGGTCGACCCGTTGTGTCGTCGGTCCCGTTGGGTGGCTCGGTGGACGCCCCGAGCCTCCATGCCCTCGCTGAAGTCGCAGAGCACCAGGACGGTGTGTTCAGCGCGGCCCAGGCCGACGCCGTCGGTGTCGACCGGGGTCGTCGACATCGCGCCGTCACGTCGGGAATCCTCCAACGGGTCCACCCGCAGGTCTACCGCTTCACCGTGGTCCGACCCTCCTGGCGCGGGGCGGTGCGCGCTGCGCTGTTCCAGTCGGGCCAGCGGGCCTCAGCGAGCCACGAGTCGGCACTCTGGTTGCACGGGCTCTCCGACCTGGTGCCGTTCGCCCCGGTGGTGACACTCCCACCGGGCGCGCGAGCTGCGCAGAGCGGCTACCGGGTCCACCGGTACTGCGACCTGGTCGACGAGCACCGACTCGTGATCGACGGCCTCGACTCCACCACGCTCGTCCGTGCCGTGGTCGACGTCACCTCGGTCGTCTCGCTCGGCCGACTCGTCTGGATCGTGGACCGGCTCACGATGACCGATCGTCGCCTGACGCTGGGTCAGATCGGTCGGTGCCTCCGGCAGGTGAACCGTCGCGGTCGTCGCCGGATCCGCAATCTCCAGAGGGTGCTCGACGCACGACTTCCTGCTGGATTCGTGCCGCGGAGTCGGCTCGAGCGACGGGTCGACGACCTGCTGCGCCAGTCCTCCCTCCCGGCTCCAGTCGCCGAGTTCCCGGTTCCCGGCTGGCAGCGGTGGGCAGGATTCGTCGACAGGGCGTGGCCCGAGGTGCAACTCATCCTGGAGGTGGACGGTCGGCCGTGGCACGCCCGGGAGTCCTCGATGGCTCGGGACCGGTCACGGGATCGCGCCGCGGCGGCCGAGGGGTGGCAGACGCTGCGGGTGCTCGACGAGGAGGTCGCCGATGCCGGTGGAGCGGTCATCGCCGACATCGAGCGCGCCTACCGCGCCCGAGCCGGACTGTTCGGCTGACCGGACGTTCCCGCTTCGGTTGCGGCTCCCGTTCCGGCTCCCGTTCCCGTCGAACTTGTACGTCTGGTCCCGATCACACAAACCAGACGGACAAGTTCGGGGCGCGGTGGGGGGGCGGGTGGGGGTGGGGTGGAGGCGCGGTGGAGACGCGCTGGGGTGGGGTGTGCGGGGGGTCAGGAGATGGCGGTCTGGCGGAGGGCGTGGTCGGCGAGCACCAGGAGGACGGCGGCCTCGACCATCGGGACCGCCCGGGGGAGCACGCACGGGTCGTGTCGTCCCTTCGCCTCGAGCACCACGGACTCGCCCGAGGTCGAGACGGTCTGCTGCGCCGAGGCGATCGTCGCGGTCGGCTTGAAGGCGACCCGGATGACGACGTCCTCGCCGTTGCTGATTCCGCCCTGGATGCCGCCGGAGTGGTTGGTCGTCGTGCGGGTCCGACCGTCGTCGTCGGTCACGAAGGGATCGTTGTGCTCGGTACCGGTCATGGCGGTCGATGCGAATCCGGACCCGATCTCGAACCCCTTGGTGGCGGGGAGCGACATGACGGCCTTGGCCAGGTCCGCCTCGAGCTTGTCGAACACGGGCTCCCCCCATCCGGCGGGCACGCCCCTGGCGACACAGCGCACGGTCCCTCCGAGTGAGTCGCCGTCCCGTCGGGCCTGTTCGATCGCCGCCGTGATCGCCACTGCGGCCTGCGGGTCGGGGCAGCGGGTCGGGTCGGCCTCGACCTGCTCGAGCGTCACGGTCGCAGGGTCGACCGCAGCGGCGATCCCGTGGACGCCGTCGACCCACGCGAGGACCTCGACCCCGAACCGGTCGGCGAGCAGCCTGCGGGCGACCGCACCGGCGGCGACACGTCCGATCGTCTCGCGGGCCGAGGCCCGCCCACCACCGGCGACGGCCCGGATCCCGTACTTGGCATCGGTGGTGAAGTCGGCGTGCGACGGGCGGTACACGTCGGCCAGGTGGTCGTAGGCGCCCGATCGGGCGTCGGCGTTGCGGACGAGCATGGCGATGGGGCTACCGAGCGTCAGCCCGTCCACGGTCCCCGAGAGGATCTCCACCTGGTCCGCCTCGTCGCGCTGGGTGACCAGCCGGCTCTGTCCGGGGCGACGACGGTCCAGGTCGGGCTGGACGTCGGCCTCGGTGAGGGGGAGCCGCGGCGGGCAGCCGTCCACGACCACACCGACGCCGCCGCCGTGCGACTCACCGAACGTGGTGACGCGGAACAGGACGCCGCTGCTCGAGGACACGGGGCCAGTATGGCAGTCACCTCTCCGGCCGCCCCGGAGCGTTCCGGCCGCGAGCACGGCCCGTGGAACACCTGTTCGGGCGGTAGCATCCGGCGGTGGCCCGTTCGTCCTCCGCGCGACCAGGCGACCGGATCGTCATCCGGGGCGCCAGGGAGCACAACCTGTGCGACGTCTCGCTCGACCTGCCCCGTGACCGGCTGATCGTCTTCACCGGACTGTCGGGGTCCGGCAAGTCCTCGCTCGCGTTCGACACCATCTACGCCGAGGGCCAGCGTCGCTACGTCGAGTCGCTCTCGGCCTACGCCCGGCAGTTCCTCGGGCAGATGGACAAGCCCGACGTCGACGTGATCGAGGGCCTGAGCCCTGCCATCTCGATCGACCAGAAGTCGGCCTCCCGCAACCCTCGCTCCACCGTCGGCACGGTCACCGAGGTCTACGACTACCTGCGGCTCCTGTTCGCCCGGGTCGGCGTCCCGCACGATCCGGAGACGGGGGAGCGGCTCGTCCGCCAGACCCCGCAGCAGATCGTCGACCGCATCCTGCGTCTGCCCGAGGGCACGAGGTTCCAGGTGCTCGCCCCGGTCGTGCGCGGCCGCAAGGGCACCTACGAGCAGCTGCTCACCGACCTCGGTGCCCGCGGGTTCGGTCGGGTCCGCATCGACGGCGAGCTGCTCGAACTGCCCGTCGAGGTCGACCTCGCCCGGTACGAGCAGCACACGATCGAGGTGGTGGTCGACCGGCTCGTGCTGCGGGAGGGCATCGAGCGTCGGCTCACCGACTCGATGGAGACGGCACTCTCCCTGGCCGACGGGATCGCCCAGATCGAGATCGTCCCACGGGACGGTGAGGACGACGAGGCCGAACTGCTCACCTTCTCCGAACGCCTCGCCCGGCCATCGGACGGCAAGAGCTTCGAGGAGCTGGCCCCTCGGAACTTCTCGTTCAACAGTCCGTACGGGGCGTGCTCGACCTGCGACGGGCTGGGGACGACCTTCGAGGTCGACCCGGAACTGGTGGTCCCCGATCCCGAGGCCTCCATCACAGAGGGCGCGATCGCCCCGTGGGCATCAGGGCACGCCAAGTACTTCCACCGGCTCCTCGCCTCGGTGTGCGAGACCTACGACATCGACCCCGACCTGCCGTGGGAGCGGCTCCCGGCCAAGCACCGCAAGCTGCTCCTGCACGGTGTGGGGGTCAACCAGCGGGTCGACGTCCGGTTCCGCAACCGCTACGGCCGGGTCCGGAACTACAGCGCGCAGTACGAGGGCGTCGTGCCGTACCTCCGACGGCGCCACACCGAGGCCGAGTCCGACGGAGCGCGGGAGGCGGTCGAGGGGTACATGCGCCTCGTGCCGTGCGCGACCTGTGACGGCGCCCGGTTGAACCCCTACGCACTGGCGGTGACCGTCGACGACCTGAACATCCACCAGCTCTGCTCACTCCCGATCGGCGAGTCGGCGGCGCGCCTGGCCGACCTGCACCTCGACGAGCGTCAGCAGCTGATCGCCGAGCGCATCCTGAAGGAGATCAACTCACGGCTGAAGTTCCTCTGCGACGTCGGCCTGCACTACCTGTCGCTCGAGCGTTCCGCGGCGACACTGTCAGGCGGCGAGGCGCAGCGGATCCGACTGGCCTCGCAGATCGGCTCCGGGTTGGTCGGGGTCCTGTACGTCCTGGACGAACCGTCGATCGGCCTCCACCAGCGGGACAACCACCGGCTGATCGAGACGCTGGAGCGCCTGCGCAACCTGGGCAACACGGTCCTCGTCGTCGAGCACGACGAGGACACCATCGCCGCCGCCGACCACGTGGTCGACATCGGTCCGGGCGCCGGCGAGCACGGAGGTCGGGTGGTCCACAGCGGCACCGTCGCGTCGCTGCTGCGCAACAAGGAGTCGATCACCGGGCAGTACCTCTCGGGTCGTCGTTCGATCCCGGTGCCGGAGCTCCGGCGGGAGCCCGCGGGGGACTGGCTCTCGATCAAGGGCGCCCGGGAGCACAACCTGCAGTCGATCGACGTCGACATCCCACTCGGCTGCTTCGTGGCGGTCACCGGGGTGTCGGGATCGGGCAAGTCGACGCTCGTCAACGACATCCTGCTCCGCTCGTTGATGCAGCACGTCTACGGGTCCAAGGTGCCCCCGGGTCTGCACAAGCGGATCGACGGACTCGACGCCCTCGACAAGGTGATCGACATCGACCAGTCACCGATCGGCCGGACGCCACGCTCGAATCCGGCCACCTACACCGGCGTCTTCGACCACATCCGCAAGCTCTTCGCCCAGACGACCGAGTCCAAGACCCGGGGCTACCTGCCGGGGCGGTTCAGCTTCAACGTGAAGGGCGGTCGGTGCGAGGCCTGCGCCGGTGACGGGACCATCAAGATCGAGATGCACTTCCTGCCCGACGTCTACGTGCCGTGCGAGGTCTGCAAGGGGGCGCGGTACAACCGGGACACGCTCGAGGTCACGTTCAAGGGCCTGAACATCTCCGAGGTGCTCAACCTGCCGTGCGAGGACGCGCTCGAGTTCTTCGCCAACCAGCCGACGATCGCCCGTCACATGCAGACGCTGGTCGACGTCGGACTGGGCTACGTGCGGCTGGGTCAGCCGGCCACCACGCTCTCGGGTGGCGAGGCACAGCGCGTGAAGCTGGCCTCCGAGCTGGCCAAGCGCTCCACGGGGCACACCATCTACCTCCTGGACGAGCCCACCACGGGCCTCCACTTCGAGGACATCCGCAAGCTCCTGACCGTCCTGAGCCGCCTCGTCGACCAGGGGAACACGGTGCTGGTCATCGAGCACAACCTGGACGTCATCAAGACGGCCGACTGGGTCATCGACCTGGGGCCCGACGGCGGTGCGGGCGGAGGTCAGGTCATCGCCGAGGGCACGCCGGAACTCGTCGCCAAGGTGCCGGAGAGCGCCACCGGCGCGTTCCTGGCTCCGATGCTCGGCATCGATCGCTGAGCGTTGACCCGCCGGGCGACCGGTGACGGCGTCCCTGCGGCGAGCTGCCCTCAGGTGATCGACAGCATCCGCTCCAGTGCGACACGCGCCCAGTGCGCCGTGTCCTCGTCGACCGTGATGCGGTTGGGCACCCGGCCCTCGACGAGTTCCTCGAGCGTCCAGCACAGGTGGGCGGCGTCGATGCGGAACATCGTCGAGCACGGACAGATGAGCGGATCCAGGGACTCGACGGTCACGTCGCTCTCGGCGTCGAGTCGCTGCACCAGGTGGATCTCGGTGCCGACACCGGCCACGGACCCCGGTGGCAGCGCCTCGACCGTCCGGATGATGAAGTCGGTCGACCCGACGTGGTCGGCGAGCTCGCAGACGTCGTGGGCGCACTCGGGGTGGACGATCACCACGCCGTCGGGGTGCCGTTCCCGGAAGTCGTGGATGTGCTCGGGGCGGAAGCGCTGGTGCACCGAGCAGTGGCCCCGCCACAGGACGAACGTCGCTCCGGCAACGTCGGCATCGGACAGTCCGCCCTGCTCGAGGTGCGGGTTCCAGACGCGCATGTCGGACTCGGAGTAGCCCATCTGGTGTCCGGTGTTGCGCCCGAGGTGCTGGTCGGGGAAGAACAGGACCTGCTCCCCACGGGGACCGGCCGGGTCCCGGAGCGCCCACTCGAGCACCGCCCGGGCGTTGGTCGACGTGCACACGGCGCCACCGTTGCGCCCCACGAACGCCTTGAGGTTCGCCGCCGAGTTCATGTACGTGATCGGGACGACCCGCTCGATGTCGGTGAGCCGGGCGATGGACTCCCAGGCCTCCTCGACCGCGTCGATGTCGGCCATGTCGGCCATGGAGCACCCGGCGTTCAGGTCGGGCAGCACGACCTGCTGGTGGTCCCCCGTCAGGATGTCGGCGGACTCGGCCATGAAGTGGACCCCGCAGAACACGATGAACTCGGCCTCGGGGTGCTCCTTGGCGAGGACCGAGAGCCGGAACGAGTCACCCCGTGCGTCGGCCCACCGCATGACCTCGTCGCGCTGGTAGTGGTGGCCCAGGATGAAGAGCCGGTCGCCGAGCACGGCCTTCGCCTCACCGATCCGCCGGGCGAGCTCGTCGGGGCTCGCGGTGGTGTACTCCTCGGGGAGCGGTCGCTGCAGACGGAGCATGGATGGTCCTCCTGTGACACCACCCGCAGGTGGCGCTGTGACGCTCGATGTGACCGGTGGGGGCAGCCTGGTCGCCTCGCCACGGGGTTGTCGGTCTCGAACGTTGATGTCGCCGGGTGCCAGGCCGGTACCCGCATGGTAGCCCGCACCACCGACAGCGGCGGTAGCGTCTCGGTGATGCTCGAGCGGCCACCGTCGGGGAGCATTCCTGACGCCCCGGGGAGCTACCAGTTCCTGGATCCGGACGGTCGGGTGATCTACGTCGGCAAGGCCCGTTCGTTGCGGCAGCGGCTCGCCAACTACTTCCAGTCGCCGGCCAACCTGCCGGTCCGCACGGCCCAGATGGTGGCGGCCGCTGCGTCGGTCGAGTGGATCCAGGTGGCCAACGAGGTCGAGGCCCTGATGCTCGAGTACTCGCTCATCAAGGAGCACCGTCCGCGGTTCAACGTCCGGCTGGTCGACGACAAGTCCTACCCCTACCTGGCACTCACCGTCGCCGACGAGTGGCCCCGGCCCATGGTGGTGCGAGGTCGTCGTCGCCGGGGCACCCGCTACTTCGGTCCATACGCCCACGCCTACGCCATCCGGGAGACGCTGGATGAGCTCCTGCGGACCTTCCCGCTGCGGACCTGCTCGGACGCCAAGTTCCGTCGACACGAGCGACAGGGGCGACCGTGCCTGCTGTTCCACATCGAGAAGTGCTCCGGACCGTGTGTCGGCGAGGTGGAGCGAGGGGACTACGACCAGCTGGTCGGCGACCTGGCCCGATTCCTCGAGGGCGACACCGATCCGGTGGTCCACGCCCTCGAGGAGCAGATGGCCGCAGCGTCCGCTGCGCTGGACTTCGAGACCGCTGCCCGGGTCCGTGATCGGCTCGCTGCGGTCCGGCGCGCGGTGGAGCGCCAGCAGATGGTCGGCGGGCGCTCCGAGGACGTCGACGTGGTCGGCGTCGTCGAGGACCCGCTCGAGGCCTCGGCCCAGGTCTTCTTCGTCCGTCGTGGCCGGGTGGTCGGTCGGCTCGGGTTCGTGCTCGACAAGGTGATGGACCTCGACCCCGGCCAGACCGTGGCTGCGGTCCTCGAGGAGGTCTACGGGGAGGAACCGGCGGTGGGCTGGCCCAAGGAGGTGTTGGTCCCGGTGCTGCCCGAGGACGCAGCGGTGTACGAGGAGTACCTGACCGCCGGCCGCGGCAGCCGGGTCCGCCTGCGTGTGCCGCAGCGGGGCGACAAGCGACAGCTCGCCGAGACCGTCGAGCGCAACGCCGCCGATGCGTTCACCCGCCACCGGCTGCGGCGGGGGAGCGACCACAACAGCCGGGCCCGCGCCCTGAACGAGCTGCAGGAGGCACTCGGCCTCCCCGAGGCGCCGCTCCGGATCGAGTGCTACGACATGAGCCACCTGCAGGGGTCGGACTACGTCGGGTCCATGGTCGTCCTCGAGGACGGCCTGCCCCGACCGTCGGAGTACCGCCGGTTCCGGCTCCGCAACGTGACCGGCAACGACGACTTCGCCGCCATGGACGAGGTGCTGCGCCGCCGTTTCTCCAACTACCTCGAGGAGTCGGCGCGGCCGGCGTCCGAGCGGGGTCGCTTCGCCTACCCGCCGCAGCTGCTGCTGGTCGACGGTGGCAAGGGTCAGCTGTCGGTGGCGGTCCGGGTGCTCGCGGACCTGGGCCTCACCGAAGAGGTGCCTGCGGCGGCGCTGGCCAAGGAGTTCGAGCAGGTGTTCGTCCCGGGTCGGAGCGCGCCGGTGGAGGTCCGACGGGGGAGCGAGGCGCTGTTCCTGCTGCAGCGCATCCGTGACGAGTCGCACCGGTTCGCCCTCGGGTACCACCGTCAGCTCCGCGGGCGCAGGATGACCGAGTCGGTGCTCGACGAGGTGCCCGGGCTCGGCCCACGACGTCGGGAGCGCCTGCTCGCCGAGTTCGGCGGCCTGCGCGGCCTCAGGCGGGCCGGACTCGAGGACCTGGTCGCCCGGAGTTGGCTGCCCGACGTCGTGGCGGTCGCCATCCACGAGGCGCTGCACGGAACCGCGGGTGACCGTGGGTGATCGGGACCGGGCCGTGGTGGCCGAGTGGGAGGCGCACGCTGCGTGGTGGCGACGTGAGTTCACCGGTGGTGCCGACGAGGAGTACGTCGAGCAGATCCTGCCGCTGGTCGAGGCGTCGTTGCCGGCCCGGGGAACCGTGCTCGACCTGGGGTGTGGCGACGGCCAGGTCGGCAGGTACGCAGCATCGCCCGCTCGGTGCGTACTCGGCATCGACGCCGTCCGTTCGCAGCTCACCGCAGCCCGGGCGGTCGACGGTCCCCTGTTCGCCCAGGGCGCCATCGCCGACCTGCCCGTGGCGTCCTCGTCCGTCGACGCCGTGGTCTGCTCCCTCGTCCTGGAACACGTCGCCGACCTCGCCGGGGCGCTCCACGAGGTCGCCCGGGTCCTGCGGACGGGAGGAGTGCTGGTCGTGGTGATGAACCACCCGCTGCTCCAGACGCCCGGGAGCGGGTGGATCGACGACCAGGTGGTGGAGCCGCCCGAGCAGTACTGGCGCATCGGCGCCTACCTGCGGGAGGTGACGACCGTCGAGGAGGTCGACGACGGAGTGGAGTTGACGTTCCACCACCGTCCGCTCGGGCGGTACGTGAACGAGGCGGGGGACCGGGGGCTCCGGCTCGAGCACCTCGACGAGCCTGCTCCACCGGCCTCGCACCTCGAGCGCTACTGGAACTTCAGCCGAGCGGACACCATCCCGAGGCTCGCGGTCCTCCGATTCCGCGCCGGCTGAGGGGCGGTGGACGTCGGCGCGGCGTTCCTCGCCTGCACCCGTGCACCAGCATCTCGGACGCGGAGACGCCCGCCGGGCCGTGTGGACCGGCGGGCGTCTCCGGGCGTCAGCGGGATCAGCAGCCCTCGGACGGAGCGGTGATCACGCCGCCGAGCACGTGGATGATGCCGTTCGAGCCCTTGATGTCGGTGCTGACGATCGGCACGCCACCGATGGTCAGGCCGTCACCGACCTTCTCGACCTTCACCTTGCCGCCGAGGGTCTCGACGCAGGTACCGGCCGCAGCGGTCGCCGCCTCGGCGTCCACCTCACCCGAGATGACGTGCAGCTTGAGCACGTCGGTCAGCGCACCGGTCGGGTCGGCCTGCAGGGCGGCCAGGGTGTCGGCCGGCACTGCTGCGAAGGCCTCGTTGGTCGGTGCGAAGACCGTGAACGGACCGGAGCCCGACAGCGTCTCGCCCAGGCCAGCAGCGGTCACCAGCTCGACCAGCGTCGAGAAGTCCGGGTTGCCGGCGGCGATGTCGACGATCGTGCCGGTCTCGGCGGGGGCGGTCGTCGTGGCGCCGTCCTCAGCGACCGTCGTGGTCGTGTTGCTGTTGGCCTCCTGGGCCGACTTGTCGTCACTGCTGCAGGCTGCTGCGACGAGGCCGAGCCCGAGGAGCAGGGCGACGAGGGTGGACAGGGTCTTGCTGCGCATCGGAGCGCCTCCTTGGTTGGGTTGCTCGGTCTTCGTCGCGAGGTTGGGAACCGGATGCACCTGATGCCGCTAGCGTCTGTGATGTGGTCGATCTGGTCGTGATCGCCGGGATGTCCGGGGCGGGGAGGACGCAGGTCGGCAAGACCCTCGAGGACCTCGGGTGGTTCGTGATCGACAACCTCCCCTCGGAACTCGTCCCCAAGGTGGCGGAACTCGCCCGGTTCCAGGAGGACGCCGCGCCTCTGGCGTTGGTGGTGGGCACCGGCGCCGACGCCTCGCTGGTGGCGACCGAACTCGACCGGTTGCGGGAGACCGGCGCCGCCATCCGGACCGTCTTCCTGGACGCCTCGACGGCCACGTTGGTCCGGCGGTACGGCGAGTCCAAGCGGCGGCACCCGCTGCTCGCCGAGACGGGGTCGGTCGAGGCGGCCGTGGAGCAGGAGCGCGTCCTGCTCGGTGAGGTGCGGGGTGCCGCTGACGTCCTGATCGACACGACCGAGTTGAACGTCCACGACCTGCGGGCCCGGGTGCACGACCTGTTCGCCCCGGGGGAGACCTCGTCGCGCACCCAGGTCACGGTCACGTCGTTCGGCTTCAAGCACGGTGTTCCTCCGGACGTCGACCTCGTGCTCGACTGCCGGTTCCTCCCGAACCCGTACTGGGTCGAGGACCTCCGGCCGCTGTCGGGTCGTGACGTCGAGATCCAGGAGTACGTGAACTCGTTCCCGATCACGTCCGAGTTCGTGACCAAGGTCGAGGAGTTGCTCGAGATGCTGCTCCCCGCGTACCTGAGCGAGGGCAAGGCGGTCCTGACCGTCGCGTTCGGTTGCACCGGGGGGCGGCACCGCTCGGTGGCGATCGCCGAACAGGTGGCGGTGTGGCTCGGGGACCTCGGCGTCGAGACCCGGATCCGACACCGGGACGTCGACCGGTGAGCGCTCCCGACGTCGTGGCCGTGGGCGGCGGCCACGGACTCGCGGCGACCCTGCGCGCCGGCCGGGGCTACGCCAGGTCCGTCACCGCCGTGGTGTCGGTGGCCGACGACGGCGGCTCGACCGGCCGGCTCCGCGCCGCAGGCGACCGCCCGGCCCCCGGGGACCTGCGCAAGTGCCTGGTCGCGCTCGCCGGGGAGACGTCACCGTTGCTCCGGGCGATGGAGCACCGGTTCGACGCCGGCGAGCTCGAGGGTCACGCGTTCGGCAACCTGCTCATCGCGGCGCTCGAGGACTCCGAGCGCGACCTGGTCGCAGCGCTCGACGAGGTCGGCAGGTTGCTGGGCACGGTCGGCCGGGTGCTCCCCACCACCACCGTCCCGGTGCAACTGCGGGGAGTGGTCGGCTCCGGGGCCGAGGTGCGGGGACAGGTGGCGGTCGCCCGACAGCCGGATCTCGACGTCGTGACCGTGGAGCCCTCCGACGCCCCGGCGTGTCCGGCGGCCGTCGCGGCGATCGTCGGGGCCGATCAGGTGGTGCTCGGCCCGGGATCGCTCTACACGAGCGTCCTGGCCGCAGCGGCCGTCCCGGGGGTCGGTGACGCACTGCGGGGGGCGGCGGACCGACTCGTCTACGTCTGCAACCTGCGGCCCCAGGCGTCGGAGACCGCCGGGTACGGCGTCGCCGAGCACGTCGCCGCACTCGAACGGCACGGCATCCGACCGGCGGTGGTCGTCTACGACCCGGCGACGCTCGGCGAGGCTCCAGCCGGTTTGCCGGTGCGACTGGTCGGCGCCCAACTGGCCGATCCCGGCGGTGGCGCGCACCGGAGCGACCTGCTGGGACCCGTCCTGGCCGGTCTCACCGGTGCCGACTGGCGGGCCGCGTAGGGTACGTGCTCGCATGTTCCGGAACGAGACGAGCTGAGGAGTGACATGACCGTTCGTGTGGGGATCAACGGGTTCGGGCGCATCGGGAGGAACTTCTTCCGGGCGGCCAAGGCCAAGGGCGCCGACATCGACTTCGTCGCCGTGAACGACCTGGGTTCGGTCGATGTGATGGCGCACCTGCTCGCCCGTGACTCGGTGGTCGGCGCCTATCCCGGCACCATCGAGGTGGTCGACGGAGGCATCGACGTCGACGGCGACACGCTGCAGATCGTGTCGCACCGGGATCCGGCCGAGATCCCCTGGGGTGACCTGGGGGTCGACGTGGTCGTCGAGGCGACGGGCATCTTCACCGACCGGGACGACGCTGCGGCCCACCTCGCTGGTGGGGCGCCCCGGGTCATCGTCTCGGCACCGTCCAACGGTGCGGACGCCACCTTCGTGGTCGGCGTGAACGACGACACGTTCGATCCGGCGCAGCACACCGTGGTCTCCAACGCCTCGTGCACGACGAACTGCTTCGTCCCGCTCATCAAGGTCCTCGACGACGCGTTCGGCGTGCAGAAGGGTCTGATGAACACGATCCACGCCTACACGGGCGACCAGATGCTCGTCGACGGCCCGCACAAGGACCTCCGTCGCGCTCGGGCCGCAGCGATCAACATCGTCCCGACCTCGACCGGCGCCGCGCGGGCGACCGGCCTGGTGCTGCAGTCGATGCAGGGTCGGCTCGATGGGACCTCACTGCGTGTCCCGGTGCCGACCGGGTCGATCACCGATTTCGTGGGAGTCCTGGACCGTGAGGTGACCGTCGACGAGGTCAACGCAGCGTTCGCCGCAGCCGCTGCCTCGGGCCCGCTCGAGGGCATCCTCGCCTACAGCGAGGAACCGCTCGTCAGCTCCGACATCGTGGGCTCGCCCTACAGCTCGGTGTTCGACGCCGGGTTGACCATGGCCCAGGGTGACCTGGTCAAGGTGCTGTCCTGGTACGACAACGAGGCCGGATACTCCAACCGCCTGGTCGACCTGGCCCTCATCGTCGGCGCAGCCAACCAGTGAAGTTCGGCGTTCCCGAGCTCGAGGACCTGCCGCCGCTCGACGGCGCCCGCGTGCTGGTCAGGGTCGACTTCAACGTGCCGATCCGGGACGGCCGGATCACCGACGACCTGCGGATCCGGGCGGCGGTGCCCACACTGCGATGGTTGCAGGAGCGGGGGGCGACGGTCACCGCGTGCACCCACCTGGGCCGACCGGAGGGGGCACCCGACCCCCGGTACTCGGTCGATCCGGTGCGGGCGCGGCTCGCCGAGCTGGTTCCGGGCGTGGAACTGCTCGACAACCTGCGGTTCGACCCGGGCGAGACCACCGACGATCCCGCGTTCGTGGCCCGGCTGGTCGAGGGACAGGACGCCTACGTGAACGACGCCTTCGGTGCGTCACACCGGGCGCACGCCTCGATCGTCGGTCCGCCCCGCACCCTGCCGTCGGCCGCCGGGTTCCTGCTCGCCCAGGAGGTCGACGTGCTGCTCGGGCTGCGTGAACGGCCGGGACGGCCCTTCGTCGCCATCACGGGTGGGTCCAAGGTCTCGGACAAGCTCGGGGTGCTCGAGGCCTTGCTCGACGTCGCCGACCGGGTGCTCGTCGGCGGCGGCATGTGCTTCACGTTCTTCTCGGCGATGGGCCACCCGGTGGGGGCCTCGCTGTGTGAGCCGGACCAGGTCGGCGCCTGTGCGGCGCTCCTCGAACGGCACGGCGACCGGCTCGTGCTCCCGAGCGACGTGGTGGCGCTGGGACCCGGAGGGGTGATCGGTGATCCGTCTGCTGGAGGCGAGGTGCTCAACGTCGGCCGCGATGTGCCCGACGGATGGATGGGACTCGACATCGGGCCGGGTTCGGCCGCCGAGTTCGGCGACGTGATCGCCGAGGCCCGGACGGTGCTGTGGAACGGCCCGATGGGCGTGTTCGAGGACCCCAGGTTCGCTGCCGGGACCCGCTCCGTGGCCGAGGCCGTCGCCGAGTGCCGTGGGATGACGGTCATCGGTGGTGGTGACTCTGCGGCCGCCGTCGCCGAGTTCGGCCTGGCCGACCGGATCGACCACATCTCGACGGGCGGCGGTGCGTCGCTCGAACTCATCGAACAGGGCGACCTGCCGGGGCTGGAGGCGCTCCGCAACGCCCCCAACGCCCGGGACTGACCGGACCAGGAGGAACCACCGTGGCCGAGGCCCGCACGCCGATCATCAGCGGCAACTGGAAGATGCACAAGAACCACTTCGAGGCCATCCAGGCGGTCCAGAAGCTGCACTACCGACTGGGCGAGGAGGAGGTCGACGACGTCGTCGTCACGGTCCACCCGCCGTTCACCGACCTGCGGTCGGTCCAGACGCTCATCGAGAGCGACCGGATGGAGATCGTGCTCGGCGCCCAGGACACGTACTGGGAGTCAGAGGGGGCCTTCACCGGTGAGGTGTCGCCGACGATGCTCGCCAAGCTCGACGTCGCCTACGTGATCGTGGGGCACTCGGAACGACGGCAGTTGTTCGGTGAGACCGACGAGATGGTCAACCGCAAGGCGGTCGCGGTGCTCGCCGCCGGGATGACACCGATCGTCTGCTGCGGCGAGACGCTCGAGGAACGGGAGTCGGGTCAGGCCGAGGCCCGGGTCGAAGCCCAGGTCCGGGCTGGACTCGCCGGGATCGGCGCCGCCCAGGTGGGGGCGCTCGTCGTGGCCTACGAGCCGATCTGGGCGATCGGGACCGGCCACACCGCCACGGCCGACGACGCCCAGGCCATGTGCGCCCACATCCGCTCGGTCGTCGCCGACGGGTGGTCCGCCGACGCCGCGGCCACGCTCCGGGTGCAGTACGGGGGTTCGGTCAAGCCGGGCAACATCGCGGAGCTCATGGCCCAGCCCGACATCGACGGTGCGCTCGTCGGCGGGGCCAGTCTCGAGCCCGACGAGTTCGCCGCCATCGTCCAGTTCCGCCGGCACTGATAGTCTCTGCGGCCGTGGACATCGCCCGACTGATCCTCTGGATCCTCCAGTTCGGTCTTGGGATCGCCCTGATCGTGCTGGTCCTGGTCCACTCCGGTCGTGGCGGCGGGCTGTCCGACATGTTCGGCGGTGGGCTCGGGGCGTCGGCGGCCGGCTCCACGGTGATGGAGAAGAACCTGGACCGGATCACCGTGGTCGTGGCGCTCCTGTTCGCGTTCAACACGCTGGTCTTCGCCCTCGTCATCGACGCCTAGCGCAGGTGCCGTGAGCGGCGAACGGCGCGTGATCTCGCTCCGGCGTCGCCTGCAGGCTGCGGCGGCGCTCGTGCTGACCCCGGTCGGGGCGGTCCTCGCAATGGTCGGGTTCCTGCTCGGGCTGCCGGAGCTCCTCCTCGCCGCTCTGGTCCTGCTGCCGGCTCCGGGACTGCTCTGGCGGGCGCTCGGACGACGGGGGGCGAGCCGTTGGTCGTGGGTGCTCGCCGCTGCAGGTCTGGGCTGCCTGGCGCTGTGGCTCGTGTGGATCGCCGACCGAGGGGTCCCGCTCGTGTTCCTGGGGGCGGCGCTCGTCGTGCTGGGAGGTTCCTCCGCTGCGGCCGCCCTCTACCACGTCCCCCGATCCGGGCAGTCCCGCCTGCCCCGGAGTCGACACCGGTTGGAGCGCCCGGTGCTGTTCGTCAACCCGCGTTCCGGCGGCGGAACGGCGGGCCGGGTCGGCCTGGTCGCCGAGGCCCGCGCCCGTGGCGTCGAGGTGGTGGAGCTCGAACCCGGGAGCGACCTGCGGGCTCTGGCCCGGGCGGCGGTCGAACGGGGTGCGGACTGCCTGGGTGCGGCCGGGGGCGACGGTACCATGGCCATCGTCGCCGAGGTCGCCCTCGAGTCCGGCCGCCCGTTCGTCTGCGTCCCGGTGGGGACCCGCAACCACTTCGCGCTGGACCTGGGTCTCGACCGGTCCGACCCGGTGGGTGCGCTGGACGCGTTCGTCCGGTCCAACTCGATGCGCGTCGACGTGGCCCAGGTCAACGGCCGCACGTTCGTGAACAACGTCTCGATCGGCGCCTACGGCGAGGTGGTCGCCGACGAGCAGTACCGCGACCGCAAGATCGGGACGGCACTGCAGCGTCTGCCGGACCTGGTGGGTCCCGATGCGGTGTCGCTCGGCATCGAGGTCGTCGACGCTTCCGGACGGCACCACGACGACGCCGTCGTACTGCTCGTTTCGAACAACCGCTACGACCTGTCGCCGCGGCCGGGATTCGGGTCCCGGCCCAGCCTGCGCGACGGCCAGCTCGGCGTGGTGCTGGTGCGATCCGGCGCGGGGCTACTCGGTCCGGTCGAGGTGTCCACCTGGGAGGTACCCGAATTGGAGGTCGCCGGTGCCGGACCGCTGAACGTCGGCATCGATGGCGAGTCACTGCAGCTCGACCCGCCACTGTGCTTCCGGGTGCTGCGGGGAGTGCTCCGGGTCCGTCTGCCGACGAGCGCTCCGGGTCTGTCGCCCTCGGCGCTCCGGCCGAGCCTCGGGCCCGAACGGCTGGGTGAGTTGTGGTCGGTGGCGCGTGGGCTGCCACCGGGAGTCGTTGCGGTCAGTGGGCTACCGTGACCCCGTGACGCACGCGAGCCAACTCGAGGTCGGGGAACTCGGCATCGAGCACATGGAGGACAAGCCGCCCTACCCCGACAAGCTCGGGACCAAGCAGTACGAGGACGAGCTCCGCCTGCTGCAGATCGAGCTGCTGAAGGTCCAGCAGTGGGTCAAGGACTCCGGCCAGCGTGTCGTGATCCTGTTCGAGGGCCGTGATGCCGCCGGCAAGGGAGGGTCGATCCGGCGGTTCACCGAGAACCTCAACCCACGTGGCGCACGCGTCGTGGCGCTCACCAAGCCCAACGACACCGAGCGCGGGCAGTGGTACTTCCAGCGGTACGTCGAGCACCTGCCGACCGCCGGCGAGATCGTCCTGTTCGACCGCTCCTGGTACAACCGCGGGGGAGTGGAGATCGTGATGGGCTTCTGCACGCCCCAGGAGTACGGCGAGTTCTACAGGCAGGTACCCGGCTTTGAGCGGAGCCTGGTGGAGTCGGGCACGCACCTGTTCAAGCTGTGGTTCGCCGTGTCCAAGAAGAACCAGGCCAAGCGCTTCGAGGACCGCCGGACCGACCCGTTGCGCATGTGGAAGATGAGCCCGATCGACGAGGCCGCCCAGACCAAGTGGGACGATTACACCCGGGCACGTGACGCCATGCTCGTGCACAGCGACAACCCGGTCACACCGTGGACGGTGGTCAACTCCAACGAGAAGAAGCGGGCACGGCTGGAGTCGATCCGTCACGTCCTGCACGCGCTCGACTACGAGCACAAGGACGCCGAGGTGGCCCGGACGCCGGATCCGTTCGTGGTCCAGCCGGCCGCTCAGGTCATGTCCCCGACGGGTCTGCCGACCTTCGAGTAGGGCGCCGCGGTGCGCTACAGTCACTCGCTGCCCCGCTCCGGCGGGGACCACGTCGGAGTGGCGGAATTGGCAGACGCGCTAGCTTGAGGGGCTAGTGCCCGCAAGGGCGTGGGGGTTCAAGTCCCCCCTCCGACACGACTAGATACCAGTAAACACAAGGCATCTGAGCCACAGCCGACAGGCAGTGCGTACAAAGTGCGTACAGCCTGTGTTGTGTCGACCTACGCTGCGTGCATGGCATCTGCATCTGTTCGCAAGCGTGGTGATCGGTACGAAGTTCGCTGGCGAGTCGTCGACGAACGCACTGGCGAAGCTCGCCACAGGTCGAAGTCGTTCACCAGGTCGGCTGACGCTCGACGCTTCGCAGCCGAGATGCACACAGCTGTGGCGAGTGGCACCTACGCAGAGCCGTCGCAGATCACAGTGGCCGAGCTGGCTGACGAGTGGCTGAAGGTCCGACAGACACAGCTCAGGCCAGCGACGCTGTCGAGCTACGAACGCCAGCTGCGCTGCCACGTGCTGCCTGCGTTCGGCCACGTGCGAGTCGTCGACCTGAAGGCAGCGCATCTCTCCGACCTGTATGCGTCGATGCTGGAGAGTGGACGCCAGAGCTTCGGCAACGAAGGCACAGGCAGACCAGCGAAGCTGATTCAGGCAGCGAAGCGTGCGAAGCGCTCGGGCTCGACCTGGCAGGAGATCGCAGACATGCTCGCTGAGCGCTGGCCTGAGCATGGCCCATACAGCCGACACGCTGTCGCAGGCATCGTTCGTCGAGCTGATGAGCCACGAGCTGACACGAAGCGTTCAGGCAGTGGTCTGTCTCCGAAGTACGTCGGAGCTGTCCACACGCTCTGCAAGCGCATGCTGCGCGACGCTGTGCGCTGGAGCTACGTCGAGCGCAACGTGGCCGAGCTGGTCGATGCACCACGCAGGACCAGCCGACCTGAGATGGTCACGTGGTCTGGCGAACAGGTCGCAGCGTTCCTGGCGCATTGCGAAGCCGACGACGCCGAGCGTCTGACTGCGCTCTGGCATCTGCTCGCATCGACTGGCATGCGTCGTGGCGAAGCGCTGGCGCTGCGCTGGTCGAGCGTCGACCTGGACCAGCGCACGCTCGTCATCGAACGCAGCCTGACCGAGACGAATGGAGAGCTGCACGAGCACGATCCAAAGACAGCAGCTGGTCGACGTCGCATCTCGCTCGACGACGACGCTGTAGCAGCGCTGAAGCGCCACAGGAAAGCTCAGGCTGCCGAGCGTCTGCGCATCGGTTCGATGTACGTCGACGAAGGTCGAGTGTTCTGCCAGGTCGATGGCACAGCTCTGATGCCAGAGAGCGTGTCGCGCAGGTTCGGCGTGCTCGTGAAGCGAGCTGGCCTGCCGAAGCTCAGCCTGCATGGCCTGCGTCATACGTGGGCGACGCTGGCGATGGCTGCAGGAGTACCTGCGAAGGTCGTGCAGGAGCATCTCGGCCACACACACATCTCGATCACGCTGCAGACCTACAGCCACGTCTCACCAGGAATGGATCGAGACGCAGTCGACCTGGTCGCGTCGCTGTTCCGACGCCAGACCTGACGCGCAGCGAGCTGGCGACCGGCTGATCCTCACCAGCCACCAGCTCGCTGCGCTACAACGTCACGGCTCGAGGAGGCACGTGAGGACTGCGCCAGCGAGCCAGGACGCCGATCATGCGTATGGCGCCACCAGGCCTGCGCCAGTGATCTTCACGACGCCAGCAGGTCGGATCGCACCGACGACGAAGCTGCGAGCGCCGACCAGGTCGACCTGCAGCGCACTGTTGTTGCTCGTGTCCTTCAGTGGGAACACTTCGGCGTCGCTCTCGGCCATCACGATGTCGCTGCGTCGGCAGACGATGACGACGTCCTGGTCGGTCGACGCGCCGAGCGTCGCTGGCACAGCCTTGCTCGTCACGACGTCGAGTCCGACCATCTGACCGCGCACTGGTCCAGTCGGCGCGACTGCAGCCGACAGCGCTGCGCCATAGTTGCCGGCCTTCGCCAGCGTCCTGGTCCAGCGTCGTGGCGACAGGATGACTGTGTCAGCTGGCTCGCCAGTCGCAACGAAGCTCTCCTGCGCGGCGTCGGCCACAGCATCGAGCAGGTCTGGAGCGCTCGTCGACGTCAGCGACACAGTGCCGATGCCTGACTGGTTCAGCAGACCTGTCGGCTCGCCACTGGAGCCACTGCCGTTCAGCACCAGTCGTTCCTGCTCGGCGTCGAGCGCACGCAGCAGGTCGCCGATCAGCACACTGTCAGCAGTGCTGCCTGCAGCACGCTGGAGCAGCTGCAGGCTCAGCGTCGCTTCGCTGATGACTGTGACCACAGGCAGAGCGATCTCGCTCGTCGCAGGATCGTCGGCAGTCGCTCCTGTGTTCTCGGCGCTCTGCGCTTCGGCAGTCGTCGCAGTGCTGACGCGCACCACAGTCATCGTTGCGCCATCGGCCAGCAGTGGCTGCCGGAGCAGGTCGCAGACAGGTCGACCACTGGAGCCAGAGAGCCGGACCTGGTCGAGCAGGTACTGAGGCACGACGTTGCCGCCGTAGTTCGACATGGTCGAACGCAGCTCGGCGTCGAGCTTCAGTCGACGCTGAGCGCTCTGATCCAGCTGCTTCACTGCCAGCCCGACGTCCTGCACCCAACTCGCAGAGCCATCGGCTCGGTACCTGCCACCAGTCAGCAGCTTCGACCTGGCGTCGATCCAGTGGACTGCGTCGCTAATCGCGTTCTCGGCGTCGACGTGGTCCTGTGGCGTCGCTGCGCTCGACGCAGCACGAGCTGCAGCCTCGCTCAGACGCAGACGCGCAGCGTCGATCCGGTCGTCCAGCAGCTGTCGAGTCGACTTCATGCGATGCGCTCCAGATGGCGTCGTGCTCGCTGCTGCTCGGCTGTCGAGCCTGCGAGCGTGGTCGTGGTGCGAGCGCGCTGCGCTCGCTTCGGCTTCGGCTTCGGAACGCTCGGCGTCGTGCGCTGCCGAGCTGGTCGAGCTCCGAAAGGTCGATCCAGAGCAGCAGTCACGCGAGCACGAACACGAGCCAGCTCGGCGTCGTCAGCACTGCGATGCGCGATCGACGTCGTCTCGATGCCAGCAGGCAGCGACACCATCGCTCTGCTGCGCACAGCCATTAGGTCGTCACGTCGCTCGGCCATTCGTTCAGCTCCAGTGGGATGCGCCAGCGTCCTGCATCGTCCTGCCATGCCTGGAGCGAGCCACGTCGAATGCGCATGCGCACTGCTTCATGGCCGATGCCGAGCAGCTCTGCAGCTTCAGCGACGCTGAGCGACTCCAGCTGGCGAACGTCGTCATAGCTCGATGATCGCTCCACACAACACGAGCCAGCGTCAGACACAACAGACCTGGACGCAGCGTCGAGCGTGTCGAGCAGATGCGCGACCACAGCAGGCATCGACCCACCAGCGCTGCGCAGGTCACGCTCGATGATCCGACGCAGACGCTCGTGGCCGAGCAGGTCGACCATGCGCCAGCCGAGCAGGACGCCATCGTCGACGACTCGCACGACGCTGCGCAGCTGGTCGTCGCTCAGGATCATCGCTCAGCGAGCCAGGTTCGGCGCTGAATGCAACAACTTGCAGTCGACTTGCACAGCTCGGCACCAGGACAAACCTGCAGGACTCTCACAGAAAGTGGCGGGGGGGAGATCGAAATGGCCTGCGGCGGGGTCCTGCCCCCGACCGGGCCCTAAGACTGACGCCGCCCGTCAGGTGAGATCGCTCGCCGCCAGGAACCTCGTCATCTGCTCAGGTCGTTCATGTATCGTTTCGTCACCAAACTGGGAGAGCATACCAATGAGGCGAGGCTCTTTGCCGCGCGCCGCCATCGCGGCCGCTGCACTTGGACTGATTCTGGTGGCGTGCTCACCACCGGATACAAACACTGGCGAGCCACCCGGAGAGAAGCTCGCACCTGACGCACCGTTGGAG
>CAINRS010000054.1 GCA_903852755.1 uncultured Actinomycetes bacterium | reverse complement strand
GCCCGACGGCCCACTCGGTGAGCGGCCCGACGTCGACCGACACCCCCTGGACGTACTGGTCCAGGTCGACCAGGTGGAAGGTCCGGGCGTTCACCGTGTTCAGCTGGTGGTTGACCCGGACCTCACCCGCCACCGGCAGCTTGAACAGGTTCGCGAGGTCGGTGCGCCACATGGTCGCCAGGTCGTCCGGGTCCGACACCTCGTTGCGCATCTCGGCGGTGAACCCGATCACCGTCCGGGACCCGAGGGCTTGGGTGAGCGCCCCGGAACCCGACCGGCGGTCCACCAGGACGTAGACGCTCGAGAGCACCTCGTCGCCCGGCACCTTGAAGCCGATCTGCTGGCGGTCGGAGTGGGCGACGATCCGGAAGCACCGCCACCCGCGGTGCGACAACCCGCGGATCAGTCCGCCGACGACGATCTCGTCCTTGGACTCGCGCAGCTCGGCCTTGTGCGCGTGCTTGGTCATGGCGTTGAAGATGCCCACGGTCAGCTCCCGAATCGTGCGCGGATGAAGGTCTGCATCGTGTAGACGACCGATGCGAGGTGGCGACGCAGCAGGTCGTGGTCGACCGACAGGTCCTCACCGACGTACCGGTCGAGTTCGAGGAGCAGGTCGATCTGGGCGTACACGTACCCCGAGGAGATGTCGGCGTCGAAGGTGACGGTCCCCGGTTCGGGCGACGCGATCCAGCCGCTCTGCACCTCCTGGCGGACCGCCTGGCCGACCTGCGAGAAGTTCGGCACCCGCTCGCCGTAGCCGACCACCACGGCGGCCCGGTGGCCGATCAGCTTGGAGGTGGCGACGTCCGGGGTGAGGTGCTCGAGCTCCACCACCACCCGGGCGTGCGTCTCGGGCTCCTCGAAACGCAGGGAGTTGTTCCGGACCGGAACCGGTGACGCAGCGCCGGTCTCGACGGTGATGACCGACTGCGCGGGGGCAGCGGCGAGACCCGCCCCCGGTGTCTCCAGGTCGATCAGCACGAACCCGCAGTCGACCAGCGCCGTGATGACGCCGCCGAGCATCGCCTCGTCGATCGACGTGGCGAACTCCGTCTCCTTGTAGAGCTTCCAGCTCCGGTTGACCAGCGCCACGAACTCGTCGTCGAGCTCCTGATCGGACAGACCCGACATGAGCGCGGCCGACGCCGTCGCAGGTCCCGTCGCCGCTGCGACCGCAGGGGCCGGACCGCCCGGCGCTCCGGCGCCGGAGTCGACCTGGTCGAACGGGATCCAGTCCGGCGCACCGTCCCACCAGACCGGCGTGGTCGCCGGGATCTGCCCGGCGTGCACCCGCTGTCGGACCGTCTCGAACGGCTCCGGCCCCAACTGGGCGCCGCCGGCATCGGACCAGAAGACGAGGTCCTCGGGCTGGGGCATGGAGCACGCTCCTCTCACTCGACCGGCCGCCACGCGTCGACGGCCTGCGGCCGAACCCTACCGGCGCGCACGGAGGTGTGCCGCAGCCCGTCCCGTGACGAGCGGCAGGTCGAGGTAGGTCCGCACCCCGGGGCCGGCGGCGCACACGACCGGAACGGAGTTCACGCAGTGCTGCGCCGTGGCGACGATCCCCGGGTTGCGGCGCAGGCCGGCGTCGATGCTCGGCGGGTGCCAGCCGTGGAAGGTCGCCGAGCAACCCGGATCGCCGGTCACCTCGACCTCGAACCGTTCACCCTCGGGGCCGAAGTTCCAGCCCGGATCGAGGTGCTCCTGCCCCATGAACCAGTTGACCGCAGCGGTCACGACCGGCTCGCCGTCGACGGTGCCCTGCCACCGGAACCGCTGGGCAGCCACCAGTCCTGGGGCGATCGGCCCGATCGGCGAGTCGATCGGCTCGGTGGCGACGGCCAGTTCGTGGCTGGTCCGGAGCCCGTCGTCGAGCCGCAGGCCGAGGGCCGCTGCGACCAGACGGACGGACTGACCGAAGCCCGCACCCAGGGCGTCGAGCATGATGCTCCCTCGGGCGGCCTCCGGGGTCGCCCCGAAGAGCATCCAGTCGCGGATCACCTCCGGGGCGCCGTAGGTGCGGATGTCGGAGAACTCCTCGGCGCGCACGTGTGTGACCGATCCCGACAGCGACGTCAGCACCATCGGCAGCAGCTCGGTCACCCCGCCGGGGTGGATGCCGGTGCCGTGGAGCGTGGCGCCCGTCGGGGCGCACAGCGCGTCGAGTTCCGCCCGCTCCTCAGGGGACGGGTTGATCCACCCGACCGGCGTGACGACGTTGATCCCGGCGCCCAGGAACCGCCGCACCAGACGGGGATCGGCGAAGATCGGGCTGTAGACCACACAGTCGGGCTGCAGCGCGACGAGTGCGTCCACCTCGTCGGTGGTGGGTACACCGAGCGGGTCGATGCCGGCGAGCGAACCTGCGTCGAGGCCGACCTTGTCGGCGCTGTGCACCCAGCAGCCGACGAGTTCGAGCTCGGGATGCTCGCTGATCGCAGCGATCGCCGCCCGGCCCACACCACCCGTCGCCCACTGCACCACTCGGAGTGTCACGCCGGCACCGTATCGGCGGAGAGCCGCTCCGGCAGGGCCGCCCACTGCGAACCCGGGGCCGACAGCGAACTCGGTGCACACAGCTCCCTCGGCGGGCGCTGGCTGCACCGAGTTCGGCCGCAGCCGGGCGGGGCCGGGCGGGGCCCGGCGGGGCCGGGCCGCGCTGGGCATGGCGGAGCGCGGCGACCCGGCGGAGGGATCGGCGACGGAACGGTAACGTCACGCTGGTGAGCGACGGGACCCGACCGAAGGTGCTGGTCCTCGGCGCCGGTTTCGCCGGACTCGGCGCCGCCCGGAAGCTGCGCAAGGCCCCCGTGGACGTCGTGATCGTGGACCGGCACGACTACCACACGTTCCAGCCGCTGCTCTACCAGGTGGCCACCGACGTGCTCGACCCGGTGACGGTCGGCCACCCGGTCCGCGACCTCGTCCACACCCAGGACAACCTGGACTTCGCCCAGGCGACCATCACCGGGATCGACCTGGACGCCCGGACCGTGACGTTCGACGACTGGGACCCGCAGGGCTACGACTACCTGGTGGTCGGCCTCGGCGCCCGGGCCAACTTCTTCGGCACGACCGGCGCCGACGACCACGCCTTCCCGCTCTACACGCTCCCCCAGGCGGTGCGGCTCAAGCAGCACCTCCTCACCCGCTTCGAGGAGGCCGCCAAGCGCCCGGCGCTGGTGGACGAGGGCCACCTCGACGTGGTGGTCGTCGGTGGCGGACCGACCGGCGTCGAGACCGCCGGGGCGCTGAGCGAGCTCTTCTTCAACGTGTTCCCGGAGGACTACCCGTCGATCGACACCTCCCGGATCGGCATCACGCTCGTCGAGCACGGCGACCGGTTGCTCGCCATGTTCGACGAGGGGATCAGCGAGTACACGCTGGAGACGCTCACCGAGCGTCGGGTCACGGTGCGACTCGGCGAACGGGTCGAGGCGATCGACGCCGACGGCGTCGACCTGGGCAGCGGCGAGCGGATCGCAGCGGGCACGACGATCTGGGGCGCCGGCCTGCAGCCGGTGCCGCTGGCCTCCGAGCTCGGGGTGGAACTCGTTCGCGGTCGCGTCCCCGTCGACGAGTTCCTGCGACTGGAGCACCACCCCGAGGTGTTCGTCGTCGGCGACATGGCCGTCGCCACCGACACCCGCAGCGGCGAGGTCCTCCCCCAGCTCGGATCGGTGGCGCTGCAGGCCGGCGAGCACGTCGGCGTGACCATCGACCGGCTCGAGCGCAAGCACGCCGATCCCCGCCCGTTCCACTACCTGGACAAGGGGACGATGGCGACGATCGGTCGGCAGGCCGCCGTTGCGGTCATCCCTCCGCACCACCTCACGCTCACCGGTCGGGCGGCGTGGGCCATGTGGGGTGCGGTGCACCTCGCGCTGCTGACCGGCGGCGACAGCCGCATGGCGGCGCTGACCAACTGGTTCTGGTCGTTCACGACCCACGACCGACCCGCACGGGTCCTGATCCACCCCGACGACGAGGACTGACCCGGCGGCCGGGCGCACCGGCCGCCACCCGAGGAGCGACACGGACATGGCGGGGCGCATCGAGGACTACGCGATCATCGGCGACACCGAGACCGTGGCGCTGGTGGACCGGAGCGGTTCGATCGACTGGTGGTGCACCCCCCGGATCGACTCCGGTGCCGCGTTCGCCGCGCTGCTCGGCACTCCCGAGCACGGCCGCTGGCTGATCGCCCCGGCCGGCGAGACCACCGTCACCCGTCGGTACGAGGACGACACGCTCGTGCTCGAGACGCTGTTCCACACACCCGAGGGCGACGTCGCCGTGATCGACTTCATGCCGCCCGACGGGGCCAGCCCGAGCGTCCACCGGATCGTCGAGGGGCGCAGCGGTCGGGTGCAGATGCAACTCGAACTGGTGGTCCGGTTCGACTACGGCTCGATCACCCCGTGGGTGCGGGCCACCGGTGACGGGTTGGTGATGGTCGCCGGACCCGACGGACTGCGGTTCCACAGTCCGGTCCGACTCGAGGGGCTCGACCACACCACCGTCGCGTCGTTCGAGGTGACCGAGGGGCAGCGACTGACGTTCTCGCTCACGTGGTTCGCCTCACAGTCCCAGGAGGCCCCGCTGCCGCTCGACTCGCTCGCTGCGGCCAACCGGACCCGACGGTGGTGGCGGGAGTGGGTCGCAGGCTGCTCCTACGACGGCGACTGGCGCGACGAGGTGGTGCGCTCGCTCATCACCCTCAAGGCGCTGACCTACGGCCCGACCGGGGCCGTGTGCGCTGCGGCGACGACGTCGCTGCCCGAGGACATCGGCGGCGTGCGCAACTGGGACTACCGCTACTCGTGGCTGCGGGACGCGACGCTCACCCTGCAGGCGCTCCTGCTCTCCGGCTACCGCGACGAGGCCTCGGCGTGGTCCCGCTGGTTGCGGCGGGCGGTGGCCGGCAACCCGGGCGAGTTCCAGATCATGTACGGCGTCGGCGGCGAACGGCGCCTCACCGAACTCGAGCTCGACTGGCTGCCCGGCTACGAGGACTCCGCTCCGGTGCGGATCGGCAACGGCGCCTCGACCCAGTTCCAGCTCGACGTGTTCGGCGAGGTCATGGACGCGGCCCTGACCGCGGCGACCAGCGGCCTCGAGGGCCAGATCGGCTACGACGGTGAGGTCATCGCCGCGCTCATGGACCAGCTCGAACGGGTCTGGGACCAACCGGACGAGGGCATCTGGGAGGTGCGTGGACCACGACGGCACTTCACCCACTCCAAGGTCATGGCGTGGGTGGGGTTCGACCGGGCGATCCAGCTCGCCGAGCGCTCCGGGGTCCACGGCCACCGCGTCGAGCGGTGGACGGAGCTGCGCCAGCAGGTCCACGACCAGGTGTGCGAGCAGGGGTTCTCGGCCGACCTCGGCTCGTTCACCCAGTACTACGGGTCCACCAACCTCGACGCGTCGCTGCTCATGATCCCGCTCGTCGGGTTCCTCCCACCGGACGACCCACGGGTGATCGGCACGATCGATGCGGTGCAGCGCACCCTGGTCGACGACGGGTTCGTCCGGCGGTACGAGACCGAGGCGGGCTCCGACGGTGACGACGTCGACGGGCTCCCCGGGAGCGAGGGCGCGTTCCTGGTCACGACGTTCTGGCTCGCCGACGCCCTGGCGCTCGCCGGCCGGCTCGACGAGGCCCGGGCGGTCTTCGACCGACTGCTCGGACTCTGCAACGACGTCGGCCTGCTGTCCGAGGAGTACGACCCGCAGGTCGGGAGGATGCTCGGGAACTTCCCCCAGGCCTTCTCGCACGTGGGCATCATCACCACGGCCGCCAACCTCTCCCTCGCCGAGCGGGCACCCTGCCGGCAGCGAGCCGGCAGCGACTGAACCGTCGGCAGCGAGCCGGCAGCGACTGAACCGTCGGCAGCGAGCCGGCAGCGACTGAACCGTCGGCAGCGAGCCGGCCGCCGTCAGGCCTCGGGCATCCCCACACCGAAGCGCAGGACGGTGACCGACACGTACTCGTCGCCCGGGTCGAGTCGGACCGACCCGAGCTCCGGACGGTTGGGGGTGTCGGGGAACGCCTGGGTCTCGAGCGAGATCGAGCCGTGGACCACGAACGGGTCGTGCAGACCGTTGCCCGTGTACACCTGCACGCCGACCTGGTCCGTGCTGACCGACATCCACCGGCCGGTGGTCGGTGCCACCAGGGTCGCGGCGTGCCGGACGGTCCCCGCTTCACCGCGCACCTCGAAGCAGTGGTCGATCCCGCCGCCGGCTCCCGCCACGGCAGCGCCCAGGCCGGTCGGGCGCCGCAGATCGAACGGTGTGCCGTCGACCGCCGTGAGTCCGGCGGTCGGGATCCCGGCGTCGTCAACGGGCAGGTACCGGTCGGCGGCGAGGACGATCGAGTGGTCGGCGATCGTCGTCGCCGGTTCGGCCGACACTGCGGCGCCGTCGAGGTTCCAGTACCCGTGGTTGGTCAGGTTCACCACCGTCGGCGCATCACAGGTCGCGGTGTAGGTGACGGTGAGCTCGTCACCGGACAGCTCGTAGAGCGCCTGGGCGGTGACCGACCCGGGGAACCCCTGGTCGCCGTCGGGGCTCACCAGCCGGAACAGCACCGCTCCCCCGCTGTCGGCGCCGTCGGTGTCGAGCAGCTCCCACACCCGCCGGTCGAACCCGTCCGGGCCACCGTGCAACTGGTCGGGGCCGCTGTTGGCCCGGAGTTCGACCCTGCGACCGTCGAGCGGGAACGACGCACCGGCGATGCGGTTGGCGTACCGGCCGACGCTGGCCCCCAGGTGGGGGTTGCGTCCCCGGTCGGCGTGGTCGGCGACGGTGGGCAGGTGCAGGTGGACGTGCCCACGCTCCCCCGTGGCGTCCGGCACCTCGACGGTCCGGATCGCTGCGCCGAGCGCCAGGAGCTCGACCCGGGCCCACCCGCTGTCGACCGTGGCGACCGGGCCGATGCCGTCACCTGCGTCGCTCACCTCGATCACCACGCACCTCCTGTTGCCGACCGGTCACCGGACCGCTCCGGTGGTCGGGCCGGAACCGCCCAGACGTTAGATTCACGAGCAGGTCGTCCGTGCCGCCTCCGGGATTCCGGAGCGCCGACACCGCGACCGGGACGGGATGCGAGGAGCGACGGGTCGTGCGAGACGTACTGCTGGACCGCATCCAGTTCGGGCTGACGGCCAGCTTCCACTTCATCTTCCCGCCGCTCTCGCTCGGCGTCGGGCTCATCCTGTTGGTGTTCGGCGTCCAGTCGGTGCGGACCAAGGACCCGAAGTGGAGGCAGCTGTCACTGTTCTGGGTGCGGATCTACGGACTGATCTTCGCGATGGGGGTGGCCACCGGCATCGTCATGGAGTTCGAGTTCGGCACCAACTGGTCCGTGTACTCCCGCTACGTCGGCAACGTGTTCGGCAGCCTGCTCGCCGCCGAGGGCATCTTCGCGTTCATGCTCGAGGGCGGCTTCCTGGGACTGATGCTGTTCGGCGGCACACGACTGGGCAACCGGATGTGGTTGTTCGCCACGTCGATGGTGGTCGTCGGGGCGCACTTCAGCGCCACGTGGATCATCATGGCCAACTCCTGGATGCAGACCCCCCAGGGCTACGAGATCACCCAGGGGCCCAACGGACCGATGGCGGTCATGACCAACTTCTGGGAGGTCGTGTTCACCCCGTCGTTCATCCCGCGTCTGCTCCACGTCCTGGTGGCGAGCTGGATGCTCGGCGCCGCCATGGTCGCGAGCGTGAGCGCCTGGTACCTGCTCAAGGACCGCCACGTCGACGTGGCCCGGACCATGATGAAGGTCGCGCTCCCCATCTTCTGCGTGCTGTCGGTGCTGCAGGTCGCCGTGTTCGGCGCCCAGCAGGCGACGGTCGTCGCCGAGGAGCAGCCCGTGAAGCTCGCATCCATGGAGGGGCTCTGGGAGACCCGTGACTGCGCGCCGCTGTACCTGTTCGGCTGGGTCGACACGGCCGACCAGACGACTTCGGGTGTGTCGATCCCGTGCATGCTCAGCGTCCTCGTCGGGTTCACCCCCAGCACCGAGGTGCAGGGTCTGAACGAGTTCCCCGCCGACGAGCGGCCCAACATCAACCTGGTGTTCCAGGTGTACCACGCCATGATCGACCTGGGGATGGTGTTCGTCGGTGTCAGCGCGCTGGTGGCGTTCACCGCCTGGCGTCGCCGGCTCTACACGTCCCGGTTCGTCCTGCGCGTCCTGGTGGTCAACGTCGTGCTGGTGTTCGCGGCGATCATCGCCGGCTGGTGGACCGCCGAGTTCGGTCGGCAGCCGTGGATCGTCTGGGACCAGCTCCGGACCGCGGACGCGGCGTCACCGAACCTGTCGACGACCACCGTCGCCATCTCGCTGGTCGGCTTCGTGGTCGTTTACTCCCTCCTGGCCGTGGTGTTCTTCTGGTTGCTGAACCAGAAGATCCAGGCCGGACCGCCGGACCCGCCCGACGAGTCCGAGGTCGAGTCGCTTCCCGACTCGTTCGGCGAGATCTTCGCCCGCCGGCCACGGGCCTCGAGCAGGGTGGGCTGAGCGATGTGGCTCAACCAACTGTGGTTCGTCCTGTACGTCGTGATCATCGGCGGCTACGTGATCCTCGACGGCTTCGACCTGGGCGTCGGGATGCTGTCGCCGTTCGTCGCCCGCTCGGACCACGACCGCCGGGTCCTGCTCAACAGCATCGGGCCCGTGTGGGACGGCAACGAGGTCTGGCTCGTGCTGGGTGGCGGTGCGCTGTTCGCAGCGTTCCCGTTCGTCTACGCCTCGCTGTTCTCCGGCTTCTACCTGGCGCACATGGCGGTGCTGCTGGTGCTGATCCTGCGGGCCGTGGCCATCGAGTTCCGGTCCAAGCGGGAGAGCGCCCGGTGGCGGACCACCTGGGACTGGTTCTTCACGATCTCCTCGACCGGCATCGCGTTCCTGCTCGGGGTGGCGCTCGGCAACGTGCTCCGCGGCGTGCCGATCGACGACCAGGGCAACCTGAACGTCGACTTCCTGTCCCTGCTGTCGCCGTACGCGCTGCTGCTCGGGGTGGCCGCGGTGCTCATGCTGGCCCTGCACGGTGGGATCTTCCTGACCATGAAGGTCTCGGACGAGCTGCTCGGCCGGGTCGAACAGCTCGTGCCGCGGCTGATGGTGGCGTTCTTCGTGGTCATGACCGCCGTGATCGCCTGGACGCTGTTCCTGCCCGAGGACTTCGCGCAGAACTTCCGCGACCGACCGTGGACGGCCGTGTTCCCGGCGGCCGCGTTCGTGGCGGTGCTCGTGGCGTGGCGGTCCATCCGCGCGAGCGAGCACGGTCGGGCCTTCCTGGCCTCGGCGTCGATGATCGGACTGCTCATGGCGAGCGTCGCCGCCGCCCTGTACCCGGTCATGCTGCCCGCCTCGAACGACGCCGCGAACAGCCTGACCATCTACAACGCGGCCTCCACACAGGAGACCCTGACGGTCATGCTCGTCGTCGCCGTCATCGGCATGCCGTTCGTGCTGCTGTACACCGCCGGCGTCTACTACTTCTTCCGAGGCCGGGTGCAGCTCGACGAGGACAGCTACTGAGCGGCCGCCGGTGAGCGACCCCCGCACGACCCTCCGGGCGATCGCCACCGTCGAACCGACCGCCCGCACGCCGCTGGTCCGCTCGGCGTGCACCGAGCTCGTCGCGTTCGTCGCCCTGCTCGCGGCATTGGTCCTGCTGGCCCGGGCGATCGACGCGGTGTTCGTCGGGGGCCGGGACCTGACCGGGATCTCCGGTGCCGTCGCCGCCATCGTGACGCTCGCGTGCCTGCGCGCCGGGGCGCAACGGCTCGCCGCCCGCGACGCGGCGGTCGCGGCCGACCGGATCCGCCGGTCGGTGCGGCGCTCGGTGCTGGCCGCCATGGTCCGCCCCGAGCGACGCCCCGGCTCCGACCGACTCCGTTCCTCGACCGACCTCCTCGGCGACGTCGGCGACGCCGTCGACGCCGTCGACGACTACGTCACCCGGTTCGTCCCGAGCATCACCCTGGCCGCCACCGGCCCGTTGCTCGTGTTCGCCGCAGTCGTGCTGCTCGACCCGCTCAGCTCGCTCGTCCTGCTGTTCGCCGGACCCATGCTCGTGTTCCTGCTCGTCGTGATCGGCCAACGCACCCGCGAGCTGACCCAGCTCCGCCTGGCCGAGCTGTCGTGGCTGCACGGGTTCTTCCTCGACCTGCTGCGAGGACTCGGTGCCCTGAGCGCCGCCAACCGCGCCGGCGACGCCGGCGGGCGCATCGAGGAGGTGAGCCGACGGCACGGCGCGTCGACGATGGAGGTCCTGCGGACGGCGTTCCAGACGTCGCTGGTCCTGGAGTGGGCGGCGACGGCGGCGACGGCGCTGGTGGCGGTCACGATCAGCTTCCGGATGATCGGCGGCGACCTGAGCTTCGGGGTGGGCCTGAGCGTCCTGGTGCTCGTGCCCGAGTGCTTCGTGCCGCTGCGACGACTCGCCGTCGAGTACCACGCCGGACAGTCGGGCCAGGCGGCCTGGGAACGACTCGCGCCGTGGCTGGAGCCGCCCGCGACACCGGTACCCACGGGCACGACGACCGGCGTGGCCCCGCTCGTGTTCGACTCGGTGACCGTGCGTCGCGACGACGGCCGGGTGGTGGCGCTCGATGCCGTGTCGTTCTCGGTCGCCGACGGCGAGACCGTCGCGCTGGTCGGTCCGAGCGGCGCGGGGAAGTCCACCGTGCTGGACCTGGTCCTCGGGTTCCTGCGACCCGACGACGGGGTCCTGACTGCAGCGGGCGCGGACGTCACGACGCTCGATCCACTCGACTGGCGACGCCACCTCGCCTGGGTGCCGCAGTCCCCCACCGTCTTCGCCGGGTCCGTGGCCGACAACGTGCGCCTCGGGGTCGCCGACGCCGATGACGACGAGGTGTGGCGGGCGTTGCGCTCGGCCGGGATCGAGCCGTTCGTACGGTCGCTGCCCGACGGCATCGACACCCGGCTCGGTGAGGGCGGGGCGGACCTGAGCGGTGGGCAGCGCCAGCGCCTGGCGATCGCCCGGGCGTGGCTCCGGGACGCACCGCTCGTGGTGCTCGACGAGTTCACCGCACACCTCGACGTCGACACCGAGGCCGAGGTGGTCGACGCTGCGGTCGACCTGCTCGCGCACCGCACTGCGATCGTCGTCGCCCACCGGCTCCGCACCGCCCGGCTCGCCGACCGCATCGTCGTGCTCGACGCCGGGGCGGTCGTCGGCGACGGCTCCCACGCCCAACTGCTCGAACGGTGCACCACCTACCGGGCGCTGGTCGACGGACACCGTGACGGTCGTCTGGGCGCGTACGACGGCGACCGGAGCGGCCCGGCGGCGCGGAGCGGGGTGACGACGTGACCCGTCGCCTCCTCCGGTTGATCGGCCCCGAGCGCTGGTGGATCATCGTCGCTGCGGTGTTCGCCGTGGTGACGACGGCCTCGGGGGTCGCACTCATCGCGTCGGCCGCCCACCTGATCTCCCGGTCGGAACTGGCCACTGCGGCCACCACCCTGGGAGTGGCCATCACCGCGGTCCGACTGTTCGCCGCCCTGCGGGCGACGGCGCGCTACGGCGAGCGCTACGTCGGCCACCTGGGCACGTTCAGGATCACGACCCGGATCCGGACGTGGTGCTTCGAGTCGATCGCGCCCCTCGGTCCGGCGGCGCTCGACCAGCGACGACGGGGTGACGTGCTGGCCAGGCTCGCCGACGACGTCGACGAGCTCCAGGACTTCTACCTGCGGGTGGTCGTGCCACCACTGGCCGCCGGCACCACCGCTGCACTCGCGATCGTGATCCTGGGGTGGCTCCACTGGTCCGCCGGAGTCGTGCTCGCCGCAGGGCTGGTGGCCGCCGGGGTGGTGGTCCCGCTGGCCGCCCGGCGTTCGGGCCGGGACCCGGCGGGCCGGGTGGTCGCCCGACGGGCCGAGCTGCGGGCCGAGCTCGTCGAACACCTCGCCGGGATCGACGAGCTCTGCGTCGCCGGAGCAGCACCCGAGTTCCTGGACCGGGTCGGGGCGCTCGACGAACGACTGGGCCGGGCCGAACAACAGGTCGCCGCCACCCGCGGCTGGGTCACGGCGTCGCTCGGACTGCTCGGCACCCTCTGCGCCGCAGCGGCGCTCGCGCTCGGGGCGACCCTGGTCGCCCGCGGGGAGCTCGACGGTGTCCTCCTGGCCGTGCTGCCCCTGGTCGCAATCGCTGCGGTCGAGGCCGTGGCTCCGGTCACCCTGGCCGTCGAGCACGCCGCTCGCACCCGGGCCGCCGCCGAACGGATCTTCGCCCTGACCGACCAGGAGCCCTTCGTCGACGACCCACCCGACCCGCAGGTCCCGGACGGTGGGGCGCTCTGCGTCCGCGACCTCCGGTTCCGCTACGCCGCCGACGCACCGGTCGTGCTGGACGGGGTGGACCTGGACCTGCCGGCCGGCACCGTGGCGGTGCTCACCGGCCCGAGCGGATCGGGCAAGTCGACGTTCGCCGACCTGCTGCTGCGGTTCCGTGACTACCACCACGGTGAGGTCCGACTCGGCGGGATCGAACTGCACGACGTCGCCGTGGCCGAGACCCGGGACCGGGTGGCGCTCGTCGCCCAGCACGACCACCTGTTCGACACGAGCCTGCGTGACAACCTGCTGCTCGCCGACCCTGACGCCGACGACGACCGCCTCCACCACGTCCTCGCCGTCGTCGGACTCGACGCATTCGTGCAGTCGCTGCCCGGAGGACTCGACGAGCGGCTCGGCGAGGACGGGAGTCGCTGCAGCGGCGGCGAACGTCAGCGGGTGCTGGTCGCCCGGGCGCTGCTCCGGCGTGCCGACGTGCTCGTGCTCGACGAGGCGACCGCGCACCTGGACCCCCCGGCGGAACGGGAGCTGCTCGACCGGGTGCTCGCCGAGCGCCGGGGGCGCACCACGGTGATCGTGACGCACCACCGGGAGCAGCTCGTCGACGTCGACCTGGTGCTCCAGCTGCGTGACGGGCGGCTCACGTCGACACCGGCCTGATCGCCCCGGCCGGGCGGGACCCGCACGGCGTCGCTGTCGACTACTCGGAAGCGGGCTACTTCGGTGCCGTCTTCTTGGCCGCCGACTTCTTGGCCACCGGCTTCTTCGCAGCCGACTTCTTGGCCGCCGGCTTCTTGGCGGTCGACTTCTTCGCAGCCGACTTCTTGGCCGCCGACTTCTTCGCGGTCGACTTCCTGGCCGCCGGCTTCTTCGCGGACGACTGCTTCGCCCCGGCACCCGCGGGCGAGGTGGGTGCCGTCGACTCAGGCGTCGCCGCCACCCCGAGCTTCACCGACGGGTCCACGCGCGGACCGAGCCCGATGGCGTCACCGGCCCGCATCACCACGCCACCTGCAGATCCGGCCAGGTCGCGCACACGCGACTCGAGCTGCCGGCGCTGCTCCTCCCCCTGGATCCCGATCCGCTCGACCTCACTCGAGACCCACCCGAGCAGGTCGTCGAGCAGCAGCTGCAGATTCTCCCAGTACTCGGTGAGCACCTCCTCGGTGCCCCGAACACCCTGACGGATCTCCCGGCGCAACCGGTCGACCTCACCCGCCGCTCGGTTCACGAAGTCGGGTCGCTGCAACTCGGGCATGGTGGGCCTCCTACCGGCTCGGGGAACGGTCATGTTCTACCTCAGGAGCACCGAGCGGACCCGGCCGGAACCCACCGGGCCGGTCGCCCACTAGCGTTCGGGCGACGCCCCGGCCCCGCCGATCGGGGCCGAAGAGCACGCCCCGCCGATCGGGGCCGAAAAGCACGGAGCGACCGTGGACGACCCGGACCGCAGCGCCACACCGCCGACGACCAGGGACGGACTGGCTGCGTGGCTGCGTGAGTTCGTCGGCACCGAGGTGGGGGCGTTGGTCGCCCGGCACGCCCCGGGGTTCGACCT
>CAINRS010000053.1 GCA_903852755.1 uncultured Actinomycetes bacterium | reverse complement strand
TGGCGGGTGCCTTCTTCTTGGCGGCTGCCTTGCGCTTGGCGGGTGCCTTCTTCTTGGTTGCCACTGTGTCCTCCTCGGAGGGTTCCCCTGGCTGGGTTGATGGTTGCTTGCTCCCCCCGCCGGAGTTCCGCCGACCGGTGGTCGAGGGTTCCGGTGGAGAGGTCGTGCCGACGGCGGAATCGCCGTCGGGGAGCGCCAGGTCGATTCCCCGTCTGGGGGTGTCGACGCTGCGCACGATGAAGTCCGCGGTCTGCCCGAGGGTCAGCACGTCGCGGGGGCTGCGTGGAGGTGGGTCGCCCATCGACTTCAGGCCGATGTAGCACCGGGTGTCGCCGACGGTGACGTAGGCGCCGTGGGAGGAGAACTCCACGACCGTCCCGGTGACCGGTGAGCCGAGCGGATGGTCGGTGACGAACGAGAGGAACGCTCCGGGGGAGTTCAGTGGCTCCGATGCCGAGCTGCGGCGACGGCGGCCGCCTCCGGCCGGTGCGGGGGGTTGCGCGGTCGGTTCCGATGATGCTCCGCCGGACCGCCCGCGGCCGCCACGCCGCTTGGAGCCGGTGGTGGCCTGGCCGTCCCGGCTGCTGTCACGGCCGGCACCGCCCCGACGACCAGCGCGGCGACCGTCGCCGTCGCTCGAGGTCCGGCCGCCGGTCGGGTCCGGGGTGTCTCCCGAGTCCTGCTTCCGCTTGGCCTGACGGGCCCGACGGCTCGCCGGGCCGCGAACCGGAGTGCGCTCCACGAAGACCCATCCGACCTGCGGGACCGGCTTGCCGCCCCAGAGCCGTCCGGGTTCGAACAGCCACTCGTGGTCGCCGTGGAACTCCTGGAAGGAGTCGTTCGACAGCACCGTGGCACCGGTCTGCTCTGCGATCTGCAGCACGAACGCGTCGCCGCGGCCGACCGCCCCGGCCGGGGGAGTGAGCATCTCCCCGGCGAGCACGGCGGCCTCGAACTCCCCGACCTCGGAGGAGTCGATCCGGTTCGGGAAGGTGGCGTCGACGACGACCACGACGTTCTCGAACGAGTGCTGTCCGATGAACGACGTGACCGCCGTGTTGAGCTGGTCGAGCGACGGCGACGTCCGACCTTCGGTCGCGATGTTCGATCCGTCCACGACGAGGTGTGTTCCGCTCATCGCGGACCGGGACCGCTCGTCGGCGTCGTCGCGTCGCGCAGTGCGTTGCGCATTCGTGGTGACACTGTGACGAACCTTACCGTTCGCGCGCCGTCGTGCAACGGTTTCGTGTGCGAGATGACGTCGTTGATGACGCGTACGATCACGCGCGTGTACCGCGCCGTGCTGTTCGACTTCGGTGGTGTGATCACGACGAGTCCCTTCGACGCGTTCGCCGAGTACGAACGACGACTCGGTGTCAGCGTCGGGACCATCCGCTCCATCAACGCCCGTGGCTCGGACGACAACGCGTGGGCGCGCCTCGAACGCGGCGAGCTCGACGTCCCCGCGTTCGTCGATGCGTTCGAGTCCGAGGCGCACGCGGCGGGCGTGGAACTCTCCGGGGAGGAGGTCCTGGCGTGTCTCGCCGGCCGACCCCGGCCGCGAGTGGTCGAGGCGGTCCGTCGGTGCGCCGGACGCTTCGCCACCGCCATCGTCACCAACAACTTCCGGCCTGCCGCAGACGTCGATCCGGCGGCAGGGGCTGGTGCCCCGTTCGACTTCGCCGGACTCGCTGACGTGGTGGACGCAGTGGTGGAGTCCTCGGTGGAGGGCGTCCGCAAGCCCGAGCCGAGCTTCTACCGGTTGGCGCTCGCCCGACTGGGTGCCGAACCGGAACAGGCCGTGCTGCTCGACGACCTCGGGGTCAACCTGAAGCCGGCCCGTGCCATGGGGATGACGACGATCAAGGTCGAGGACCCGGACCGTGCACTCGACGAACTCGCCTCACTGCTCGGCATCGAGCTCTGATCGGACCTCGAGTCCGCCGGGATCGGTCAGGATCCGGGTGCGGCCAACGCCCGGTCCACCAGCGTCGACTGCTCCTGCTGGTGGATGGCGTGGGAACCGGTGGCCGGACTGGCCTCGTCGGCGCGGCTGACCCGGCGCACCGTGTAGCGCTCCTCGTAGGGGCCGAAGAGCTCGCCCTTGATCTGGTTCCACGCCCCCATGTTCTCCGGTTCCTCCTGGAGCCAGACGATCTCGGCGCAGTTCGGGTAGCGCTCGAGTTCCCGGGCGACGGCGTCGGCGGGCCACGGGTAGAGCTGTTCGACGCGTGCGACGGCGACCGGGACCCCGACCTCGTCGCGGCGGGTGGCCGCCTCGACCGCGACCTTCCCCGAGGCGAGGATCAGTCGACGGACCGATGCGGGGTCGAGCGTCGAGGTGTCCGGCAGCAGTTCCTCGAAACTGCCCCGGGTCAGATCCTCCACCGGTGAGCGCCACCGCTTGTCGCGCAGTCCCGACTTCGGGGTGATGCACACCAGGGGCTTGCGGACGTCGCGGCGCACCTGACGACGGAGCAGGTGGAAGTACTGCGCAGCGGTGGTCGGTGCGCAGACCTGGATGTTGTCCTCGGCGCACAGCGTGAGGAACCGCTCGATCCTGGCCGAGGAGTGCTCCGGTCCCTGCCCCTCGTAGCCGTGGGGCAGCAGCATGACCAGTCCCGAGTGCTGGTCCCACTTGTCCTCGGCGGCGACGATGAACTGATCGATGATGATCTGCGCGCCGTTGGAGAAGTCCCCGAATTGCGCCTCCCACATGACGAGGGCGTTCGGACTCGCCACGGAGTACCCGTACTCGAATCCCAGCGCTGCGTACTCGCTGAGGAGCGAGTCGTAGATCCACAGCTCGGTCCGCGGCGGGTCGGCGAGCGCCGTGAGCGGGAGGTACTCCGCGCCGGTCTGGTGGTCGAACAGCATCGAGTGGCGCTGGGAGAAGGTCCCGCGGCGGGAGTCCTGTCCGGCGAGCCGGACCGAGGTGCCCTCGAGCAGCAGCGACCCGAACGCGAACGCCTCGCCGAGTGCCCAGTCCACCTCGCCGGCTCGGTACATCTGGTCCCGGGCCTCGAACTGCTTGGCGAGCTTGGGGTGGACCGTGAAGCCGGCGGGGACCTCGTTCAGCGCCGCGAACACTCGGTCGAGCGCCGCCCGGTCGACCCCGGTGGGCACGTGGGGGAGCACCCCCCGGTTCGGCGGGTGGGGGGCTGCGGTCACTCCCGGTTCGGGTGCGGTCGACCGTGTCTCCTCGAGCGCCCGCTGCATCCGCTGCTGGAAGTCGCCGATGGCGGACTCGGCCTGCTCGAGCGTCATGTCGCTGCGCCGCACGAGCGACTCCACGTACAGCTCGCGAACGCTCGGCAGCTGTTCGATCCTGCGGTACATGAGCGGCTGGGTGTAGCTCGGGTCGTCGCCCTCGTTGTGGCCGTGCCGCCGGTAGCAGACCATGTCGATGACGACGTCCTTGTGGAACCGCTGACGGTAGGCGAACGCGAGCTTGGCGACCCGCACGCACGCCTCGGGGTCGTCCCCGTTCACGTGGAAGATCGGGGCCTGCACGGCCTTGGCGATGTCGGTCGGGTACTCCGAGGACCGGGCCGACTCGGGTGGGGTGGTGAATCCGAGCTGGTTGTTCACCACGACGTGGATCGTCCCGCCGACGCGGTAGCCCTTGATGAGCGCGAGGTTGAGCGTCTCGGCGACGACGCCCTGCCCGGCGAAGGCGGCGTCGCCGTGCATCAGGACCGGCAGGACGGGGAAGCGTCGTGAGCGGTCGTGGGGGATCTGGTCCATGCGGGCCCGCGCCATGCCCTCGACCACCGGGTCGACCGCCTCGAGGTGCGACGGGTTGGCGGCGAGCGACACCGGCACCTCGTTGCCGTTCCGGCTCGTGAACCGACCCGAGGCTCCGAGGTGGTACTTCACGTCGCCCGAGCCCTGGATGGAGTCGGGGTCGACGTAGCCCTCGAACTCCCGGAAGAGCTCGCCGTAGGACTTGCCCACGATGTTGGCGAGCACGTTGAGCCGTCCCCGGTGTGGCATCCCGAGGACCACGGAGTCGAGGCCGTGGTCCGCGGCGTCGGTCAGGACGCTGTCGAGGATCGGGATCAGCGACTCGGCACCCTCGATGCCGAAGCGCTTCTGTCCGAGGTACTTGGTGGCGAGGAACTTCTCGAGCGCCTCGGCGGCGTTGAGGTTGGCGAGGACGTGCTGCTGGTCCTCGGGCGAGAGCCGGGAGTCGACTCCCTCGACCTGCTCCTGGATCCACCGCTTCTCGGCGGGGTCCTGGATGTGCATGTACTCGATGCCGATGGTGCGGCAGTAGGCGTCACGGAGCAGGTGCAGGAGATCACCGAGCTTCTGGTGGATGATCCCGCCGACGGGGGAGTAGATCCCGAACTCGCTCCCGGTCAGGAACTCCCGCTCGAGGTCCCAGATCGTGAGCCCGTAGGTCGCCGGGTCGAGCTCGGCGTGCATCTCGGGCACGCTCGCCGCGAGCGGGTCGAGGTTGGCGATGAGGTGCCCTCGCACCCGGTACATGTTGATGAGGGTCGACACCTGCATCTGCTTGGCGGCCTGTGTGTGCTCGCCGTCGTCGTGTCCCGGGTCGTGGTGGTCCTGACGCCACCGCACCGACGCGTAGGGCACGCCGAGGTCACTGAAGATCCCGTCGTAGAAGCCGTGCTCACCGAGCAGCATCTCGTGGACCACCTTGAGGAAGGTCCCTGACTCGGCGCCCTGGATGATGCGGTGGTCGTAGGTCGACGAGAGCGTGATGACCTTGGAGAGCCCGAGGTCCGCGATCGCGTGCGGGTCCGCCCCGGCGAACGCCGTCGGGTAGGACAGCGACCCCACCCCGATGATGGCCCCCTGACCCGGCATGAGTCGCGGCACCGATCGCTCCGTGCCGATGGTTCCCGGGTTGGTCAGCGTGACGGTCGCACCCCGGAAGTCGTCGACTCCCAGCTGGTTGGACTTGGCCCGGGCGACCAGGTCGTCGTAGGCGGAGGTGAAGGCTGCGAAGTCGAGCGACTCTGCGCCGCGGATGACCGGTACGAGCAGGGCGCGGGAGCCGTCCGGCTTCTGGAGGTCGATCGCCAGGCCCAGGTTGACGTGCTCGGGGCGGACGAGCGTCGGGGTTCCGTCCTCGGAGGAGAAGGAGTTGTTGAGGGCCGGAACGTGCTCGTTCACGGCGCGCACGACGGCGTAGCCGATCAGGTGGGTGAAGCTGACCTTGCCCCCCGTGGTCCGGCCCAGGTGGCCGTTGATGACCGAGCGGTTGATCTCGAGCAGCTTCGCCGGGACCTCCCGGAACGAGGTCGCGGTCGGGACACCGAGGCTGGCCTCCATGTTCTCGACGATCCGCTTGGCGACACCGCGGAGGGGTTCGGCCCGCTCACCGGTGCCGCTGTCGGTCGCCGCGGTGCGGGCTGCGTCGCCGCCGACCGGTGCTGGTGCCGGTGCTGGTGTCGGTGCCGGTGTCGGTGTCGGTGTCGGTGTTCCGGAGGGAGCCGGTGACGTCGGGGTGGGGGTGCTGGACGGCGCCGGTGCTGGACCAGCGGTCGGGACGCTCCCGGTGCCGCTCCCGGTGCCGGTGCCGGTGCCGTTGCCGCCGGTGCCGTTGGAGGCCCGTTCCCCGAAGTAGGTCCGCCAGCGCTCGCTGACCGAACTTGGGTCACGGAGGTAGGCCTCGTGGAGCTCGTCGACGAGCCAGGCGTTCGGCCCGACCTCCTCGATCAACTCGTTGTCGTGGTCGCCGGCCGATCCGTGCTCCTGGTCGCTCACGGCGGCAGCCTACCGGCGCGGCACTCGCGCCCCGGTCCACCGTCGGACGTCTCCCGACGCCGCTCCGTCCGTGGCGCCGGCCGTCGTGTCCTAGATTCACCGACGTGCTCGTGGCGACCTGGAACGTCAACTCGCTGAACGCCCGCATGCCCCGGGTCGAGGAGTGGCTGGCGGAGGTCCGGCCGGACGTCCTGTGCATCCAGGAGACGAAGCTCGCCGACTCGGCGTTCCCGGCGCTCGACCTGCAGCGGCTCGGCTACGAGTCGGTGCACCACGGTCAGGGGCGGTGGAACGGTGTCGCGATCATCTCGAGGGTGGGCATCGAGGACGTCGTGACCGGGTTCGATGACGGTCAGCCTCCCGACCCGGATGCCCGGGCCGTGTGGGCGACGTGCGGCGGGGTCCGGGTGGCGTCGCTGTACGTCCCCAACGGCCGGGAGGTCGACCACGATCACTACCGCTACAAGCTCGACTGGCTGGGCCGGCTCCGGGCGCACCTCGAGGCGCACCATCGTCCCGATGAACTGCTCGTGGTGATGGGGGACTGGAACGTGGCGCCGACGGACCTCGACGTGTGGAGCCCCCAGGCGTTCGAGGGCGCGACCCACGTGACGCCGGCCGAACGCGCCGCGATCGCCGACGTCGTCGACTGGGGTCTCGTCGACACGATGCGGGCCCGTTACCCCGAGGGTGGGATCTACACCTTCTGGGACTACCGCAACGGGGACTTCCACAAGCGCCGGGGCATCAGGATCGACTACCTGCTCGCGACCCGTCCGCTGGCCGACCTCGCCACGGCCGACCTGGTCGACCGCAACGCGAGGAAGGGAACCAAGCCGTCGGACCACGCCCCCGTCCTCGCCTGGTACGACCTCGACGCCGTGGGTGCCGGGTGACCGGGGATCCGGCGCCGGAGGACGAGCGACCGGCCGGCACGCCGGAGGCCGCGGTCAACGTCCGGATCGAGGGCCTCCGGGGACTGCCCCGGACGCACCGACGTGCCGAACTCCGGAGGCTCGCCGCTGCGGCCCGTCGGCTCATCGAGCACCTCGTGTCCACGACGGCCAGCGACGAGCAGCTGACTGCGGCGGCCGATCAGCTCGACCAGGTCGCCGGCCTGTTCGAGTCCCTCCCCCGGGGCTCCACCTACCTGGGGTTCTCGGAGGCGGCGAACGCCGGTTCGTCGATGCGCGACCACCTCGACGGTCAGCAGGACCTCGCGGATGAGGCCGTGGACGAGGTCGCGGATGACGTCGTGGACGCGGTCGTGGAGCCCGCCGAGGGTGAGTCGGTCGTCGAGGCGCTGACCCGCGCGTCCCCCGAGTTCTTCGCGGTCTTCGACCACAGTCCGTTCATCGGTCTGGCGAATCCACTGTCGCCACCGGTCGAGCTCAGCCAGCAGGGCGACCGTGTGGTCGGCCGGGTCACCTTCGGATCGGCGTACGAGGGACCACCCGGATGCGTTCACGGGGGATACGTGGCAGCGGTGTTCGACGAACTGCTCGGCGCCGCACAGTCGGTGGCCGGCACCGCTGGGATGACGGCGCACCTCGGCGTGGACTACCGCCGACCGACCCCGCTCCGTCGGCCGCTGGTCCTGGAGGGATGGCTCGAGTCCACCGAGGGGCGCAAGACGTGGGCGAGCGGTGTGCTGCGTCTCGACGAGCCGGGGCCCGAGGGCGAGGTGGTCCTCGCCGAGGCGCGTGCGCTGTTCATCTCGTTCGATCCCGAGCGCTTCCGGGAGCTGCTCGCCGCGCGTGACGAGCGCGGTGAAGGATCCGACGGTCCCTGACGTCCGCCGGGCTCAACCGACCTCGGCGACGATCCTGAGCAGCTCGTCGCCGAACCGCTCCGCCTTGACCGGGCCGATCCCGGGCACCTCGAGCAGTCCCGCCCGGTCGACCGGTCGGCGACGCGCCACCTCCTGCAGCACGGCGTCGTTGAAGATGACGAACGCCGGGACGTCGGCACCACGGGCCCGCTCGAGCCGCCACGAACGGAGCGCCTCGAACACGGCGTGGTCCTCCGGGTCGAGCGAGTCGCCGCTGCGGGTCCTGCGGTGCCGGACGGTGTCCCGGGCGGCAGCGGCGCGTCGGCCGCCCCGGGTCCGGTCGAGTTCCGGGGCGTGCGCCGAGACGGTCGTCTCGATCGGGGTGAGCCACGGCGAGGGACTTCGTCGAGAGGACCGCGAGCCGAACGACCGGCGGCGGGCCCAGTGGCAGTGGAGTTGTTCGCGCGCCCGGGTGAGCGCCACGTAGAGCAGCCGACGTTCCTCGTCGACGGCCGAGGGGTCGTCCTGGGCGTGGTGGATGGGGACCAGGCCGACCTCGAGTCCGGCGATGTGCACGATCGCCCACTCGAGGCCCTTGGCGGCGTGGAAGGTGACGATCTCGACCCGGTCCCGGCCTGCACCATCGGTGTTCCGCAGTGTCGAGGTGAGCCAGCCGAGGAACCCGGGCAGGTCGGCGGTCGGTTCGAGCGCCTGGTACTCACGGCCGAGTCGCACCAGCTCGGCGACGTTGGCGGCCCGGTCGTCGAAGGCCGCGGCCGGATCGAGCCGGGAGTCCTCGTCGCTGTCGGGTGCGTCGGTGGTCGACGGGTCGTCGCCCACCGTCGTTCGGTCCGGGTCCCGGTCCCCGTCCGGACCGGCGTCGCCGCTCCCCGACCGGTGCGGAACGGCGCGTCGGGAGACCTCGGCCTCGAGGTCGGCGATCGCCACGTCGAGCGACGGAGCCCGACGGATGCCGTCGAGCGCGGCGCGGACCTCGGGTTGGTCGAGCAGGCTGCCGGATCCCCGGACGTGGTGGGGGATCCCGGCCGCCACCAGCGCCTCGGCCACCGCTGCGGTCTGGGCGTTGGTCCGCACCAGTACGGCCTGCTGGGACCACGGCACCCCCGGGCGGTGCCCGTCGCGCAGGCCCCGGGCGACGGCCTGTGCCTCGGCGACCTCGTCGTCGTGGGCGCTGACGGTCGGTGCGGGCCCCGGGGGCCGGTGGGGGACGAGCGCCACGATCGGCCTCGGTCCGGTGGCCAGGACGGCGTTGGCGGTGGCGAGGATCTCCGGACTCGACCGGTAGTTGTCGGCGAGGGTGACCGTGCTGCTCCCCGGGAAGTGGTCCTCGAAGCGTTCGAGGTACCCGGCGTCCGCGCCGTTCCAGGAGTAGATCGCCTGGTTGGGGTCGCCCACGACGCACAGGTCGGACCCGGATCCGAGCCACTGGCGGAGCAGCTCGAACTGCAGCGGGTTGACGTCCTGGAACTCGTCGACGAACAGGTGGCGGAATCGCCACCGCCGGGCGGCGGCGTACTCGGGGTCCGCTGCGAGGTCCCGCGCCGCGAGCCGGATCAGGTCGTCGAAGTCGACGACGCGCCGCTGCCGCTTGCGCTCGACGTAGGACTCCCAGATGGCCACGATCTCATCGGCATCGAGTGGTGGCCGCCGTCGTGCCCGCGCTGCGGCATCGGGGTAGGCGGAGGGCGCCAGCGCACGGGCCGAGGCCCACTCGATCTCGGCGAGGACGTCGAGTGCCAGTGTCGAGTTGGAGGAACGTCGGGGGACGAGCCGGGCGAGGAACCCGAGCTTCCGGTCGAGCAGCTCCGGGGGCTGGATCCCGCGGTCCTGCCAGCGCTGGCGGAGCTGGGCGTAGGCGATGGCGTGGAAGGTCCCGGCGTGCACGCTCGTGCCCGGGAGCAGGCGCCGGAGCCGGTCCCGCAGCTCGCCCGCCGCCTTGCGGGTGAACGTCACCGCGAGGGTGCGCTCCGGGGCGAGGTCCAGCACGGCGCTGCGGTGGGCGATGCGGTGGGTGAGCACCCTGGTCTTGCCGGACCCGGCGCCGGCGATGACCCGCAGGTACCGGGAGGTGTCGGTCACGGCGCGCCGCTGCTCGGCGTTGAGCCCGCCGAGCAGCCGGGCGACGGCGGCATCGTCCCCCGCGACGGCACCGGCAGGGGAACCGGGTGGAGCGTCGGGCGCGTCGGGGGTCACCACGTGCGGACCGTACCAGCGGCCCGTGACCGTCCCGCCCGGCACCCGGGTCCCACCGCGACGTTCGGCTCCTGCAGGTCGGCGCCCCGGTAGGCTCCCTCCGTGGGGTACGACCCGAAGCTGCTGTACGGCGACGAGCAGATCGTGATCGACACGCACCCCTCGTGGGTGATGATGGTGCGGTCGGTGGTCTACGTGGTCGGGGCGACCGTGGCCGGCGTCCTGCTGCTGCGGCTCGGTGGTGACGGCCTGTTCGGGACGCTCACCAACTGGATCGCAGCGGCCCTCATCGTCCTCGCACTGTTCCACCTGGCCCACAAGCTGCTGCGCTGGTACTCGACGAACTTCGTGGTCACCACCGAACGTTGCATCTACCGCGAGGGCGTGATCTCCAAACGGGGCATCGAGATCCCCCTCGACCGCATCAACACGATCTTCTTCCACCAGCGGCTCGTCGAGCGGCTGTTCGGCTGCGGGACACTGCACATCGAGTCGGCGGGTGAGCTCGGCATCCAGCGGTTCAAGGACGTTCGGGACCCCCTCGGCGTGCAGAACACCATCTACCAGGCCATGGAGGACAACCAGACCCGCCACTACCAGCGGATGGGGGCCTCGGCGGCGCAGGCCGTCCCCGCCGGCACCGGCGCACCGTCGGTCGCCGACGAGCTCGCGAAGCTCGCCGCACTGCGCGAGTCCGGGCACCTCACCGATGCCGAGTTCGCCCAGCAGAAGGCCGTCCTGCTCGGGGCTCCGGTCCCCGCCGAGCCAACGGAGCCGGGTCAGGTCGCGCCGGGTCAGACCGCGTCCGGTCAGACTGCACCGGGTCAGACTGCACCGGGTCAGACTGCACCGGGTCGTGCCGGTTGGGACGCCCGGGAGGAGACCAGACTCGACGAGGTGCCTCCGCAGGGACCCGGGTCCCCGGGCGGTTCCGCTCCCTCCTGACCCGCCCGGGCGACCGCCACCGTGCGGCATCCCCGATCGGAGGTCAGACCAGGCGTGCGCCGGCGCTCGGTCGGACCCGGCGCGCCGACACGCCGAGCCCGTCGAGGTCGGTCCCGGCCCGGGTGAGCGCCACGATCGACCCGCCGAAGCCAGCCCCCGTGAGCCGGGCGCCGAGCACACCCGGACGGGACTCGACGGTCCGGACCAGCTCGTCGAGCACCGGTGTCGAGACCTCGGCATCGTCGCGCAGCGAACGGTGCGAGGCGCTGACCAGTTCGCCGAGCCGGTCCAGGTCACCCCGATCCAGTGCGTCGGCGAACTCGCGGACCCGGTCGCACTCGGTGCGGACGTGGCGCGCCCGGCGGCGCAGGCGCTCGTCCTCGAGCGACTCGACCGCACCGGGCGACACGTCCGGGAGGTGCCCGAGCAGTCCTGCTGCCGCCTCTGCCTCCCGTCGGCGCGCTGCGTAGGGCGACTCGCTCAGTCGCCGGGGTTGGCCGGAGTCGAGTACCCAGACCTCGATGTCCTCGGGGACGGTCACGGTCCGGTAGGACTCGGTCGCACAGTCGATGAGCAGGGCGTGGCCCTCGACCCCGGCGGCGCAGCAGAGCTGGTCCATGATCCCGCAGGGCACGCCGCTCGCCGTCTCCTCGGCGCTCCGGCAGGCCCGGGCGAGCGGAACCGGGTCGACGGCTGCGCCGAGCGCGAGGGCCACGGCGAGCTCGAGCGCTGCCGACGAGGAGAGGCCGCCACCGGGCGGCACCGTGGAGTCGACCGTGCCGACGAGTCCGGTCGTGGCCCCGATGACCGAGGCGACCCCCGCCACGTACCGGGCCCAGTCGGGATGCACCGTCGACGGGTCGGCGACGGGAAGGTCGACGTGCGCCGTTCCGTCCAGCTGCGCCGAGCGGAGCTCGACGTGGTCGCCGCCACGATGGCCCCGCACCTCGGTCGACAGGTCGATCGCCATGGGCAGGACCAGTCCGCCCACGTAGTCGGTGTGGTCACCGATGAGCACGACCCTCCCGGGTGCGACGGCCCGGACCTCGGCACCGCTCACGTCGGCACCCCGCGGAGGGCACGGAGCTCGGCGGCGGCGACGGAGGGGACGACCGGGTTGAAGAAGATGCCGGCGCCCAGCTCGGCGGCGGCGACGAAGCGTGGGGTTCCGGCCGCCCGCAGCAAGGGGGTGATGAACACGCACACCCGGGCCCCGGGCCAGTCCCCGCCGTCGGTGGGTCGCTGGTGGATCCACAGCATGTAGGGCATCGGGGCGTCGAAGCGCTGGTCGAGTCGGGCGAGCACGTCGACGAGGACCTCGGCGAGGCCGCACAGGTCGCAGTCGGGGTCGGTGAGCGCCCCGACCGGCGCGACCGGTGCGATCCGGATCTCGTAGGGCCACGTCGCCGCCTCGGGCACCCACGCCAACCAGTCACCCCGACGGGCGACCACCAGGTCGTCGGGAACCGAGTCGGGTCGCAGCACGCCGTCGACCAGGCTCCGCAGGGGAACCGGGGGGATCCGGTCGTAGGCGTAGATCTGTCCGTGCGGGTGGGCGATGGTGGCGCCGACCTCCGGTCCCCGGTTCTCGAAGACCAGGACGTAGTCGACGTCGTCCCGGGCCCCGAGCATCCGGGTGCGATCGGCCCAGAGGCGCACCACCCGCTCCGCCCCGTCGGGTCCCAGTCCCCAGAAGGTCTGGTCGTGGTCCGGCGTGTAGAGCACCACCTCGCACCGTTCGTCGCCGAGCGCCGGCCACCGGTTGGGGAACGACCGCACCTCGTAGGGCTCGGGTGCCTCGAGCCCGCCGACGCAGAACGGACACCCCGATGCGGGGAGGTTCGGTCGGCCCTGCCGTGAGCCGACCACCACGGTGGTCGCTCCGGTCAGGTGGTCGACCCGCAGGTCGGCACTCCCGGTACCGACGGCAGGGTCCGCCGGCGTGTCGTCCGTGCCCTCGTCGATCCCTGCGTCCGCCACCCCGTCGTCTCCGTGGTCGTTCCTGTGGTCGGTGCCGCCGGGTTGCGGCACCCACGGGGTCGGCCCCGCCGGGCCCAACGGTAGTTGGGCATGGCTACCCTCACGCCCGTGGGCGTCGGGCACCTCCATCGACTCGGGCACCTCCACCGACTCGGGGTCGCGGCTGCGGTGGTCGACGGTCGGCACGTCGCCGGCGACGTGTCGGTCGACGTGCGGTCGGGCGTGGTCGACGCCGTGGGGCTGTCACCGCCGGGGCGCGGGACGGCGATCCCGGGGCTCGTCGACCTGCAGGTCAACGGTGGTGGTTCCTGTGACCTCCGGACCGCCGGGGTGGAGGAGGTGCGCGAACTGGCCGTCGACCTGGCGGCCGCCGGGGCCACCGCCTTCCAACCGACCATCCACTCGGCGCCGGTGGAGGTGTACCGGAGTGCGTTGTCCCGGTTCGACGGGGCGCGTTCGTCCGGTCACGGTGGCGCCAGGATCCTGGGCGCCCACCTCGAGGGTCCGTGCCTCGCTCCGGAGTGGGCGGGCGCGCACGACCCGGCGCACCTGCTCCCGGTCGACCCGGCGCTCCTCGACGATCTGCTCTCCGCCGGGCGGGTCGCCATGGTCACGATCGCTCCGGAGCTCGACGGTGCGCTCGATGTGATCTCCGACCTGTGCCGTCGGGGCGTCGTGGTGGCCATCGGCCACACGGACGCCGACGCCGACACCGTCAGGGCGGCACTCGACCGGGGCGCGACGTACCTGACGCACTGCTGGAACGCCCACCGGCGGTTCACGCCGCGGGATCCCGGGCCGGCGGGGGTCGCGCTCAGCGACCCCCGGCTCACCGTGGGGTTGATCGCTGACGGGCAGCACGTCGCCGTCGAGACCGTGCTCCTGACCCTGGGCGCTGCCGCCGGCCGGGTGGCGCTCACCACCGACTCGGTGGTGTGGACCGACGATCCCGGTGTCGCCGACGCGCCGCTCCGTGGTGGCCGGTGCTCTCCGGTCGAGCTCCTCCGTCGGCTGCGTTCCTCCGGCCTGGGTTGGGACGTGGTCGTCGACGCGTGCTGCACGGTCCCGGCCCGCGTCGCAGGGCTCGGACCGCACACGCTCGAGCCCGGGACCACCGCCGACCTCGTCGTCCTCGACGACGCCCTGGCCGTCGTGCGCACCCTGGTCGGCGGCGTCGAGGTGGCCGCACCCGGTGCGCCCGCGCCGGATTGACCCCCGACGCCGCAGACGAACACACTGCACCCGTGCCGACCACCACATCCGACCAGGGCATCGACCTCCACTACGACGTCGTCGGTGACGGCCCCGAGACGCTGCTCCTCGTGTGCGGACTCGGGGCGCAGTCGGTCGGCTACGACCTGGGGTTCTGCGAACTGCTCGGTGCGCTCGGGGTCCGGGTCGTCCGGTTCGACAACCGCGACACGGGCCTCAGCACCCACCTGCACGACCACGTGCCGGACGTACTGGGTGCGATCGTCGCCGCCACCTCGGGCGATCGGGTCGACGCCCTCTACGACCTGAGCGACATGGCGCTCGACGCCGTGGCGGTGCTCGACGCCGTGGGCGCCGACCGGGCGCACGTGGTCGGCGCCTCCATGGGAGGGATGATCGCCCAGACGGTGGCCATCGAGCACCCGGCGAGGGTGGCCTCGCTCACGTCCATCATGTCGACCACCGGCGAGGTCGGCGTGGGTGCACCCGACCCCGAGGTGCTCACCTCGCTCGTCGGCATCCTCGCCCCCTCGGAGGACCGGGCGGCGCGGATCGACGGCATGGTCGAACTGGCCCGGTTGATCGGGACCGGGTGGTGCTTCGACGAGACCCGGGCGCGCGACCGCGCCGCCGAGTCGGTCGACCGGGCCGACGATGCACTCGGGGTGGCCCGGCAGCTCACCGCGATCCTGGCCTCCGGCTCGCGCGCCGACCGGCTGCCGTCGGTCGGGGCCCCGACGGTGGTGCTCCACGGGGACGCCGACCGGCTCGTCGACCACAGCGGCGGCGTCCGGACCGCCGAGCTGGTTCCCGGCGCCGAGCTGCGCACGCTCGAGCGGATGGCCCACGACCTGCCCCCCGAGTACTGGCCGCAGGTGGTCGACGGCGTCGCCGCCGCTGTCCGTCGGGCCGGCGGGGCCGACTGACACCATCTGCCCGGCCACCGGGGCCGGGCCGGACGAACCGAGGAGGAGCCGTGGGACCGCTGCAGGGAGTGAAGGTCGTCGAGGTCGCGGGCATCGGCCCCGGCCCCTTCGTGGCGATGCTGCTCGCCGACATGGGCGCCGACGTCATCCGGGTCGACCGGGCCGACCGGGTCACCGGGACCGGTGATCCGTCGGCTCCACCGGCCGACGTGTTGAACCGGGGCCGGCGGTCGATCGCGGTCGACCTGAAGTCACCCGACGGCGTCGATCTCCTGCTCGACCTCGTGGCCCAGGCGGACGTGCTGGTCGAGGGTTTCCGTCCCGGGGTCACCGAACGTCTCGGATTCGGGCCGGAGGTGTGCCTCGAACGCAACCCGCGCCTGGTCTACGGGCGGATGACGGGTTGGGGGCAGGACGGTCCGTACGCCCAGACCGCCGGTCACGACATCAACTACATCGCGCTGGCCGGTGTGCTCGCCCACCTGGGTCGTGCCGGCGAGCCTCCGACACCGCCGATCAACCTGGTGGGCGACTTCGGCGGCGGCGCGATGCTGCTCGCGTTCGGCGTGGTGTGCGGCCTGTTCGAGGCGCAACGGTCCGGTCGCGGTCAGGTGGTCGACGCCGCGATGGTCGATGGATCGGCCCTGCTCATGACCATGATGTGGGCCTTCACGGCCATGGGCATCTGGAGCGAGGAGCGCGGCACCAACCTGATCGACACCGGCGCGCACTTCTACGACACCTACCGCTGCAGCGACGGGGAGTACGTGTCGATCGGCTCCATCGAGTCGCAGTTCTACGCCCAGCTGGTCGAGCTGACGGGCCTCGCCGAGGACTACGCGGCCCGGGGCGAGGAGCTCCCACACCAGATGGACCGGTCCCGTTGGGAGGAACTGCGCGGTCGGCTCGCCTCGATCTTCGCCACCCGGACGCGTTCGGAGTGGTGCGAGATCATGGAGGGCACCGACGTGTGCTTCGCACCCGTCCTCACGATGAGCGAGGCGCGGCAGCACCCCCACAACGTCGAGCGGGGCACCTTCGTCGAGGTGGCGGGGATCCCGCAGCCGGCGCCGGCCCCACGGTTCAGCCGGACTCCCGGTGCCATCCAGCGGCCGCCGTCGCACGAGGGCCAGCACACCGACGAGGTGCTCGCCGAGTGGCTGGGTGCGGCACCGGAACGCATCGCGGAGCTGCGCCGGAGCGGAGCGGTCGCCGGCTGAACCGGCCACCGCTACGGTCTGAGCGCATGGGAACCGTCGTGTCGTTCCACGCCCATCCCGACGACGAGAGCATCCCCTCGGGGGGCACCCTCGCCGCTGCCCACGCCGAGGGGCACCGCACCGTCCTGGTGGTGGCGACCAGGGGGGAGCTCGGTGAGGTGGCACCTGGCGTGCTGGTTCCCGGCGAGACGCTCGCCGAACGCCGAACGGGCGAACTGATGGACGCTGCTCGGGTGCTCGGGATCGACCGGGTCGAGTTCCTCGGATACCTCGACTCCGGCATGGCTGGATCCGAGAGCAACGACGCCCCCGGATCGTTCTGGTCGGCCGACCCGGACGAGGCGGCCGACCGGCTCGCCGCCATCCTCGACGAGGAACGACCCGACGTGCTGACCGTCTACGACGAGCACGGGGGCTACGGCCACCCCGACCACATCCAGGTGCACCGGGTCGGTCACCTCGCCGCCCGACGCAGCGGGGTGCCGCGGGTGCTCGAGGTCACGATGAACCGCGACCACATCCGTTCGTTGATCGAGGTTCGCGCCGCCGAGGCGGCCGCAGAGGTCGGATCCGAGGTGCCGATCGAGGGTGCAGGGCCGGAACTGGACGCCATCGAGGTCGACCTCGACGGTGACGATCCGTTCGGCTCCCCCGAGGCGATCATCACCCACGCCGTCGACGTGACCCCGTGGCTGGACCTCAAGCGCGCCGCCATGCGGGCGCACGCGAGCCAGATCCCCGAGGACTCGTGGTTCCTCCAGCTGTCGGACGACGAGTTCGCCGCGGCGTTCGGGACCGAGTGGTTCATCGACCCGGACGCCCCGCGGGCCGAGGGCGGCCCGTTCGTCGAGTCGATCTGGCGGTGACGGGGCCGATCGTGACCACCGGGACGTCGGCCCGCCCGTCACGACGATGACCGCCGGGGCGCAACGCCTGCACGAGTGGTGGGCCTGGGTGACCGTCGTCGCCAACGGCGTGGCCGGAGTGTGGTGCCTGCTGGCCCACTGGGTCCCGTGGTTCCGGGTGCGGGCGCTGTGGTGGTTCGTCGTGGCCGCCGAGGTGTCGATCTTCGTCCAGGTCGCGCTCGGCGTGTACCTGCTCAGCGTCGGTGACGTGCCGGTGGGGCAGTTCCACGTGTTCTACGGCTTCGTGGCGGTGGTCGCCGTTGCGATCCTCTACGGCTACCGCCAGCAGCTCGTGGCGTGGCAGTACCTGCTGTACGGCTTCGGCGGACTGTTCGTGATGGGACTGCTGATCCGTTCGATGACGCTGCACCGCTGAGCGGTGCCGGTGGACCTCAGCCGTTGATGCGTCGTTCGAGCTCGGCGAGCTCGGTCCGCATCTCCTCGGGGAGACGCTCCCCGATGGAGTCGAAGTGGGCGTTGATCAGCTCCACCTCGTCCTTCCACGAGGTGGGGTCCACCTCGAGCAGCGTCGCCACGGTCTCCTCGGGGAGGTCGAGCCCGTCGAGGTCGAGCGCCTCCGGGGTCGGCACCCGGCCGATCGGCGTCTCCGCTGCCGCTGCGGTTCCTGCGACACGCTCAAGCACCCACTTGAGCACCCGGCTGTTCTCGCCGAACCCCGGCCACAGGAAGCTCCCCGTGTCCGACTTGCGGAACCAGTTCACCCAGAAGAGCTTCGGGAGCTTCTCGGCGTCGGTCGACCGGCCGATCTCGAGCCAGTGGCCGATGTAGTCGCCCACGTTGTACCCCATGAACGGGAGCATCGCGAACGGGTCGAACCGCACGTCGCCGATCGCTCCGGCCGCGGCCGCCGTCTTCTCGGACGACATGATCGACCCGAGGAACGTGCCGTGCTGCCAGGACAGGGACTCGGTCACGAGCGGCACGTTCGTGGCCCGTCGGCCCCCGAACAGGATGGCCGAGATCGGCACCCCGGCAGGGTCCTCCCACACGGGGGAGATGGACGGGCACTGCGAGGCCGGCACGGTGAACCGGGCGTTCGGGTGGGCAGCGGGGGAGTCCGATGCCGGCGTCCAGTCCTGGCCGCGCCAGTCGACCAGGTGGGCGGGCGGTTCGTCGGTCATGTCCTCCCACCACACGTCGCCGTCGTCGGTCGCCGCCACGTTGGTGAACAGGCTGTTCCCCCACAGCGTCGCCATGGCGTTGCGGTTGGTCGTCTCGGACGTGCCCGGTGCGACCCCGAAGAACCCGGCCTCGGGGTTGATCGCGTAGAGCCGCCCGTCCTCGCCGAACTGCATCCAGGCGATGTCGTCACCGACGGTCTCGACCTTCCAGCCCGGCAGCGAGGGCACGAGCATCGCCATGTTGGTCTTGCCGCAGGCCGACGGGAACGCCGCGGCCACGTACACGGTCTCGCCCTCGGGGGGCGTGATGCCCAGGATGAGCATGTGCTCGGCCATCCACCCGTCGTCGCGGGCCATGGTCGAGGCGATGCGGAGCGCGAAGCACTTCTTGCCCAGCAGGGCGTTGCCCCCGTACCCCGAACCGTACGACCAGATCTCACGCGTCTCGGGGAAGTGCGAGATGTACTTGTTGTCGCCGTCGCACGGCCAGGGGACGTCCTCGCGCCGCACTCCCTGGTCGTCGACGAGGGGGTAGCCGACGGAGTGCACGCACGGGACGAACTCACCGTCGGCGCCGAGGACGTCGAGCGCACCCTGTCCCATGCGGGTCATGATCCGCATGGACACGGCCACGTACGGCGAGTCGGTCAGTTCGACCCCGATGTGGGCGATCGGTGAGCCGAGCGGCCCCATCGAGAAGGGCACCACGTACATCGTGCGGCCGCGCATCGCACCCCGGTAGAACTCGAGCATCTCCGCCTTGAGCTCGGCCGGGTCACGCCAGTTGTTGGTCGGACCGGCGTCGATCGCTCGCTCCGATGCGATGTACGTGCGGTCCTCGACGCGGGCGACGTCCGCAGGGTCCGAGCTCGCCAGGTAGCTGTTCGGTCGCCGCTCGTCGTCGAGGCGCGTGAACGTCCCCTGCTCGACGAGCAGCGCGCACAGGCGGTCGTACTCCTCCTCGGAGCCGTCACACCACTCGACCGCGTCGGGCTGGAGGATCTCACGCCACTCCTCGACCCAGTCGATGAGCCGCTGGTTGCTGGTCACAGACGCCATGTCGCTCCTGTCGGGTTTCGGATCCTCAGTGCGGGTCGGGCTCGGGGACGGGCTCGGCGTGCGCATCGAGGTCGGGTGTTCCCATGTCACGCTCGGATCCGAGGCTCAGCTGCGTGGCCCGGCCGTCAGCGTCGAGCACGAAGCACACGCGCTGTCCCTGGCGCAGCATCCTGAACACCGACCCGACGAGCGCATCAGGGGCGAGGTCGAACTCCGAGAAGTCGGTGTCGGTGACGACGGAGCCGTCACCGGTCGCCGGATCGTAGGACTTGATGACTCCCTGCAACCGTCCGGCTCCTCGGTCCTCGCCGACGTGGCCCGTGCCGTCGTCGGTTCCCGTGCTCCTCGGGTCCGCGTACGGTATCCACCGCTCGCCCACCCGGCAAAGCAATCCCGTCGAGCGTTCGTCCCCCGGCCCTCGTCGGGCGGGGCGGGATCCGCTCGGTAGGCTCCCGGCCGTGGGAAGCGAACCGCCGCTCACCCTGCTCGACCTCGACGGCATGGGGGTCGACCGGCTCACCCGGGTCGGTCCGGCGAAGCTCGAGTCGCTGCGGTCGCTCGGCATCCACTCGCTGCTGGACCTGCTCACCTGGTACCCGCGTCGGTACCTCGACCGGACCCGCCAGGCGTCGATCGCCGAACTCGACGCCGGGGAGGAGGGGCTGGTCCTGTGCCGGATCGACGGGGTCGAGACCCGGCGCACCCGGCAGCGGCGCACCATGGTGACGGCAGATCTGCGTGATCCGACCGGCCGGATCCGGGCGACGTTCTTCAACCAGCCCTGGCGGGCGCGCCAGCTCGAACAGCTCCGCGACGACGGGGTCGAGGTCGCCGTGTTCGGCAGGATGGAGCTCTACCGTGGGCGCCGGCAGATGACGAACCCGGTCGTGGATCCCGTCGGCGACCGGACCGGCCGGATCATCCCGATCTACCCGCAGTCCGAGACGGCCCGGCTCAGCACCTGGGAGTTCGCCGAGTGGACCGCCCAGGTGCTCCGTCGGGCGGCCAGTCGTGGGATCGACGACCCCCTGCCCGAGGGGATCCGCACGCGGCTCGGACTGGTACACCGGGGCGTGGCGCTCGCCGACATCCACCACCCGGAGGACCTCCACGTGGTCCGCTCGGCCCGAGAACGTCTGGTGTTCGACGAGCTCCTGCGGATCCAGCTCGTCCTCGTCCGCCACCAGCGCGAGCTGGCCCACAACTCCTCGGGGATCCCCCACCGGGTCGGAGCGACCGACGTCCCGGTCCCGGGCCTGGT
>CAINRS010000052.1 GCA_903852755.1 uncultured Actinomycetes bacterium | reverse complement strand
GCCCGACGGGACGGTCGTCCCGGGGTGTTCGCGGCGGCGTGCAGCCTCTACGGGGTCACCGACCTGGCCCGGCTCGCCGAGGACACCCACGAGTTCGAGTCGCGCTACCTCGACGGTCTCGTCGGCCCGTGGCCCGAGGCGGCCGACGTCTACGCGGCCCGTTCGCCGATGGCGCACGTCGACCTGATCGGCGCGCCGGTGCTGCTGCTCCAGGGAGCCGAGGACCCCGTGGTCCCGCTGTCACAGGCCGAGGCGTTGCGCGACGCGCTCGCCGCCGGCGGGGTCCCGCACGCCCTCGTCGTGTTCCCGGGGGAGGCGCACGGGTTCCGGAGGGCCCCGAACATCGTCCGGGCACTCGAGTCCGAGCTCGCCTTCTACGGCGAGGTGCTCGGGTTCGCCCCGGCCGGTCAGCTGCCGGCGGTCCTCCCGCGCAGCACCGCCGTCGCTCCCGACCGTCCCGAGACGTAGGCGCCCTCGATCCGGGGTCCGTCGAACGCGTCGCCCGCCAGGACCAGCGGTGTCGCACCGTCCACGCCGACGCAGCTCCGCTCGGGCCACAGGGTGCGCGGGGCTGCGTACCGCCAACGCTTGAGTTGCGACTCGTCCACCGTTGCGTCGCCGAACCAGCGGGTGGCCGCCCCGAGCAGCTCCGCGTGGAGCTCGTCGTCCGGTCGGTCCCAGTTGGCGGTCGACCACGCCGCGGAGGCGTGCAACGTGATGGCCGACGGAGCGGCGAGTCCCTTCCACGCGTTGTCGGACACGAAGCTGAACGGACCGTGCTCGGGGTCGGGGTGGGACGCCGAGAACTGCACCGCCCCCGGGTCGGGGACCGTCCCGGCTCCGTCGAGCAGGACCATGAGCGCGAACGCCGGGTCGTAGTCGATGCGTTCGAGCGGCGGCCGGATCCCCGGGTCCAATTCGACGCCACCGGTGTCGAGGAGGGCGAGCGTCTGGGGGACGGGGCTGGTCATCAGGACGGCGGCGGCGTGGACCTCGGCTCCATCGGCGACGAGCCGCCACCCGTCGGTGGTGCGTTCGACCGCCCGGACCTCGACGCCGGTGCGGACGTCGGCGAGGTCGGCCGCCAGGTACTTGGCGAGGGCCGTCATGCCGCCGACGACCCAGTAGCGCGGGTGGCCGTCGGACCGGTTGAACCCGCGGCACCACTCCCGGACCAGGCCGGCCCCCTCGAGCTCCTGCACGAAGGCGGCCAGGTCGGGGCCCCGCTGGGTGAAGAACTGGGCGCCGTGGTCGAACCGGGCGTCGCCGATGCGCCGGGTGGCGAGTCGACCACCGACCCCCCGTCCCTTGTCGACGACGGTCACCGTTCGCCCCGCCCGTTCCAGCTCCCTCGCAGCCGTGAGCCCGCAGAGCCCGGCGCCGAGGACCGCGACGTCGACCGGGTCGGCCTGGGCACCGTGGTTCGCCACGGCGTCATCGTGCCACGCCCCGGGGTCGTGGTGCGGGCTGGTGGCGGCCGTGCGCCTCGGGCAGGATGGGCCGGTGCGAGTGCTGGTGACGGAGAAGATTGCCGAGAACGGGTTGGAGCGACTCCGGGTCGCCGGCCACCAGGTCGACGTCGAACTCGACCTCACGCCCGAGCAGCTGCTCGACGCCGTCCGCGGGGCACACGCCCTCATCATCCGCTCTGCGACCCGGGTGACCGCAGAGGTACTGGCCGCCGGCTCCGACCTGGTGGTCGTCGGCCGCGCCGGGATCGGTCTGGACAACGTCGACGTCGCCGCGGCGACCGACCGTGGCGTCATGGTGGTCAACGCTCCGCAGTCCAACACGCTCTCGGCCGCCGAGCACACCATGGCGTTGCTGCTGGCGCAGGCCCGCAACGTGCCCCAGGCGCACGCCGCACTCAAGGCGGGGCGCTGGGAGCGGTCCAAGTGGGAGGGCGTCGAGCTCTCCGACAAGACGCTCGGCATCATCGGCCTCGGTCGGATCGGCAAGCTCGTGGCCCAGCGCGCCATGGCCTTCGGCATGCGGGTGGTCGCCTACGACCCGTTCGTCTCCGAGGACCGGGCGCGACGCATCAACGTGACCCTGTGCGGACTCGACGACCTGGTGGCCCAGTCGGACTTCATCACGTTGCACCTGGCCAAGACCCCCGAGACCGTCGGGTTGATCGACGCCGAGATGCTGGCGAGGGCGAAGCCCAACCTGCGGATCGTCAACGTGGCCCGCGGCGGCATCGTCGACGAGCAGGCGCTCGCCGATGCGGTCCGCACCGGGCAGGTCGCCGGGGCGGCGATCGACGTGTTCGACACCGAGCCGACCACCGCGTCGCCGCTGTTCGAACTCGACGCCGTCGTCGTCACCCCGCACCTGGGGGCGAGCACCGTCGAGGCCCAGGACAAGGCGGGCGACACGATCGCCGAGATGGTCGAACTCGCGCTCGCCGGTGACTTCGTGCCCTACGCCGTCAACGTCAGCGCCGCCGAGGCGTCCGAGACGATCCGCCCGTACCTCGCGCTCGCCGAGCGGCTCGGCCGGATCTTCGCGGGGCTGGTCGGAGCGACGGACGGGCCCCTCGAGATCGAGTACCAGGGTCAGATCGCCGACTACGACACCCGGATCCTCACGCTGTCGGTCCAGAAGGGGTTCTTCTCGGTCGTGACCGGCGAGCCGGTGAGCTACGTCAACGCGCCGTCCGTCGCCGAGGAGCAGGGGATCGAGGTCCGTCCGACGGCCACGACGACCGCCCGCGACTACGTCAACCTGGTGACCATCCGCTCCGCCGGCCACAGTCTCGCCGGCACGCTCGTCGGACTGAACAGCGTGCCGACGGTGGTGATGATCGACGACCACGCCGTCGACGTGCCGCCGGCCCAGCACCTGCTCGTCGTCCGCAACGAGGACCGCCCGGGCATGATCGGTGCCGTCGGCACCGTGCTCGGCGCAGCGGGGCTCAACATCGACTACATGGCGGTCGGGGCCGCCGCTGACGGGGCCAAGGCGCTCATGGCGATCGCGACCGGTGCCGCGGTGCCGGCCGAGGTCCAGGACGAGCTCCGCGCCGTCGACGGCATCACCTCGGTCGCAGCCGTCTCGGTCTGACCGGTCCCGCTCGGGCCCGGTCAGACCCGGCATCAGAGCGGCGTCCGCACCCCGGGGTCGCGGAGCTCGGCGTCGAAGGTCCACACGGCGGAGCCGGTGACGCCGTGGATCCGGTCGTCGACGACCACGGTGCGCAGCATCTGCTCGTCGGTCGTCCGGTCGCCGTCGGCGTCAGGGGCGAACTCCCGGGCGAGCTCCAACCGGTTCCCGACGACCCGGACGAACACGCGACGCGTGCCGTCGGCTCCACCCGGGTCGGGTGACGGCGCGCAGGTCTGCGGCGGGAACGCGATCGACGAGTCGTCCCCGGTCGGAACGGCCGGTTGCACCGGTCCCGTGGCGCAGTCGACCCGGCCGATCGCGTAGCGGTCCATCGGGAACGAGGCCGTGCGCCGCAGGGGATCCCAGGTGAACGCGAGTGGGTCGCCGCGGAGCCGGGAGGACGCGTCCGGGTAGCTCAGCACCGAGGTCTCCACGGGCCGGGCCGGGTCCGACACGTCGAACAGCGACACCTTGGCGCCGGTGGTGACGCCCCGGTCGTCGGCGTCGACCCCGACGCCGAGCAGCAGTCCGTCGCCGAGCGGGTGGAGGTACTCCGAGAACCCGGGGATCTTGAGCTCACCGAGCACCCGGGGTGCCGTCGGGTCGGACACGTCGATGGCGAACAGCGGGTCGACCTGGCGGAACGTGACCACGTACGCGGTGTCGTCGGTGAACCGGACCGACTGCACGCGCTCGCCCACTCCCAGGTCGTCGACGTGGCCGATCTCGGTGAGCACGCCGTCGGGGCCGGGCCGGAGCACCGTGAGGCGACCCTCGGTCGCCGGCACCGGTTCCGGCAAGGGCACCGGTTCCGGCAAGGGCACCGGCTCGGGTACCGGCAGGATCTCCACCGCGTCGCCGGCCGGCTCGGGTGCCGGCTCGGGTGCCAGCTCGGGGACCGACCTCGGTGCCGGCAGCGGCGTCACGGTGGTCCCTGCGCCGGTGGTGGTCACGACGCGCAGGTCGCCGTTTCGCTCGGACAGGGAGTACTGGTCGAGCACGTCGCCCGGCACCGTGCCCGATCCGCTGTACCGGCTGCCGCCGTCGGTGAGCTCGATCCGGTGCACCGCGGTGGTCGGGTCCGACCACGACCCCGTCCCCGAGGTGAGGTAGACGGCCTCAGGTGAGGCGTACACGGTGGTGCCGAGTCCGGTGCCGCCCTGCACGGTCGTGGTCGACAGCTCGTCGAGCGTCGCGCCGATGCTCACGACGCTGACGAGCTCCGGGCTCGTCACGGTCACGTCGGGATCCTCGACGCCGGCCGTCACGTCGGGGGTGGCCAGCACCTGGTCGCACCCGACGAGCGGCTGCACCGTTCCGTCGGCCATCACGCGTCGAGGTACCACCTGGTCGCCGCCGATCGACTCGATCTGCGCCCGGGCGCCGGCCGGATCGCCGTAGATCGCGCCACCGACCCGTGCCACCACGTCGGGCGTGGTGGTGAGCACCACGCGCGGGACGTCGTCGACCATCCGCGTGGCGGTGGCCCACCCCTCGAGCGTGGTGGTCGACTCGACCCGGGGCGCCGCCGGCTCCGACACGTCGACGAGCGTGACCGAGGTGGTCGGCTGGGACGTCCACGGCACCGGTGGCGAGACCTGCTCGGTGGCCAAGCCGGGCGTGATCGCACCGGGTGTGGACGTGGGCATCCAGGGTTGGCCGGACCCGATGACGACGAGCTGGCCGCCCCGGAGGAACAGCTGTACGTCCGGCGACCCGGGCAGGGCAGCCGAGCCGACGACCCGGGGCGGGTCCTCGAGGGCCACGACCCGCAGTTCGGTTCCCGTCGGGGTCTGCACCGTGGTGAACAGGTGGCGGCCGTCGGTGACCGTGGAGTTCCCCTCGGCCACGCCCGCCTCCTGGTCGTTCGATCCGGCGACCACCACGCCGCCGGCCTCGGCGCGACCGCCGGCACTGTCGGCCATCCCCTGCACCGCAGCGGCGCCGACCATCGTCGACACCGGTCCGCCGTCGCCGAAGGGAATCGGTTCGCCGCCCGTGAACGACTCCGCGTACGTGACCGAGTCGAGGAGCACCGCCCGGACACGCTCGGCGACCGCGTCGCAGGAGTCCGAGCGGCTGAGCGCCGCCAGGGCCACCTCGCCGGTCCCGGTGCCGATCCCGCCTCCGGTGCCGCCTCCGGGCGGTGGTCCGGCCAGACCGGAGTCGTCGGTGCAGCCGGTCGCGAGCAGTGCTGCGGCCGCCAGGGCGACCAAGGCGGTCGTCCGTCGTCGCGTGCGGTGCTGTGTCACGTCGTCCCCCTTCGGAGTGGTGCTCCTGAGGTTTCGACGTCCGGGTCGCCGATTCGGTTCACCCGACCCGGCGGATCCGAGTGGTTCAGCCGACGGTCGGCAACCAGGCGGGGCGACGCTCCTCGTAGGCGGTGATCTCGGCCTCGTGCTGCAGGGTGAGCCCGATGTCGTCGAGACCGTTGAGGAAGCGGTGCCGGATGGCGTCGTCGAGCGGGAACGACTCGGTCACCCCGATGTCGGGCACCGTGATGGCGCGGTCCTCGACGCTGATCGTGATCTGCAGGCCCGGGTCGGCCTCGATCGCCTCGAGCAGCAGGCGGCCCACCTCGGGGCTCACCTGGACCGGTACCAGACCGTTCTTGGTGGCGTTGTTGCGGAAGATGTCGCCGAAGCGCGGCGAGACCACGGCGTCGAAGCCGTACTGCTGGATGGCCCAGACGGCGTGCTCCCGACTGGATCCGGTGCCGAAGTTCTCGCCGGCGACGAGCACGTTGGCGCCGCGGTAGGCGTCCTGGTTGAGCACGAACGTCGGGTCGTCCCGCCACTCGCTGAACAGCCCCGCCTCGAAGCCGGTGCGCTCGACCCGCTTGAGCCAGTCCGAGGGGATGATCTGGTCGGTGTCGACGTCGGACCGGTCCAGGGGGACCCCCCGACCGGTGATGGTGCGGACGGGATCCATCAGAGCTCCTCGGGGGTGGTGAAGTGGCCGGCGATCGCCGTCGCGGCGGCGACGGCGGGGGAGACCAGGTGGGTGCGGCCCCCCCGGCCCTGGCGCCCCTCGAAGTTGCGGTTCGAGGTGGACGCCGAGCGCTCACCGGGGGCGAGCTTGTCGGGGTTCATGGCCAGGCACATGGAGCATCCCGGTTCCCGCCAGTCGAAGCCGGCCTCGGTGAAGACGGTGTGCAGGCCCTCGGCCTCGGCCTGGTCACGGACGGCCCGCGAACCTGGGACGACGAAGGTACGCACGCCCGAGGCGACGCGCCGTCCGGCGGCCGAAGCGGCCCGGACCACCTCGGCGGCGGTTCGCAGGTCCTCGATCCGGGAGTTGGTGCACGACCCGATGAACACCGTGTCGACACCGACGTCGGTCATCGGCTGGCCGGCCGTCAACCCCATGTACTCGAGTGCCCGTTCGGCGGCGGCCCGCTGCGTTGGGTCGTCGAAGTCCTCGGGTGCGGGCACCCGCCCCGACAGCGGGACCACCTGGCCGGGGTTCGTCCCCCACGAGACGTACGGCTCGATCTCGGCGGCGTCGAGCCGGACGACCGTGTCGAACGTGGCGTCGTCGTCGGTCCGGAGTGTCCGCCAGTCGGCGACCGCCTCCTCCCACAGATCTCCCGTCGGTGCGAACCGCCGGCCGCGCAGGTACTCGAAGGTGACGTCGTCGGGGGCGACGAGCCCCGCCTTGGCCCCGGCCTCGATGCTCATGTTGCACACGGTCATGCGGCCCTCCATCGAGAGCCCCCGGATGGCCGAGCCGCGGTACTCGGCGACGTGTCCCATGCCGCCCGAGGTGCCGATGCGGCCCAGGATCGCCAGGATCACGTCCTTGGCGGACACGCCGGGGCGGAGGTCGCCCTCGACCTCGATCGCGAGCCAGGCCGGCTTGGACTGTGGGAGCGTCTGGGTGGCGAGCACGTGCTCCACCTCGGAGGTGCCGATCCCGAAGGCGAGCGCACCGAAGGCCCCGTGTGTCGCCGTGTGGCTGTCGCCGCAGACGATCGTCATGCCGGGCAGCGTGGCGCCCTGCTCCGGTCCGATGACGTGGACGATGCCCTGGCCGGCCGACCCCATCGGGTACTCGAGGATGCCGAACTCGTCGGAGTTGGCCCGGAGGGTGTCGACCTGCTTGCGGGAGATCGGATCGGCGATCGGCACGTCGATGTCGGCGGTGGGGACGTTGTGGTCCTCGGTGGCCAGGGTCAGCTCCGGCCGGCGGACGGTGCGACCGGCCATGCGCAGTCCGTCGAAGGCCTGGGGTGAGGTGACCTCGTGGACCAGGTGCAGGTCGATGTAGAGGAGGTCGGGTTCGCCCGGTGCGGACCGGACGACGTGTCGGTCCCAGACCTTCTCGGCCAGGGTCCGGGGGGAGGTGTCTGCCATGTGGGTCGCTCGCTGTCTCGGTGGCTGGAGTGCGTCTGTCTCAGATACTGGGATAGTGTTCCCGAATGGTGGAACCCACCCTAAGCGCCGTCGGAGTCCTGGACAAGTCGTTCCTGGTCCTGTCCGCCGTGGCGGAGCGTCCCGCGTCGTTGGGCGAGCTCGTCGAGCGGACGGGACTGCGTCGCGCCACGGCGCACCGTCTCGCCGTGGCGCTCGAGGTGCACGGACTGCTGCGTCGCACCGCCGACGGTCGGTTCGCGCTGGGCCTGCACCTGGTCGCCCTCGCTCGTCGGGCGACCGAGCAGTTCCCGCTCGCCGAGGCCGCCACCCCGGCGATGGAGGAGCTGCGCGACGCCACGGGTGAGTCGGTGCAGTTGTACGTGCCGGACGGCGACCTGCGGGTGTGCGTGGCGGCGCTCGAGTCGCCCCACGGTCTGCGGACGATCGTGCCCGTCGGTGCAGCGCTGCCGATGGATCGAGGGTCGGCCGGTCGGGTGCTGTCGGGCGAGGTCGGCCGGTCGGGCTGGATCGCGACCGTCGCCGAGCGCGAGCCCGGGGTGGCATCGGTCTCGGCACCCGTCGTGGACGCGGACGGTTCGGTGGTCGCCGCAGTGGGCGTGTCGGGTCCGGCCGACCGTCTGGGTCGGTCGCCCGGACGTCGACACGGTGCACCGGTCGTCCACGCCGCACGCCGCATCAGCGAGGCGATCGACCTCCGGGACTGACCGGATCGCATCAGTCCGGGCCGCGCTGGTTGGGGCCGCGCTGGTTCGGGTCGCGGATGCGCCCGTGCGCCTGGCAGGGGAGTCGGCGGTGGTCGGGGGTGGTGACGGCGAAGCCGTGGTCGGGATCGGGTTCGATCCCCCAACCGCTCCGGTGCACGATCCCGTGGTGGTGTCGGCACAGGGGTGCCAGGTGCGGGAGGTCGGTTGCGCCACCGTGCTCCCAGTCGGGCGTGTGGTGGAGTTCGACCCAGCTGGCCGGGGCGTCACACCCGGGGAAGCAGCAGCCCCCGTACCTGCGGATCGCCGCCCGCCGCTGGGCGGCTGACGCCAGCCGACGCGACCGGCCGAGAGCGAGCGTCTCGCCCGTGAAGGTCTCGACGAGCACCCGGAAGCTGGCGTCGCAGGCCAGCAGCGCGGCGGTCGACGGGTGCAGGGGGTGGCCGTCGAGCGTGGCGGCCGACAGGCACTCGGCCGTGATCCGTTGCAGCCACGCCGCGTCGCGCCCGTCGGCTCCGGAACCGGGCACGGTGCCGGATGCGGTCCCGGTGCTGGATGCGGTCCCGGTGCCGGGTGCATCGGTGCCGTCGGGTGCGTCGGTGCGCTCGGGTCGGGGCGGGTGATCGGGCCGGAGGAGGTGGTCGGGCCGGAGGATGTGGTCGGGCAGCGTCGGCGGTGTGGTGAGGACGATCGTCACGTCGCTGACCGGGGCGACACCCGGCCGCCGACCGTCGTGCCGGCCACGTCGGACCAGCTCGACGAGTGCGAGGGCGAGGAGCTGGGCCCGCGCTGGGCGAGCGGTCGCTCCACCGGTCTGCTCGGCGTCACGTGTGGCGATCCGGAACATGCGGTCCGCCTCGGCTTCGAGGGCGGCACCGAACTCCGCGGCCCACTCGCCGACGAGCTCGCCGCGCAGGTGGACACCGCCGGTGCCGTCGGAGGTGGCGCTCAGGCGGTTGTCGTCGACCGTCGGACGGTGACCGCCGTCCGGGTCGGCCAGGGCCAGCAGCATCCGGACGTCACGCGCCCAGGTCTCGAAGCGAACCCCCCGAGCGAGCTCGACGAGCTGCTCGGCGACGGCCGGGAGCACGTGGGCGTTGCGCGGGGTGCAGCACCGGTCGATGTGCCGGACGTGGTCGAGCGAGAGGTCCCCGCACCGGAGCGCCTGGTCGAGGACCGGGTGCCCGGCGATGAGTCGGCCGGAGCGCACGAGACCGGTGGCCTCGGCACGGGGCAGCCCGAGCTGCCATCCGAGCCAGCCCTGGACCCGCAGGCCACCCGTGGCGGTGGATGCGGTCGACGTGGATGCGGTCGACGTGGCGGTGGCACGGCGTCGGTCGAGCTCGGCCGCCGCCCGGGCCCGGGCGGCGTCGACCGCTCGACGGGTGGACTCGAGCTGCTCGAGCGCGGCGGTCAGTTCGGACTCCGTGCAGCCGGCGAGCCGGTCCTCGGCGATCCATGTCTCGACCACCGACCGGGTGGTGTCACGGAGCTCACCGAGTGCGTCGGGAACGCACGAGGAACCGGAACCGACGGCCGTGCCGACTGCTCCGCAGCTGCGGCCCCGGCAGGAGCTGGAGCAGGAGTTGCGGCCGGAGCGGGAATCCGGGTCGGGGACCGTCCGGTGGACCGGTGAGTCGAACATGTGTTCGATGCAACCAGACCCCTGTGACAGTGACTTCGGCGGGCCGGTCCCACCGCTGCGTCGTCCCACCGCTGCGTCGTCCCACCTCGCCGGTGGTCCCGTGCCGCTGCGATCGCTGCCCGCACGGTCGCGCCGTCGACCCGGGGGCTACCGTGCGCCGGTGACCCCAGTCGAGGACGGACATCGCGACGACCGTCGCGCCCACCGCCGGCGCGGGTCGGCGCTCGTCGCCGCCGTCGCCACCGTCCTGGCCCTGCTGTCGGCGTGCACCGGCGGCGGGCCGGACCCGACGGCGACGCCCGAGGGGACGGGTGGGTCCGGCCCGACGGCCGGGCAGGCGTCGGGGTCCTCGACGGGGGACCTGGCGCTGAGGACGCTCTCGAGCCGGCCGGAGTTCGTGACGGGAGGAGACACGCTGCTCGAGGTGGCCCTGCCCGCCGATGTGGAGTCGGACCGCTCCCTCGCCCCGGTCCTGTCGGTGGACGGGGTGGAGCGACCCGGTGCACTGGGTGCGCCGGGCGATGACGACCCGAGGGTCTACGCCGGACTGGTCGACGGCCTGCCCGATGGGCCGTCGACCCTCTCGGTCCGGTGGGGCGACCGTTCCGGTTCGCTCGAGGTGGTCAACCACCCGGCCACCGGTCCGGTGTTCTCCGGTCCGCGGCAGGAACCGTTCGTGTGCACCACCGAGGAACTGGGACTGGGTGCGCCGCTCGACGAGGAGTGCTCGATCGAACCGCAGCAGGTCTGGCACTACCGCGACGCCTCCGGGGCGTGGCGACCACTGCCCGAGGACCGTTCCGTGCCCGCCGACGCCCAGGTGGTCGAGACCGGGTCCGGTCCGATGCCGTTCGTGGTCCGCACCGAGGTGCGCACGATCGACCGCGGGGTCGCGTGGGTCTCGGTGCTCGACCGTGAGCCGACCTCCGAGCAGTGGAGCACCGGGGAGTTCCCGGGCTGGTGGGGTCCCGGCAGCTCAGGCTGGAACGGCGACCTGGTGTACCGGTTCGGTGGCGGCTGCGGCACCACCTACAGCCAGGGTGCCCCGCTGGTCCTGAGTGGGCCAGGCCTGCCCCCGACGCTCGACGACGCCCTGCTGTCGAGGGGGTACGCCGTGGCCACCAACACGCTGAACACCTTCCAGGTGCACTGCAACGACGTGCTGTCGGCCGAGGCGGCGTCGATGACCAAGGAGCACTTCGTCGAGCGCTACGGGACACCGCGGCACACGATCGGCGAGGGAGGTTCGGGCGGGGCGATCCAGCAGTTCCTGGTGGCGCAGAACTACCCGGGGATCCTCGACGCCTCGGTGATCGGGGCGCCGTTCCCCGACGCCATGTCCATGGCCCCGGGCGTCACCGACTGCGGTCTGCTCGACGCCTACTACCGGGGTCCCGAGGGATCGACGCTCACCGCCGAGCAGCGCAGGGCGATCAACGGCCACGCGACCGACGAGACCTGCCGGTCCTGGGTGCAGACGTTCCTGCAGGTGGTCGACCCGACGGTCGGCTGCGAGCTCCCCGAGGAGCTCAT
>CAINRS010000051.1 GCA_903852755.1 uncultured Actinomycetes bacterium | reverse complement strand
TGAGCATCCCGGTGCGCGACGTCCTGGCGTTCACCCCCGGTCTGATGGGGATCTCGCTCGGCCGTGAGCCCGACGGGGCGGCGCCCCAGATCGCCGTCGGGTACCGGGCGGTCGGCCGGTCCGTCGCCGCGCTCGCCGTGACCGCCGGCGGGGCCGTGGCGCTGTGGATCGCCGTGCGCACCGGACTGGTCGCCAAGTGGTCGTTCGTCGCCGCGCTCGTCGTGTTCGTCGTCGCCGCGGTGCCCCTGCTCCCGCTGGTGCTGTCCCCGGAGGTGCCCGAGGACACCGCCGAGCGGCCGCGGCGCGTGGCCTGCGGTGTCTGGTTGCTCGTGGTGACCATCGTCGCGGCTGTCATCCCGTGGGCCGACCGGATCGCCTCCAACGGCGTGCGGCTGGTCCTCATCATCGTGCTGGCGGCGCTCTCGGCGCGGGTGGCGATCGGGGTGCTCGGCGTCACCCCGGAGCAGCTGCGGCGACCCATCGCCCCGTCCCCCGACCTCGTCGGCGTGGACCGTCCGCTGCAGCGGGCCGACGCCCTCGAGGCGACGCGGCAGCTGGGGCTGTCCGAGGACGACTTCGAGGCCGAGGTCGAGGCGCTCGGGGTCGTCGGGGTGCAGCGGTGAGCGGCGCGTCGCCGGTGCTGGCGATCGAGGGGCTGTCGGTCCGGTTCGGTGGGCACCTCGCCGTGAGCGAGGTGTCGCTGCAGGTCCACGACGGCCGGATCTCGGGCCTCATCGGCCCGAACGGGGCCGGCAAGACGACCACGTTCAACGCCATCTGCGGGGTGACGCAGCCGACGTCGGGACGGGTGCTGCTCGAGGGTCGGGACATCTCGAGGCTCCCGACGCACCAGCGCGCCCGACGGGGGATCGGCCGGACCTTCCAGCGGCTCGAGGTGTTCTCGTCGTTGAGCGTCGCCGACAACGTCCGCGTCGGCCTGGAGATCCGCCGCAGCTGGTCGCGTCGCCGGCCACCGGCCCCGCAGTTCCTCGTCGGCCCCGAGGCGATCGAGGTCGACCCCGACACCGAGGTCGACCTGATCGTGGGGCGGTTGGGTCTGGCCGAGGTGGTCGACGTGCCGGTGGGCGCGCTGCCCACCGGATCCGCCCGGAAGGTCGAACTCGGGCGGGCGCTGGCCGCCCGACCGCGTGTCCTGCTGCTGGACGAACCCGCCTCGGGCCTCGACGACCGGGAGACCGAGGACTTCGGCCACCTGCTCGGTGAGCTCGCCGCAGCGGGTCTGGGTGTGCTGCTCGTCGAGCACGACGTGGCGCTCGTGATGCGGGTCTGCGCCGAGTTGTCGGTGCTGAACTTCGGGCAGGTGATCGCGGCCGGGACGCCGAGCGAGGTGCAGTCCAACCGGGCGGTGCTCGACGCCTACCTGGGGGGACGGTCCGAGTCGGCGACCACCGCCGCCGAGTCGGCCGGCGTGGCGCTCGGGCCGGGCGACCCGGGGGTGGGGTCGTGAGCGAGCCGCTGCTCGAACTCCGCGGTGTCCGGGCCGGGTACGGGTCGATCGAGGTGCTGCACGGGGTCGACCTGGTCGTCCCACCGTCGTCGGTCGTGGCGCTCCTCGGTCCCAACGGCGCCGGGAAGACGACGACCCTGTCGGTGGCGTGCGGACTGGTGCAGCCGACCGCCGGGTCGGTGCTCGTGGCCGGCCGCAACGTGGTCGGTGTGGCGCCGGAGCTGCTGGCACAGCGCGGGCTCGTGACCATTCCCGAGGGTCGTGGGATCTTCCCCAACCTGACGGTCCGGGAGAACCTGCAGATGGCCACCTTCGCCGGCGCCGCGCTCGCGCAGGTCGAGGAGGTTGCGTTCGGTCGGTTCCCCCGGCTCGCCGAACGGCGCAACCAGGTCGCCGGGACCCTCTCCGGTGGTGAGCAGCAGATGCTCGCGCTGGCGCGCGGCCTGGCCGTCGACCCTGCGGTGCTCATGCTCGACGAGCTGTCGATGGGTCTGGCGCCGCTGGTGGTCGAGGAGCTCTACGGGATCGTGGCGCAGATCGCCCGGACGGGGACGTCGATCCTGGTGGTCGAGCAGTTCGCCCGGACGGTCCTCGGCGTGGCCGACGTCGCGGCCATCATGGTCAACGGTGTGGTGCGCCGGGTGGGATCACCGGCCGAGGTGGAGGCCGAGTTGTCCTCGGCCTACCTGGGAGGGTGAACATGGGGCACCGAGCCGACGAACGGGACATCGACGAGGAGCGAGCATGACGGCACCAGAGAGCGGGGCGTACGCGCAGGCCGGCGACGACCGGATCGCGCGGTTCCGCAACGACATCGACGACCTCCGGATCGCCGGATCCGGCGCGGGCGAGCAACGACTGCTGGTGCTGGGCGCCGTGCTCATGGTGGTCGGAGTCGTCCTGGCGGTGTTCGGGGCGATCATGGTCGGCCTGAGCGGTGACTCCGCTGCGGACCAGCGGGCGTACGCGGCGCAGGGTTCCCTGCTGGGCCTCACCCTCGCCGTCGTCGGCGCCGCGCTGTTCGTCCGGTACTCGACCGCGCGTTTCCTGCGGTTCTGGTTGATCCGCTCCACCTACGAGGGTCGGGCCAACGCCGACCGGGTGGTCGAGTCGATCCGCTGGGCCGCCGGTGATCCGGGTGCTCCGGCTCCGGCCGCTCCGGTCGCTCCGGCTCCTGCTCCGGCTCCTGCTCCGGTCGCTCCACCACCGGTCCCGCCGGTCGCTCCGTGAACCCCGTCGGACTTGCGACGCCCGAGGGTCGAACCTAGATTGAGAAAAGGTTCACAAAGTCCGTGGACCGTCCCGCACCCGTGATGTCCGCCGACCCCGCCCGCCCAGCCCCCGGAGACGCCGCGCCGTCGGTTGCTGCCCGGACCGAGGTGCTCGCCACCGGCGCCCACCGCTCGGCGGCCTCGTTCGAACTCGCCCTCGCCCCGGTGATCCTGGCCCTGCTCGGACTCTGGATCGACCGGACGCTCGGGACCGTGCCGCTGTTCGTCGTGCTCCTCGCCGTGCTCGGTGTGGCCGGCGCAGCGGTCAAGGTCGTCTACCAGTACCGGCACCAGATGGCCGCGCACGACCGGTCGGGTCCGTGGGTCCCCGGTGCGGCGGGGGACCGGGTCGCAGTGGCCGACACGAACGACCGGAGCCGGGCGGCGTGAGCGTCGACGAGCCGCTGGGCGTGCGGATCGAGGGGCCGTCCCCCGCCATGGCGGTGGCGGTCGACATCGTGAAGCGGGCCGTGTGGGTCGTCCCGGTGGCGCTCCTGATCGCCGCCGGTTTCTGGGGCGCAGACGGGGTCTGGTCGACCCTCTACGGGCTGGCCATCGTGGTGGTGAACTTCCTGTTGGCCGGCTGGCTGCTCGCCGTCGGCGGTCGGATCGGGGCCGCCGCCATGGGTGCTGCGGCGCTGTTCGGCTTCCTGCTCCGGCTGGGCCTGATCATGGTCGCCGTCCTGGCGGTGCGGAACGCGTCGTGGGTCGAACTCGTCCCGCTCGGCCTGACCATCATCGTGACGCACCTCCTGCTGCTGTTCTGGGAGCTGCGGCACGTCTCGGCGTCGCTCGCGTTCCCGGGGCTCCGGCCCGCACCGACCCCCAACCCGTACCTGCCCGTTCGCGACCGGGCCGACGACCCCGTCGATCCGGACGCCGAACCCGTGAGGAGTGACCGCCGATGACCGTGGCGCTGTCCACCCAGCCGCTCTCGATCCTCGCCGCCGGTGGCGAGGGAGGCGGGCTCAAGTTCCCGCCCGTCGAGAACCTCGTGAAGTGGCCGGCGTGGTTCCTCGAGGGCACCGTGTTCGAGTTCAACAAGATCGCGTTCATCAACTTCGTCGCGTTCATCGTGCCGGTGGTCCTGTTCTTCATCGTGTCCCGCAAGCCGGCCGCTGTGCCCCGGGGGCTCCAGAACCTGATGGAGTCGGCGATCGACTTCATCGACGTGCAGGTCATCAAGCCGGCCATCGGTCCCGACGGCAAGCGGTACCTCCCGATGCTCCTCGCGATGTTCTTCTACATCTGGATCGGGAACCTCTTCGAGATCATCCCCACGGCGCACATGCCGGCCAACGCGCGGATCGCGAACCCGCTGATCCTGGCGATCGTGGCGCTGGTGATGTTCATCGGTGTCGGCGTGAAGCACCACAAGCTCGGGTACTTCAAGGAGGTGCTCTTCCCGCCGGGGGTGCCGAAGGCGCTCTACATCCTCGTGACGCCGATCGAGCTGCTCTCGACCTTCATCATCCGCCCGTTCTCGCTGGCGGTCCGGCTCTTCGCCAACATGCTGGCCGGGCACATCCTGCTCGTCACCTTCTCGGTGCTGTGCATCACCCTCTGGGGATTCCAGATCCTCAACATCGTCAACCTGGTGGCCTTCCCCATGCTGGTCGCCTTCACCGGATTCGAGTTCATGGTGGCGTTCCTGCAGGCGTTCATCTTCAGCCTGCTCACCGCCGTCTACATCGGCGGGGCCCTGCACCCGCAACACTGACCTGACCATCCGTCGCCACCAGGCGGCGCCTCAACAGGAGAACCCACACCCATGAGTGCACTGTCCAACGCTGTCGCACAGGTCGTCACCCAGGCCGGCGAGACCGCCGGCCTCGACGGCGACGCGCTGAAGTCCGCCAACGGCGCCAGCTCGGCGGGCTTCGCCTACGGGCTCGCCGCCATCGGCCCGGGCATCGGCATCGGTTACCTGGTCGGCCAGGCCGTCCAGGCCATCGCCCGCCAGCCCGAGTCGGCCGGACAGGTGCAGACCACGATGTTCCTGGGCATCGCCTTCACCGAGGCCCTCGCCCTCATCGGCTTCGTGGTCTTCATCCTCCTGAAGTTCGTCTGAGGCGAGCGGCGGCTGCGGCCGCCCGCAGGAGTGGTCCACCGACGGACCTGACCACACGACCCGCCCGGGAACCGGGCGGGTGGACCGAACGGATCCGCCACCGGCGGAACGACCAGGAGTCACCATGCTGTTCGCAGCGATCAACCTGTTGGCCGCCGAGGGCGGGGAGAGCGCGGCCGTCAACCCCGTGTTCCCCGACTCGGCGGGTGAGCTCGTCTGGGGCGCGATCTTCTTCTTCCTGACGTGGATCCTGCTCCGGTACGTCTGTCTGCCCCCACTGCTCAAGGCCCGTGAGGACCGGGAGCTGCAGGTGCAGTCCGACTACGAGGCCGCAGCGGCGGCCGAGGCGGCGGCCGAGCAGGTCCGGCGGGACTACGAGACCACGATCTCCGAGGCCCGCCTCCAGGCCGCACGCATGGTCGAGGAGGTCAGGGTGACGGTCGACGCCGAGCGGGGCCGACAGGTGCTCGCCGTCGAGCAGGAGATCGCCGAGCAGCGACAGGCCGCGATGGCCGAGCTCGACTCGGCCCGGACGGCGGCGCTGGGTCAGATCGTGGGCGACGTTGCCGACCTGGCGGCCGCTGCGGCGTCGAAGGTGGTGCAGGCCCCGGTCGACGCCGCCGCCGTCCGCCCGGCGGTCGACGACGTCGTGCAGCGCACCGGCGGATCGAAGTGAGCGGGAGGACCGACTGATGCCAACCACCATCACCGCACTGCTCGCAGCAGAGGGCCCCAACGGACTCTGGCTGCCGGCTGACATCAACGAGGTCATCTGGAGCAGCCTCGCCTTCATCATCGTGGCGTTCCTGATGGTCAAGTTCGGCAAGGGCGTGGCCACGAAGTACTACGCCAACCGCACCGCAGCGGTCGAGGAGCGCCTCGGCGCCGCATCGCAGGCCCGGGCCGACGCCGAGGCGGAGCGGGACCGGATCAAGGCGGCGCTCGCCGACTCCGACACCGAGGCGGCCCGGATCATCGAGGACGCCCGCCAGTCGGCCGACCGCCTGCGCGTCGACAGCGCGGCGCGGACCGAGGCGGAGATCGCCCACCTGCGCGAGCGGGCTGCGACCGACCAGGCCGTCACCCAGGGGCAGGCCTCTGCGGACCTGGCGGGAGAGGTGTCCCGCCTGGCGCTCGGTGCCACCGAGCAGTACGTCGGCTCGGCGCTCGACGCCGACGCCCAGCAGCGCCTCATCGACGACTACATCCGCCGGGTCGGCTCGCAGAACTGACCGACGACGAGCACGACCCAGACACCAGTACGAGGACGGGAGACACCATGAGCGACAACCGGGCCAGCGCCTACGCCGACGCCGCGCTGGCGATCGCCTCCGCCGAGGGCGACCGAGCCGAGGTCACCGACGAGCTGTTCCGTTTCGGGCAGGTCGTGGTGGGCAACGAGGAACTGCGCCGCACGCTCTCGGACCCGCACCTGCCCGTGGAGCGTCGTGCCCAGATCGTCGAGGACCTGCTCGACGGCAGGGCCACCCGGACGACGGTGTCGTTCGTGTCGATGCTCGTCGCCTCCGGGCGGATCGGTGACCTCCCGGCGATCGCCGAGGAGATCACCCAGCGGGCCGCCGCTGCGGCCGGAGAGACGGTCGCCGAGGTGCGCACCGCCGTTCCGCTGACCGACGCCCAGATCGCCGACCTCACCCAGGCGCTGTCGGCCCGCACCGGGCAGACCGTCACCGTCCGCAACGTCGTCGACGAGTCCGTCCTGGGCGGCGTCGTCACCCGTATCGGGGACTCCGTCCTCGATGGAACCGTCCGCACCCGTCTCAACCAGCTGCGCGAGGCGTTCTGAGCGCCGCACGGCGCTGAGACCCCAGCAGTCGACCCGAAGCACAGGAGAGCAACCCGATGGCCGAGCTCACCATCAACACCGCCGACATCACCGCGGCGATCAGGAAGAACCTCGACGGGTTCGCCCCGGACCTCGAGCTGACCCAGGTCGGCCGGGTGGTCGAGGTCGGCGACGGGATCGCCCGCGTGTCCGGCCTGCCCGACGCGGCGGTCAACGAACTGCTCGAGTTCGAGTCCGGCCTGCTGGGCCTGGCGCTCAACCTCGACGAGGACTCCATCGGTGCCGTGGTGCTCGGTGAGGTGGACACCGTGGAGGAGGGCCAGCCGGTGCGCGCCACCGGGCAGATCCTCTCGGTGCCGGTCGGCGACGGTGTGATCGGCCGGGTCGTCAACACCCTCGGGGAACCGGTCGACGGCAAGGGCCCGCTGACGAACGTGACCCAGCGGCGCATGGAGATCCAGGCGCCCGGGATCATGGGTCGCCAGCCGGTGGGCGAGCCGATGCAGACGGGGATCAAGGCGATCGACTCGCTCATCCCCATCGGCCGCGGCCAGCGCGAGCTGATCATCGGGGACCGCAAGACGGGCAAGACGACGATCGCGATCGACACCATCCTCAACCAGCAGGGCCTGGGGGTGAAGTGCATCTACGTCGCAGTCGGCCAGAAGGCCTCCACGGTGGCCCAGACGGTGGCGACGCTGGCCGAGCGTGGCGCGCTGGACTACACGGTCGTCGTGGTCGCGCCGGCGTCGGATCCGGCGCCGTTCAAGTACCTCGCTCCCTACGCAGGCTGCGCCATGGGCCAGCACTGGATGGACACGGGCGAGGCGGCGCTGGTCGTCTACGACGACCTGTCGAAGCAGGCCGAGGCCTACCGTCAGGTGTCGCTGCTGCTGCGCCGGCCGCCGGGTCGCGAGGCCTACCCGGGCGACGTGTTCTACCTGCACAGCCGCCTGCTCGAGCGGGCCGCCAAGCTCTCCGACGAGCTCGGCGCCGGTTCGCTCACGGCGCTCCCGATCATCGAGACCAAGGCCGGTGACGTGTCGGCCTACATCCCGACGAACGTGATCTCGATCACCGACGGCCAGATCTTCCTGCAGGACGACCTCTTCAAGTCGGGTGTCCGCCCGGCGGTCGACGTCGGCATCTCGGTGTCCCGCGTGGGGTCGGCCGCCCAGATCAAGGCCATGAAGAAGGCCGTGGGAACCCTCAAGTCGGACCTGCAGCAGTTCCGGGAGCTCGAGGCGTTCGCCGCCTTCGGATCCGACCTCGACGCCGTGTCGAAGGCCCAGCTCGAGCGGGGCTACCGGCTGACGGAGCTGCTCAAGCAGGGCATCAACTCCCCGATGCCGGTGGAGGAGCAGTGCGTGGTGATCTTCGCCGGCACTCGCGGGTACCTCGACAGCATCGAGGTCGAGGACGTCTCGTCGTTCCAGGACGGCCTGCTCGAGTGGTTCCGCACCCGGCACGGCGACGTGCTCGCCGGGATCCGTGACACCGGTGACATCGCGGACGAGGACGCGTTCGAGGGGGGCATCAAGGCCTTCGCGGAGCAGTTCGTCCCGGCGAGCGGCGGTGGCGCCCTGCCCGAGGCCGAGGCCCAGGCCGACGCCGAGTCCACGATCGCCACGTCGTCCCGCCACCTCCCCGAGGAGGACCTCGACCGGGGCGAGGACGAGCAGCGCTGACCGGCGCCGCCCGCGACCACAGGAGCCACCATGCCCGGCGCACAGGAACGGGTCCTCCGACGGAGGATCGGCAGCGTCCAGAACACCAAGAAGATCACACGTGCCATGGAGCTCATCGCCGCGACGCGCGTCGTCAAGGCCCAGCAGCGCGCCGCCGAGGCCCGGCCGTACGCCGAGCACATCACGCAGGTGATCGAGGACCTGTCGGCCACCGGTGCCGACGCCGACCACCCGCTGCTGCGGCCCGTGGAGCAGGTGTCCAAGGTCGGGGTGGTCGTGCTCGGGGCCGACCGCGGGCTCGCCGGTGCGTACAACTCCAACGTCATCAAGGCCGCCGAGCGCGAGATCATGGCGGCCCGCAACGACGGGCTCGCCTACGACCTGGTGACCATCGGCCGCAAGGCCAAGGCCTACTTCCAGTTCCGCAACTACCCGATCACGGCGTCGTTCGAGGGGTTCTCGGAGAAGCCGACGTTCGAGGCGGCCGCCGACATCGCCGCCCGGGTGATCGACCTGTTCACCGCCGAGGGCGGCTGCGACCGCATCCTGTTGGTCTACACCCGGTTCATCTCGATGGGCTCCCAGGAGGTCGTCGTGCGCCGGTTCCTCCCGCTCGAGTCCGTCGAGCGCATCGCCGAGGCCGGTGACGCCAAGGCGGTGGCAGGGTTCGAGTTCGAGCCCTCACCCGGTTCGGTCCTCGAGAGCCTGCTGCCGCGCTACGTCGAGTCGCGGTTGTTCGCCGCGCTCCTCGACGCGGCCGCCTCGGAGCTCGCCAACCGGCAGCGCGCCATGAAGGCGGCCACCGACAACGCCCAGGAGCTGATCCTCAAGCTCACCCGGAAGATGAACCAGGTCCGCCAGGACGCCATCACCACCGAGATCATGGAGATCATCGGCGGCGCCGAGGCGCTCGCCGGAGACCGTGACGAGCCGGGTGAGCTCCTCCTGTCGCACCTCGACGCCGACCCCTTCCCGGCCCGCACCGGTGACCACCACGCCACCGGCCCGGACCGGATCTGACCGAACCAGCACCACCGACCCAGTACCAGAACGTCACGAGCAGGAGACCACCATGAGCGTCACCGAAACCCAGCTGCAGGACGGCCGCATCGTCGCCATCGCCGGACCGGTGGTGGACGTCGAGTTCCCACCCGACTCCATCCCCGAGATCAACACCGCACTCGAGTTCACGATCTCGGTCGAGGGCACCGACACCGTCGTGGTCGCCGAGGTCGCCCAGCAGATCGGCGACAGCCGGGTCCGCGCCATCGCCATGAAGCCGACCGACGGACTGGTCCGGGGCACGACGGTGCGCAACCTCGGCCACGGCATCTCGGTGCCGGTCGGGGACGCCACCCTGGGCCACGTGTTCAACGTCCTCGGCCAGCCGCTCGACGTGGAGTCCATCGGCGAGACCGAGCGGTGGGACATCCACCGTGAGGCCCCGGCGTTCGACACGCTCGAGCCCAAGGCGGTCATGTTCCCGACGGGCATCAAGGTCATCGACCTGCTCACCCCCTACCTGCAGGGCGGCAAGATCGGACTGTTCGGCGGCGCCGGCGTCGGCAAGACGGTGCTGATCACCGAGATGATCACCCGTGTGGCCACGCAGTTCGGTGGTGTGTCGGTGTTCGCCGGCGTCGGTGAGCGGACCCGTGAGGGCACCGACCTGTTCATCGAGATGGGCGAGACCGACATGGGTGACGGCACCTCGGTGCGCGACAAGGCCGCGCTCGTGTTCGGGCAGATGGACGAGCCGCCGGGTGTGCGCCTGCGGGTGGCGCTCTCGGCGCTCACGATGGCCGAGTACTTCCGGGACGTGCAGGGCCAGGACGTGCTGTTGTTCGTGGACAACATCTTCCGCTTCACCCAGGCCGGCTCCGAGGTGTCGACGCTGCTGGGCCGCATGCCCGCGGCCGTGGGGTACCAGCCGACGCTGGCCGACGAGATGGGTGAGCTGCAGGAGCGGATCACCTCGACCGGTGGCCGTTCGATCACCTCGCTGCAGGCCGTGTACGTGCCGGCCGACGACTACACCGACCCTGCTCCGTTCACGGCGTTCACGCACTTCGACGGGACGACCGAGCTGAGCCGTGACATCGCGGCGCTCGGGATCTACCCGGCGGTGGACCCGCTGGCGTCGACCTCGACGATCCTGACCCCCGAGGTGGTCGGCGACCGGCACTACGCCGTGGCCCGGCGGGTGCAGGAGATGCTGCAGCGCTACAAGGAGTTGCAGGACATCATCGCCATCCTCGGCATCGACGAGCTCTCCGAGGAGGACCGGGTCACGGTGGACCGGGCCCGCAAGATCCAGAAGTTCCTGGCCCAGCCGATGTACGTGGCCGAGGTCTTCACCGGCCTGCCGGGCATCTTCACGCCGGTCGACGAGACCGTCGAGAGCTTCGAGATGCTCTGCAACGGGGACCTGGACCACCTGCCGGAGCAGGCGTTCTTCAACGTGGGTGGGGCCGAGGACGCCATGCGCAAGGCCGCCGAGCTGGAGCAGCAGGTCTGATGTCGCTGCTCGTCGAGCTCGTGTCGCCCGAGCGGGTGGCCTTCTCGGGTGAGGCCGACATGGTCATCTGCCGGACGACGACCGGTGACATCGCCTTCCTGCCGGGACACATCCCGTTCATCGGGGTGCTGGCGACGCACCCGGTGCGGGTGATCCGGCCCGACGGCGAGGTCGTGATCGCGGTCCACCAGGGCTTCGTCGAGGTGTCCCCGCCCGACGAGGACGGCCGGACCCGGGTGACGATCCTCTCGGACGTCGCCGAGCTCGCCGAGGCGATCGACGTCGAACGGGCCCGGGCGGCCCGGTCGAGCGCCGAGGAGCGTCTACGCACCGATCCGGCCGACCCCGAGGCCATCTCGGCGCTCCGGCGCGCCGAGGTGCGTCTGTCGGTCACCGACGCCGCCTGAGCCAGACGCAGCGGACACCGCGCCGACGGTAGCGTCGGGGCGTGGCCCGGACCCGCCTGTTCGTCGCACTGCTCCCGGACCCGGAGCAGTGGTCGTGGCTCGACGAGGTGCGACGTGGCCTCGAGGTCCCCGAGCCGTTCCGCATCCCACCCCACGTGACACTGGTCCCCCCGGTGAACGTGCCCGAGGCCGACCTCGACGCAGTGGACGAGGTCCTGGCGTCGGCCGCAGCCTCGGTGGATCCGTTCGACCTGGAACTCGGCCCCGCAGCGACGTTCCTGCCCGACACACCGACCGTGCAGCTCTCGGTGCACGGCGACCTGGTCTCCCTGGGCCGACTGCGGGACCGGCTCGTGGCCGGCCCGCTCGACCGGCCGGGACGGCGCCCGTTCGTGCCCCACGTGACGCTGGTGCCCTCGGCGTCCCAGGAGGTCATCGACGCCGCGCTGCTCGCCCTGCGCGGTGTCTCGGCGCACTGGCCGGTGCGTTCGGTGCACGTCCTCGAGCGTCGCCACGACCCGGGACGCTGGGTGACCGTCGCCGAGGTGCCGCTCGCCCGGCCCCGTGTGGTGGGCAGGGGGACGCGGCCGGCGGCGCTGCGGGTCCTGCGGATGGTGCCCGCACCGGTCGCCGAGTTGTGCCGGGTCGCCGCCCGAGGTCCCGCCGAGCGTCCGGGTGTCGACGCACCGCTCGTCGTGGCGGCCGAGGGCGGCCGCAGTGACGGGACCGGGCCGCTCGTGGGTGCGGCGGTGGGCGTGGTCGGACCGACGGGCACCGAGCTGCGATCGCTGGTCGTCGACCCCGAGGAGCGGGGTGTCGGGTTGGGCGCACGGTTGCTGGCCGAGTGGTGCTCGCAGGCCGCCTCTGCGGGCGCCGGCGTCGTCGTCGCACCGGTGGGCGGGTCGGGAGCCGAGCAGTTCCTGTCCCGTCACGGGTTCACGGTGCTCACCGGCCCGTCGGGGCCGGTCGCCGTTCGGCTGGTGTGACGGGTCCCGGTCGGGGGCCGACGGGGCTCAGATCGGCCCGTTGAACGTGTCGCACCGGTCGGGGTTCGCGGTCTGTGCGCCGGTGGTGAACCAGCGCTGACGCTGCTCGGACGTCCCGTGGGTGAACGACTCCGGGCGGCTCCGGCCCTGGGTCGCCTCCTGGATGCGATCGTCGCCAACCGCTGCGGCGGCGTCGAGGCCCTCGGCGATGTCGGCCCGGGTGAGGGAGCTGATGAACCCGGTCGCCTCGGCGTTGCCGGCCCACACGCCGGCGTAGCAGTCGGCCTGCAGCTCGACCCGGACGGCGTCGGACTGCGGTCCCGAGGTCCGGCCGGGCCGCAGTGACCCGAGCAGGTTCTGCACGTGGTGGCCGTACTCGTGCGCGATCACGTACGCCTGGGCGAAGTCGCCGCCCCGGGCGTTGAACGGTGGCTGCTGGAGCTGGTTGAAGAACGACAGGTCCATGTAGACGGTCTGGTCGGCGGGGCAGTAGAAGGGGCCGGTCGCCGCCGTACCGGGCCCGCAGGCGGTCTGCGTGCGACCCGAGAACAACTGGGTGGTCGCCGGCCGGTACTTCAGGCCCGACTCGGCGAACTCGTCCGCCCAGTAGCGCTGGACGCTGTTGACCACGGCGACGATCCGGCAGTCCTCCCGCCGGTTCGCATCCGCACCGGTGCGGCACTCGGCGGACAGGTTGGACGACCCGCCGGCGAGCGTGCTCGGTGGCCCGAGGTTGGATCCGCTCCCGAGGTCGATGCCACCGCCACCACTGCTGCAGAAGCCGAGCCCCACGACGAGCAGCAGCACCACGACGATCATGCCGAGCCCGCCGGCGGTCTTGCCGCCCCCGCCCCTGCGGCCGCCGCCGAGCGCGCCGCCGAGCGCCCCGCCGAGACCACCGGGGAGACCGCCGCCGAGACCGCCACCGGTGCCCCCGCCACCACCGCCGAGCATCCCGCCGAGCAGGTCGCCGATGTCGCCACCGGGAGCACCGCCACGACCTCCGCCACGACCCCCGCCACGACCTCCGCCGCCCAGAGCGCCACCGAGCAGGTCGCCCAGGCCTCCACCCAGACCTCCGCCACCGCGACCGCCGCGACCACCGCCGGAACCCCGGCGGTCGTCGACCTGACCCGAATCGAGCGGAGCGTTCTCGTCGAACTCCATGCGGCGAATCTACTCGCTGGGGGCTCAGACCTTCCGGTAGCGGGACACGGCGAGGGGTGCGAACACCACCACGAGCCCCACCATCCACGCCAGCACCGGCAGGACGGTGCCGGCGGCGGGTCGGCCGATCAGGGTGAACTCCCTGAGCAGGTTGGACAACAGGGTGACGGGGTTGTTCCGGGCCACGACCTGGAGCCACCCGGGCATGGACGTGACCGGGACGAACACGGAGCTCACGAACGTCAGCGGGAACAACCACACGAACCCCGCAGTGCTCGCCGTCTCGGCGTCGCGGACGCTCAGTCCGATCGTCGCCATGATCCACGACATCGAGAACCCGAAGGCGACGGCCGTGACGATCATGAGCAGGCCCCATCCCAGCCCGGCCTCGAAGCGGAACCCGACCACGTAGCCGACCAGCACCAGCACCACCGCCACCATGGCCAGACGGACGGTGTCGGAGCAGATGCGGCCCACCAGCACCGCCGACCGGGCGATCGGCAGCGACCGGAACCGGTCGACCAACCCCTTCTGCAGATCGTCGGCGAGCCCGACCGCCGTCGAGTTGGTCGAGAACACGAGGGTCTGGACCATGATCCCCGGGATGAGGAACTGGGCGTAGGAGATCCCCGGTGGCAGCGACTGTCCGATCGACCCGCCGAAGACGTACGTGAACAACAGCACGAACATGATCGGCTGGATCAGGGTGAACAGCAGCAGTTCGGGCGTCCGGGGGAGCTGGACGAGGTTCCGCCAGGTGAGGATCCAACCGTCGTGCAGCATCGAGCCGGGCCCACGCCGGGCCGCCGGAGCGCCGGTGGCGGCGGTCACGATGGTGCGCCCGTCGTGGTCACGTCACCCTCGCCGGTGCCGTCCCCGTTGCCGGTGCCGTCCCCGTTGCCGGTGCCGTCCCCGTCCCCGTTGCCGGTCCCGTCCCCGGTCCCGGTGGCCCGGCCGGTGAGGGCGAGGAACACGTCGTCCAGGCTCGGCCGGTCCAGACGGAAGTCCGTCACCGCGACTCCGGCGTGGCTGAGCGTCGCCACCACACCGGCGGCGAACTCGGTGTCGTCGTCGACCGGGACGCTCAGGCCCGGCCGCTGGGGGTCCACGGCCACCCGACGGTCACCCAGTCCGTGGAGCAGCCCGACGGCCCGGTCCAGGTCCGCAGGCTCGGCCAGGGTGACCTCGAGGGTCCGCCCCCCGGTGCGGTCCTTGAGCTCGTCGGCGGTGCCCTGGGCGATCACCTTCCCGTTGTCGATCACGACGATCCGGTCGGCGAGTTCATCGGCCTCCTCGAGGTACTGCGTGGTGAGCAGGACGGTCGTGCCGTCGGAGACGAGCTCGCGGGTCACGTCCCACATCTCGATGCGGCTGACCGGGTCCAGGCCGGTGGTCGGCTCATCCAGGAACAGCACGGCCGGTCGGCCGACCAGACTCACGGCCAGGTCGACACGTCGGCGCATGCCACCGGAGTAGGTGCGCACCTGACGGTCGCCGGCGTCGCTCAGCCGGAAGCGGTCGAGCAGCTCGGTCGCCCGGTCATGGGCCTGCTTCCGGTCCATGCCGAGCAGCCGGCCGACCATCCAGAGGTTCTCGCGGCCGGTGAGCTTCTCGTCGACGGCTGCGTACTGGCCGGTGAGTCCGATCACCGCCCGGACGCGGGTCGCGTCGGTGACCACGTCGAGCCCGTCGATCCTGGCCCGGCCGGCGTCGGGCGTGAGGAGGGTGGCGAGCATGCGGACCGTGGTGGTCTTGCCCGCACCGTTCGGACCGAGCAGACCCAGGACGGTGCCGGCATCGACGGTGAAGCTCACGCCGTCGACGGCGCGCGTCGCTCCGAAGTGTCGGATGAGGTCCTCGACCTCGATGATCGGGCGCACCCCGTCAGCTCTCGATCTTGTCGGGGTGGTGTCGTGCCTCGACGAGCCGGACGGTCCCGGAGCGGGACCGCATGACGAGCGACTGCGTGGTGACGCCGGACCGGTCGTAGTGGACCCCGTGCAGCAGGTTGCCGTCGGTGATGCCGGTGGCGGCGAAGAAGCAGTTGTCGCCGGCCACCAGGTCGTCGGTGCCGAGCACCCTGGCGAGGTCGTAGCCCTGCTCGACGGCCTGGGTGCGCTCGGCCTCGTCGCGGGGCCAGAGCCGCCCGATGAGCTCGCCGCCCATGCACTTGAGCGCCGCTGCGGCGATGACACCCTCGGGCGTGCCCCCGATGCCGAACAGCACGTCGACACCGGAGTCGGGCCATGCGGTGGCGATCGCAGCGGCGACGTCGCCGTCACCGATGAGCCGGATGCGTGAGCCCGTCTCGCGGATCTCGGCCACCAGGTCGTCGTGGCGGGGGCGGTCCAGGACCGTCGCCGTCACCTCGGTGACGGCGATGCCCTTCGCCGCGGCGATCGCCCGGAGGTTGTCGGCCACCGAGGCCTCCATGTCCACGACGCCGGCCGCCTCGGGTCCCACGGCGATCTTCTCCATGTAGACGCACGGCCCCGGGTCGAACATGGTGCCGCGCTCCGACACGGCGATGACGGCGACGGCGCCACCGCGGCCCTTGGAGGTGAGCGTGGTCCCGTCGATCGGGTCCACGGCGATGTCCACCTCGGGCTGGCTGCCGTCGCCCACGACCTCGCCGTTGAAGAGCATCGGCGCCTCGTCCTTCTCACCCTCGCCGATCACGACCGTCCCGGTCATGCGCACCGTGCCCAGGATGAGCCGCATGGCGTCGACGGCCGCCCCGTCGGCGGACTCCTTGTCCCCGCGGCCCACCCAGCGTGACGCTGCGAGCGCAGCGGCCTCGGTGGTGCGGACGAGCTCGAGGGCGAGGTTGCGGTCGGGCGTTGCGGTCGACATGGCCGGGACTCTAGCGGTGGGGGCGCGCCGGGGCGGTCCTCGGACCGCGTGGGTGCGAGACTGGGGCGGTGGACGACGAGGAGCGCCCGGAACCGGATGTCGAGGGCCGGGAGCGGGCCGCCGGTGACGCCGTGACGGTCGACGCAGGCGACCGGGCGCTGCGTCGGCTCGGCCCGGAGCGCGTGGACTACGACTGCGCCCCCTGGTCGGGTGCGTCACGTTCGCTGCTCGCCTCGCTCCTCGACACCGAGGGGGTCGAGCACGTCTGGCAGGGGACGACCCTGACCGTCCACGCCCGCGACACCGAGCTGGTCGACGAGCTGGTCGACGAGGTCCAGACCGTGGCCACGCCGGCGCTGTCCGGTGATGCGGTCCGCGTCGTGTACGAGGTCGGCGGGTGGCCCGTCGCGTTCCAGACGGAGCTCGCCGAGGCACTGACCGCCGCCGAGCTGCCGTACGAGTGGGACGAGGCCGGGGACCTGGTGGTCTACGAGGAGCACGAGGACGAGGTGGAGGCGATCCTCGAGGCCCTCCCGGACCCCGAGGAGTCCGACGAGACGATCTCGGCCGACGACGGACTGGTCGTCCACCGGGTGCTCGACGGGGTCCACGCCGCCACGACCCGGCTCGCCCGGGACCCCCAGGATCCCCGGGCCGTCCTGGCACTCGACGAGGCCGCGGCCAACGTCGAGCTGCTCGCACCACCGTTCGGGTTCTCGCCCGTGGAGTGGCGGTCGTTCGTGGCGCACGTCGCCGAGGTGCGCGATGCGCTCAACGCCTCGGGTGAGGACGCCGTGCCGGACGACGAACTCGTCGAGCTCGTCACGGGGCTCCGCGACGTCGTCGCCGGCTACGTCTGAGCCCGGCCGTCCGACTGCGGGCACCTGCGAGCCCGGCGGTACCCTGCGCCGTGATCCTCGCCGAGCTCGAGTCGTACTTCTCGAGGCCGGTCGCGCCCACGCGACGCGTGGCGCTCGGCCGGGTCGACCTGCCCACCGACCCGGCGCCCGGTTACGGCGGCCTGCTGCTCGCCGGGATCGCCGCCGAGTTCGGCCCCGGTCTCGACGAGGACTTCACCACCGACGCCCAGCGTCTGCTCGGCGAGCTGGGCCGGGGTCGGCGGATCTCCCAGCCCCGCCTGCGGCACCGGCTCCAGGAGGACCGGATCGGACTGCAGCAGTGCGTCCACCGGCTCCGGTCCGACGACCGCGGTGCGCTGCGGTTCGACCTGGCGGAGGATGTCGGCACCCCGGCGCAGCACGTGCTGTGCGCCATCTACGCCGCAGGTCGTTCGGCGCCATCGGTGCGCCACGAGGTGCTCTCGGCGGTCCGGACCGGCCTGGGCTGGGGCGCGGGTGCCGGACCGGGACTGGTCGCCCACCTCTCGGGCCGCTCCTCCGGACTGTCGGTGGAGGCACTGCGGGACCCGGTGGCCTGGGCGCTCGGCGTGCTCGACCTCCGGTCGGCGGTCGGGATGCGTGTGCCGAGCCGCAAGGACGTGCAGCGGGCGTTCCGTGACCGGCTCCGGGAGGCCCACCCGGACCACGGCGCAGCCGAGGGCGGCGCCGCGGAGCGCATCTCCGAGCTCTCCGAGGCCCGGCGGATCCTGCTCGGCTCGGGCTGAGGTCGTGGGGCGTCGCCGCCGGCCCCGTGACCCGGCCGTGGTCCTCCTGTGGCCGGGGGCCGGGTCCGCCGCCGATCATCCGTCGCTCGTCGACCTGTCGGAACGGATCGCTGCGACGGGACGAATCGTGGAGCGGGTCGACTTCCCGTACCGCCTCGCCGGCCGGCGGGCGCCCGACCGGGCGCCGGTCCTCACGGCGTCGGTCCGGGCCGAGCTGGCCGAGCGCTGCGAGCGCCTCGGGGTGGATCCCGCCCGGGTGGTCATCGGCGGTCGGTCGATGGGGGGTCGGATCTGCTCGATGGTGGCCGCCGGCGCCGACGGTGGGCCGCCGCCGGGTGTGGCCGGGGTGCTGCTGCTGGCCTACCCGCTCCACCCCCCGGGTCGACCGGATCGGTTGCGGACCGACCACCTGGGCGACCTCCGGGTGCCGACCCTGTTCGTCTCGGGCGACCGGGACCCGTTCGGGACGCCGGCCGAGCTGGCCGCTGCGCAGGCCCTGGTCGCCGGCCCGGTCACGTCGGTCACGGTTCCGGGTGCCCGGCACGAGCTCGCCGGCGCGGAGGTGCCGGTCGCTGCGGCCGTCGTGGACTGGTTGGGTCCGCTCAGTCGTTGAGCTGCTCGAGCGTCCGGCCACTGGTCTCGGGCACCGCCATCGCCAGTGCCGCGGCCACCAGCGGGCCGGTGGCGAGCACGGCGAATGCCGGACCGAACCCGAGTGCGTCGGTGAGCGCGCCGGCGGCGAGCAGACCGGCGACCGAGCCGCTGACCGCCACCACGTTGAGCGCCCCGCGCGCACCGCCCCGCCGTGACGTGGGGAAGAGCTCGGCGCCGAGCACCCCGAGCGGGGCGATGGTCAGCGCCCCGAGCACGGACGCGAACAGGGCGCTCGCCCACATGGCCGCCCCGCTCAGCGAGTAGAACACGGCGCCGAAGGTGGCCGTCGCCAGCAGCCCGGCGACGATGGTCCAGCGCCGGCTCCGGGTGTCGGCGAGCCGCCCGCCGGCCATGACCCCGAGCGCAGCCGGCACGCCCGTCGTCAGCACCAGAGCGGTGATCATCAGGCCGCTGAATCCCTGCTCGGTGCGCAGGTAGTCGTTCTGCAGCTGCGACGCCGGGGCGACGAAGACGTTGACCAGGACGAACAGTCCGGCGAGGAGGGCGAAGCGTGAACCCCGGATGCGACGTCGGGACGTGGTCCCGTCGTCGAGCGCCGTCCGGTGCTCGTGGAACCGGCCGCTCTCGGGGAGGTGCCGGGCGCCACTGATGATCAGGGGGACGGCCAGCAGTCCGAGCGCGTAGACGAACCGCCACCCACCCGGACCCAGGTCGGCGAGCGGCAGCGCCACCACGGCGGTGCCCGCCCCGAGCCCGTAGGCGAGCGTTCCGAGGCCGACGGCCATGGCACGCGACCCGGCGGGGAGCTCCTCGACGACGATGGTGTCGATCGCGATGAGCGCGGCGATCGAGACGTTGCGGGCCACGAGCTGGAACACGGTGAAGGGCACGAGCGAGGGGGCGAGCGCCGTGGCGATCGTGGCCGCGACGGCCACCCAGCAGCACAGCAGCGCGATCCGGCGACGACCGACGGTGTCGGTCAGCGCCAACGCCACGAAGGTCAGCACCGTCCCGATCCGCACTGCGGCGAAGACCGTGGTCTGCTGTCCCGCCGATCCGTCCCCCAGGTCGGCGCTGACGAAGGTCATGACCTGGGTCAGCATCCCGAAGAGGATCCCGCCGACGACGTTGAACAGCGCCATGGTCGCCACGACGGTGGCCTGGTGGGTGCTGAGCCGGTCGGGGAACAGCCACCACGGACGGGACCCCGCCGGGAGTGCGTCCAGCGCCTTGCGCCGGAAGAGCGGCTCGTAGAGCCACCTCCAGTACGGGAAGCCGAGCCGCCACTCGGCGCGCTCCTCCACGTCGTAGTGGCCGTCGTCCGGAGCAGACCAGCTGACCCGCCTCCGGTAGTGGGTGAACGGACCGTCGACGGCGGTGAACTCCACCGAACCCGCAGTCGCCGGTGGTCCGGCCTCCCGAGGGTCCGTCGTCGCCGAGGTGCCCGTCGTCGACTCCTGCACGAAGGGGTCGTCCCGGGGGACGAGCAACCTGTGGAGCGCACCGGCGTCGAGCGTCGTGACCTGTCCCGTGCTGCCCACGACCCCCCTGTCGCTCCCCGTGGAGCCTAGGGGGTGGCAGAGTGGTCGCCGTGTCGACGCTCGTGGTCAGTCCGTCCGGACCGCTCGACGGTGTGGTGCGCATCGGCGGTGCGAAGAACTCGGCGTTGAAGCTGATGGCGGCGTCGGTGCTCGCGGGTGCCGGACACGTCCACACGCTGCGCAACGTCCCGGACATCGACGACGTCAACACCATGTCCGACCTGCTGCGGTCGATCGGTTGCCGGGTCGAGTGGCCCGACCCGACCGGCGCCCTCGTGCTCACCCGGCCCGACCGGGTCGCGGCCGACCTCAGCGAGCCCCCCGCTGCGGGACTCGTCGGGGCGATCCGGGCATCGACCGCCCTGCTCGGCCCGTTGCTCGCCCGGGAGGGGGAGGTCCGTCTGCCGGCTCCCGGCGGTGACGACTTCGGTCGTGGCGCCCGGCCGATCAGCATGCACACCGACGCCCTCGAGCGACTCGGTGCCGAGCTGCGACTCGAGTCCGGCGGCCCCGGGGGCGGGACGGTCGTCGTGGGGAGGGTGCCGGGGGGCCGGCTGCGGGGGGCCGACGTCCGGCTGCCCTACCCGAGCGTCGGGGCCACCGAGAACGTCCTCATGGCCGCCGTGCTCGCCGAGGGGCGCACGACGATCACGAACGCGGCGCAGGAGCCCGAGATCGCCGACCTGGCCGCGATGTTGAACCGCATGGGTGCGCACGTCCTCGGGGCCGGGAGCCGCAGGATCGAGGTCACCGGGGTCCCGATGCTCCGGTCCGTCGAGCACGAGGTCGTCCCCGACCGCATCGAGGCCGCGACGTACCTCGCGTCGGTCGCCGCCGTCGGCGGGGAGGTGCAGCTCGCCGGTGCCGACCACCGGCACCTCGGCGTGATCATCGAGCGGCTCGGTGACACCGGCACCAGGGTCGCCCCGGCACTCGGTGGGGTGTGGGTGCAGGCACCCCCCGGCCGTCGGGGACGGACGGACCTGCAGACGCTGCCGTACCCGGGCCTCGCTACCGACCAGCTGCCGATGCTGGTCGCTGCGCTCGTGACCGCCGAGGGGACGAGCTACGCCACCGAGAACGTGCAACCGGGACGGTTCGCCTACGTGCCCGAGCTGCACCGCATGGGCGGTGACATCGCCGAGCACGGCCACCACCTCGCCATCCGTGGCGTCGAACGCCTCCGTGGTGGCACCACGGTCAGGGCCACCGACATCCGGGCCGGCGCGGCCCTCGTGATCGCCGGACTGCAGGCGGATGAGCCGACCCGTGTCGAGGGTGCCGGCCACCTCGAACGCGGCTACGCGGATCTGGTCGACCAGCTCGTCGGCGTCGGGGCCCGGGTCCGGGTGGAGGAACCGGCACCGCCGGGGTGATGAGCCGGTCGTCCCCGCGGCGCTTGCCCTCCGGGCTGCGAGCGGTCGTAGGCTGGAACGTGTTGGTCGCCCCGGGGTCCCGGGGTGTGAGCGTGGGTGGAGCACCGTGCACGACGAGGTCCAGGCCGTCATCGAGATCATCCGACCGGCCATCCAGGCCGACGGCGGCGACATCGAACTCCTGGGTGTGGACGAGGAGTCGGGCGTCGTGACGGTGCAGCTGAGCGGTGCGTGCGTGAGCTGCCCGGCGTCGACGGTCACGATGAAGGCCGGTGTGGAGCGGATCGTCAAGGACCGCGTCCCCGGTGTCACGGCGGTGGTCCAGCCCGACGAGGGGGCCGAACTCGGGACGGCGGTGTCCCTCTGAGTCGGCGCGCCCCGGCCACCCCGACCGCTGTGGCCGACCTGCTCGACCTGGCGGTCGACGGTGACCGGCCGGCACTCGCCAGGTTGTTGACCATGGTCGAGCGCGGTGGCGACGACGCCCGGACGGTGAGCTCGGTCGTGCACCCGAGGTGCGGCGCAGCGACGACGGTCGGCATCACCGGTGCGCCCGGCGCGGGCAAGTCCACGCTGACGAGTGCCCTGTGCCGGGCGGTGCGGGGCGCCGGCGACGACGTCGCCGTGCTCGCCGTGGACCCGTCGTCGCCGTTCACCGGCGGGGCGATCCTGGGCGACCGGATCCGGATGGGCGAGCACGTCCTCGACGACGGGGTGTTCATCAGGTCGATGGCGACCCGGGGACACCTGGGCGGGCTGGCCGTCGCCGCCCCCGACGCCACCCGGGTGCTCGACGCCGCCGGGTACGGGTGGGTGGTCGTCGAGACCGTCGGTGTGGGACAGGTCGAGGTCGACGTGGCCTCGGCCACCGACACGACGGTGGTCGTGGTGAACCCCGGGTGGGGGGACGCCGTGCAGGCCGCCAAGGCGGGTCTGGTGGAGATCGCCGATGTGTTCGTGGTCAACAAGGCCGACCGGGCGGGAGCGGCGGACGCCGTGCGGGACCTGACCGCGGTCCTCTCGCTCCGCGGCTCCGCTGCGTGGGTGCCCCCGGTGGTCGAGACCGTTGCCACCACCGGTCAGGGGGTCGACCGGTTGCTCGAGGTGCTCCACCGGCACCGGACGCACCTGGCCGACACCGGTGAGCTCGGGCGGCGACGGGCGAGACGGGCCGAGGAGGAACTGCGCGCCGTCGTCGCCGCACGGCTCGCCGAACGGGCGGCCGACATGTGCCGGGGTCCGGAGTGGGAGTCTCAGCGCGCGCAGGTGGCGGCCGGAGATCTCGACCCGTGGACGGCGGCGGACGCGATCCTCGGGTCGGTGCGGCCGGACTGACCCGGTGACACCCGGCCCGGTGAGCAGCGCCTCAGCGGCAGTCGGCGCAGCGCCCGACCAGGTCGAGGCGGTGGGTGCTGAGCTCGAAACCGGTCGAAGCGCCCACCTCGTCGAGCGCCCGGTGCAGCTCGGCCTCGAGGGCGCCCGTCGCCGTGAAGTCGTCGATCCGACCGCACGAGGAGCAGACCACGTGGTGGTGGTGGCTCGTGAGGTCCTCGGCCAGTTCGAAGTACGAGTGCTCCTCGTCGACGAAGATCCGGTTGGTGACCCCGGCGTCGGTGAACTCGGCCAGGTTCCGGTAGGCGCTCGACTGGGTCAGCGACGCGTCGAGTTCGAGCAGCTGGGGGAGCGTCAGCGGACGTCCGGCCCCGGCGAGCACCTCGACGAGCGCCCGGCGGGCGTTCGTGTAGCGGAGGCTCCGGGCGCTCAGGCGCCGCGCCACGTCCTCGTGCAGCTCCGTGATCGACGAACCCGACACGGGGCGAATGTAGCGGGTCCGGGTCGACCTCCCCGGGCCGCTCCACGGCGCCGCCGGTACGGTCCCGACGTGGTCGATCCGGCGAGCGTGCCGAGGCAGGTGGAGCTGCCGACACACCTGCCGGCCCACCTGCGCCCGCTCCGGCCGCTCGGCCGGGGTGGGAGCGCCACGGTGTGGTTGGCGAGGGACCGCCGGCGTGGTGACCACCTGGCGCTGAAGGTGCTCCGGGTGACCGGGGACCCGGCACCCGTGCTCGGTCGTGTCGAGCGCGAGGCCCGAGCGCTGGCACGCATCAGCGGGCATCCGGGCGTCGCCTCGATCCGGGCCTGCGGCGCCGACGGCGACGGCGCAGTGTGGATCGCGACCGTCTTCGTGGTCGGCCCGACGCTCGCCGATCGGGTCCGCGCGGGGGAGCCGCTCGACGGGCCGGAGGTCGTGGCGGTGTTCCGGTCGGTCGCCGGAGCCCTCGCAGCGGCCCACGGCGCCGGTGTGGTGCACGGTGATGTCAGCCCGGCGAACGTCGTGCTCGGCCGTACCGGCCCGGTGCTCGTCGACTTCGGGGTCGGTGGCGTCGACGTGCACGCCGGGGAGCGGTCCTGGACCCCGGTCGCTGCGCCCCCGGAACGGCTCCGTGGCGTGCGGCCCCGACCCGCCGGCGACGTCTGGTCCGCAGCGGCCACGCTCCGCTGGTCGACCGCCCCGGGTGCGGTCGTCGGAGAGGAGTGCCGACGGCTCGTGGGCCGGTGCCTGTCGGTCACGCCCGCCGATCGCCCGTCTGCGGCCGAGGTGGTCCGGCTCCTCGGCGGGTGACGCCGACCGACTCGTCGGCACGGGCTGTCACCGCCGGTGTCGCCGCCGGTAGCGTCGCCGGCATGACCGACGACACCGCTGGGACCACGGGGGGCGCGGACGGGCCGGTGCTCGTCCGTCACGAGCGACTCGACGGAGGGGTGGAGGTGCTCACGCTCGACCACCCCAGGGTCAACGCGCTCTCGGTCGCCCTGTTGGGTCAGCTCGAGTCGCTCGTCACGGACATGGCGGCGCGCGCGGATGCTGACCGGCCCCGGGCCGTCGTCGTCACCGGTGGACCCAAGCTCTTCGCCGCGGGGGCCGACATCACCGAGTTCGCCGAGCGGGGCGGCGCCGATCCGTTCGCGCTCGCCGACAGCGCAACCGTCGCCGAGCTCGGTGGGGCGTTCCTCCGGGGGCTCAACGCCGTGGCGGCCCTGCCGTGTCCGACCATCGCCGCCGTCAACGGGGTCGCCCTGGGTGGGGGGTGCGAGCTCGCGCTGGCGTGCGACCTCCGGGTGGCCTCCGACGGCGCCCGGTTCGGCCAGCCCGAGATCCTGCTCGGGATCATCCCCGGTGGCGGTGGCACCCAGCGTCTCGCGCGACTGGTGGGACCCGCCCGGGCCAAGGACCTGGTGTTCTCCGGCCGGGCGGTCGACGCGGCCGAGGCCCTCCGGATCGGTCTCGTCGACCGGGTGGTCGACGGGGACGCCCTCCCGGCGGCGCTGGAGCTCGCGGCGACGTTCGCCGCCGGGCCCCGGCACGCGCTCGCTCTGGCCAAGGACGCGATCGACGGCGGGCTCGAGGGTTCGCTGGACGCCGGGCTGCTCCTCGAGCAGGAGCGCTTCGTGGCGTCGTTCACCACCTCCGACGCCCGCGTCGGAGTGGCCTCGTTCCTCGAGCACGGCCCGGGTCGCGCCGAGTTCACCTGAGCGGGGCGCGCTCAGCCGACGGAGGTCACGGCGCCGGGTTCAGCCTGCCCAGGCGACGTGGCCGAGTTCGACCGGCTCGGCCACGAGCGGGTGCGCCGGTACGACCCGCACCGTGACCCCGACCCTGCCGGCCCGGTCCAGTGGCGCCACCGCCGTGTACCGCAGGTGGCCCTCGCCGTCGGTCGGGTCGCCGGCGGCCATCGGGACGGTCCGGGTGTCCTCGAGCTCGCCGGACTGACCGACGCGGCCGACGACCAGCTGGACCTCGACCTCGGCCGGACCGAGCTCACCGAGCGCCACGACGGCCGAGACCTGCCGGGCCTCCCCCAGATCGGCCACCGAGTCGGCGACCTCGACGGCGTCCACGTGGACCTGGTGCCAGCGTTCGTCGAGCCGGGTGGCGTACGCCGCGAGGTCCCGGGCGCCGCGGTACCCGTCGGCGCCGAGTTCGGCGCTGTGCGCCGCCGCCGGCAGGTAGAGCCGCTCGACGTAGTCGCGGACCATGCGGTGCGCACTGACGAACGGCCCCAGCGTCCGCAGTGACGCACGCTGACGCTCCACCCACCCGGCGGCCACCGCGCCGGTGGCACCTCCGTCGGGGTGGTGCAGCGGAACGAGCTGTCGCTCGATCAGGTCGAACAGCCCGGCGGCCTCGACCTCGTCGCGACGCTCGTCGTCGAGCCCGTCGGCGGAGCCGATCGCCCACCCGTTGGCGACCCCCGGCCCGTCGCCCGACCAACCGTCGTCGAAGCACTCGGCCCACCAGCCGTCCAGGATCGAGCAGTGCAGGGAGCCGTTCATCACCGCCTTCATGCCGCTCGTCCCCGATGCCTCCATGGGCTTGACCGGGGTGTTGAGCCACACGTCGGCACCCTGCACCAGCACGCGGGCGAGCCACATGTCGTAGTCCTCCACGAAGGCGAACCGGTGGCGGACCGTCGGGTCCGACGCGAAGGCCACCACCTGGCGGATGAGCTCCTTGCCGGCGTCGTCCGCCGGATGGGCCTTGCCGGCGAAGACGAACTGGACCGGTCGGTCGTCGTCGGTCACGAGCGCCGTCAGTCGCTCCGGCTCGCGCAGGAGGAGCGCCGCCCGCTTGTAGGTGGCGAACCTGCGGGCGAAGCAGATGGTGAGCGCGTCCGGGTCGAGCGCGCCGTCGACCCACTCGAGCTCCGAGGGTGAGCGGCCCACGGCGAGACCGGACCGCCGCAGGCGGTCGCGCACGTGGTCGACGAGCCGCTCCTTCGCGGCGCGGCGCGCCCGCCAGAGCTCGTCGCCGTCGATCGCCGCCACGGCGTCCCAGCGCTCGGCGGGGCACCACTGCCAGTCGTCGCCGACGTGGGTGCTGAGCAACTCGGCGACCTCGGGTCCCACCCACGTCTCGCCGTGGACGCCGTTGGTGATGTGCCCGACCGGGGTCTCGTCGGCCGGGACACCGGGCCAGAGGTCGGCGAACATGTCCCGGCTCACCTGCCCGTGCAGCGCCGAGACGCCGTTGCGACGCTCGGCGAGGTGCATGCCCATCACCGCCATGTTGAACCGGTCGTCGGCCTCGCTGCCGGGCCGGTGCCCGAGCTGCATCATCTCGTCGGTGCTGACTCCGCACGCCTCGCGCCAGGTGGGGAAGTACTGCTCGATGAGCTCCCGGGGGAACTGGTCGATGCCGGCGGGCACGGGGGTGTGGGTCGTGAACACCGAGCCGGCCCGGACGGCCTGCACCGCCTCGTCGAGTCGTAGGCCGTCGCGCTGGATCAGGTTGCGGATCCGCTCGAGCCCGAGGAACCCGGCGTGGCCCTCGTTGGTGTGGAAGACCCGGGCGTCGATCCCGAGGGCCTCGAGTGCCCGGACGCCCCCGATCCCGAGGAGGATCTCCTGGCGCAGCCGGTGCTCCACGTCACCGCCGTAGAGCCGGTCGGTCACGAGCTGCAGGTCCTGGTCGTTCTCGGGGAGGTCGGAGTCGAGCAGGTACAGGGGGGTCCGGCCGACCCGGGCCGCCCACACCTGGGCGACGAGTCGCCGTCCCGCCAGGTCGACCTCGACGCGCACGCCGTCGCACAGGTCGAGCGACATCGCGAAGGGGTCGAGGTCCGGGAACCGCTCCTGCTGCCAGCCGTCGATGCTGAGCGACTGTCGGAAGTAGCCGTGGCGGTAGAAGAGCCCGATCCCCACGAGCGGGACCCCGAGGTCCGACGCCGCCTTGAGGTGGTCGCCGGCCAGCACGCCCAGACCGCCGGAGTACTGCGGGACGGCCTCGGCGATGCCGAACTCCGGAGAGAAGTAGGCCACCACACCGCCGCCGAGCGGGTCCTCGGCGAAGCGCTCACCGAACCAGCGGGGGCCGGTCGTGTAGGACCGCAGTGCCGCGGCCACGGCGTCGAGCTCGGCCAGGAACGCCGGGTCGTCGGCCAACTGGTCGAGCCGCTCCGGGGTCGTCTCCGCGAGCACCCGCCGGGGGTCGTGGCCGCTGTCGTCCCACACGGTCGGGTTGACCGACCGGAACAGCCTCTGGGTGCGCCGGTCCCAGGACCACCGGAGGTTGGCGGCGAGCTCGTCGAGCGCCGCGATCCGCTCGGGGAGCCGGGGCCGGACCGTGAAGCTGTGGAGCGCCTTCATGTCGGATCACGCTAGCGGTGGCCCCGGACAACGGTGACCGCCGGTGCGGCCGGTCGCCGCACCGGAGGATCGCGCCGGAGGAGACGATGGGGGCCCCGGTACCCTGACGGTGCGATGTCCACAGGTCGAGGAGCCCGTCGGAGCACCCGCCCCGCGGGACGCCGCACCGTGGTGGTCGCCGTCGTGGTCGCCGCAGCCGTGCTCGCCGGCGGAGCGGCGGCCTGGGCGCTCGTCGGCGGACGGCAACCGACGGCGGATCCGCGACCCGCTGGCAACGGGACGGTGGTGCCGGACCCCGCGGCCCCGGGGGGATCGGCCCCGGGGGGATCGGCCCCGGCCGCCGACGTGTCGACACCGCCTCCGGCCACCCCCGTCCCGCCGTCCGGCGCCACGGGGGTGGTGCCGAGTGGCGCCGTGGCCTACGCCACCCCGGACGGTCGCGTCTGGGTGGGCGAGGGAGCCGCCCCACCGGTCGAGGTCGCCCAGGGCGCGGCGATCGGACGTGGTGACCAGTCGGCCGTCGTGCTGGCTCCCACCGGTGACGTCGTGGCCTTCGCCCGCTCGGACGGCACGCTCGCGCTCGTCCCGGCCACCGGCGGCCCGCCGACGGTGATCGCCACCGACGTAGCGCTCGCCTCGCTCGGTTCGGACCAGCTGCTCGCGTGGAGCCCGCGGGGGGAGCGGATCGCCTACCTCGCCGTCGGGACCCAGGCGATCGCCGACGCGGCCCCGCCCCGTGACCGGCCGCTCCTCCCCGGGTCGTTCGACGACCCGCTCCCGGTGGGGGTCCTCGGCAACGTGGTGTCGGTCGTGGACCGCACCGGCAGGCTGGTGACGCGGATCGGGAACCCGACGCAGCGCAACTACGTGGGTGTGACGGCGTCCCCCGTCGACGAGGTCCTGCTGCTCTCGTCGACGATCCCCGGTTCCGACCAGCGCTACACCCTCGTGACCGGCAGCTTCTCGTCCAACGCCGAGGTCCCGACGCTGTTCTCGCTCGACGCCCCGCGGTTCGGGCCCGACGGCACCTTCTTCGTGGGGGTCGGCTCGGCCAAGGGACAGCGCGAGCTCATCTCGGTGGCCATCGACTCCTTCGCCCGGACCCAGCTCGCCGTGTCCGACCGGATCTGCGCGCCGACGCCGTCGTCGGACGGTACCCGGGTGGTGTTCGGCTCCGGCCCGACCTGCTCGAGGCTCGCTCTGGTGCCGTCCCGCGGCGGGACCGTCCTCGACGTCACGCCGGCGGGGACGACCGACACGGCGACGTTCGAGGCGGGGACGCTCGGGTGGTCCGAGGACGGTCGTTTCGTGACCTTCCCGGGGTGCCGTCTCGACGCCGGTCGGATCGGCTGCGGCGGTCCGGCGCGCTTCCTCGACCCCGACACCGCCCGGGTGGTGGACGGCCCGACGGCGTCGAGCGTGGTGCCCCAGGTGCTGCCGCTCGTCGGCGACGTGTTCCTCGACGTCAGCGTTCGGGGGAGCGAGGAGTTCACCCAGTCGTTCCTGATCGACGCCGCCCTCCAGGCGACGTTGACCCAGGTCACCGAGGACGGGCGGATCAGCGGCAGCATCACCCAGGACGGGGCGGAGCTGGCGATCGACCTCTCCGCCGGGGCCGGCGGCTTCGTGACGGGCCGGATCGCGCTGACCGACCCCGCCACGGGGATCGAGCGTCGACTCGCCGTGATCGGACGGCTCGACGCCGTCGGCCTGCGGGTGTTCGGGATCTCGGGGATCTGGTTCACCACCGAGGACCTGCCGTTCGCCTCCGGTAAGTTCGACATCGCCATCCGGCGCCGCTGAGGGCCCGCTGCCGACCGTGACCCCACCGACCGACCCCCGTCGCCTCGTCCCGCCGTCCGCCACCGGGCGCGTGGTCGTGCGCGACGTCCGGCCGACCACACCGCTCGGCGCTCCGGTCAAGACGGTCGTGGGTGATCCCCTCGAGGTGTCCGCCGAGCTGGTGCGCGACGGCCACGGCGTCCTGGCGGCCCGGTTGCGCTGGCGGCCCGTCGGATCCCGCAGCTGGTCGGTGGCCGCGGCCGAACCGGGCGACGGCCGGTACCGGGCCGAACTGGTCGTCGGCGAGCCGGGCTTCGTGGAGTTCGAGGTGCAGGCGTGGCTCGACCGGGCGGCGACGTGGCGTCGGGACCTCGCCCGACGGGCAGCTGCCGGTCAGGACCTGGGCGTCGAGTTCATCGTGGGGGCGCAGCTCTACGAGGAGCGGGCGGTCGCCCTGCGTGGCGCAGCCAGGGAACGGGTCCTCGACGCCGCCGCGACCCTGCGGTCGGCCACGTGCCGGGACGAGGTCCGGCTCGCCGCCGGCACCGACGACGCCGTGGCTGCCGCCCTGGAGTCGGTCCCCGACGTCCACGAACTCGCCTCCTCCGGCCGCCACCTGTGCCGTGTCGACCGGGAGCGGGCGGTGGCGGGGGCCTGGTACGAGCTGTTCCCTCGCTCCGAGGGGGGGTTCGTCGCCGGGTCGGCGCTGTGGGACCGGGTCGAGCAGGTGGCCGCCGACGGCTTCGACGTGCTCTACCTCCCGCCGATCCACCCGATCGGCCGCACCGCCCGCAAGGGTCGGGACAACAGCACCGTGGCCCGAGCGGGCGACGTCGGCAGCCCGTGGGCGATCGGCGCCGCCGAGGGTGGCTTCGACGCGGTCCACCCCGACCTGGGCACCCTGGCCGACGTCGAGCGGTTCGTGGCCAGGGTCGGTGAGCTCGGCATGGAGGTGGCGCTCGACGTGGCGCTGCAGTGCAGCCCCGACCACCCCTGGGTGCGGGAGCACCCCGAGTGGTTCGAGCACCTGCCGGACGGGACCATCCGCACCGCCGAGAATCCGCCGAAGCGCTACGAGGACATCTACCCGCTCGACTTCTGGCCGGAGCGCGAGTCCGACCGCTGGGCGCTGTGGGAGGCGTGCTGCGGGGTGTTCGAGTTCTGGGCGGAGCGCGGCGTGCGGATCTTCCGGGTCGACAACCCGCACACCAAGCCGGTGGCGTTCTGGGCGTGGGCGATCCCACGCCTGCAGGTGCGGTGGCCCGACCTGGTGTTCCTCGCCGAGGCGTTCACCGATCCCGCCCGCATGCACACCCTGGCCGAGGTGGGGTTCTCGCAGTCGTACACGTACTTCACCTGGCGCACCACCAAGTGGGACCTCGAGTCCTACGGTGAGGAGCTCGCCCACGGTCCCGGAGCGGCGTACTTCCGTCCGAACTTCTGGCCGACGACCCCGGACATCCTCGCCGGACCCCTGCGGCGCGGTTCGCCGGACCAGTTCCGGGTCCGGGCGCTCCTCGCGGCGACCATGTCGCCGTCGTGGGGTGTCTACTCGGGGTACGAACTCTGCGAGCACACGCCGCAGTCCGAGTCCAACGAGGAGTTCCGCAACTCCGAGAAGTACCAGCTCGTGCAGCGCGACTGGTCCGCTCCCGGCTCGATCGCCCCGTTCCTCGCCGGGCTCAACCGCATCCGCCGCGCCCACCCGAGCCTGCTGCGGCTCCACTCGCTGCGGTTCTGCCGGACCGACAGCGACCTCGTGCTGGCCCACACGCACCACCGACGCCTCGCCGGATCGGGTGACGACGCCGTGATCGTCGTGGCCAACCTCGACCCCGACCGGGAGGTCGAGACGCTCGTCCACTTGGATCCGGCGACGGTGGGCCTCCCGGGGGCGGAGTCGGTCCCGGTGCGGGACGAGCTCACGGGTGAGCGCTGGACCTGGCGCGCCGGGCCGAACTACGTGCGGTTCGCACCGGGTGAGCGGGTCGGCCACGTGCTCGTCGTCGAGCACGGCTGAGCTTCGGGTCGCGGTCCGCGAGTGTGAGCTGCACGCTCCGGTCGGGCAGGATGCAGAGGTGAACGTCGACGAACGCGCCGTGGCCCGGACGATCGCCCTCGGGCGGATCCTGTTCGGGGCGCTCATGCTCTTCATCCCCGAGACCGTGCTCGCCCGGGCGAGCGACGTCAGGCCCGGTCCGCTCGTGTGGCTGGCCCGCGCCTTCGGCATCCGCGACGTGGTGCTCGGCGTCGGCGCCGTGATCGAGCTGACCGAGGAGGACCCGTCGGGACAGTGGGTCGCGCTCGGTGCCGCCGCCGACACCTGCGACGCGGTGGCCGCCGCCGTGTGGCGTGACGAGCTCGGTCCCGCCGGCGTGGTGTCCACCCTCGCCCTGGCGGTGCCGGCCGCAGCGGGGGGCTGGTACTCGGCGCTGCGGCTCCGGTCGCAGCGGCCGCGCCCGGCCTGATCGGCGAGCGGTACCCCCCCCCGTCGGGTCCGCCCGGGCGCCGTCCCACCGGACGGGTACGCGTCCCCGTGGACCCAACCGGTGCCGACCTGCACACTCCACGCAGCCGCCGTGTGGAGGCGGCCCGAGCGGGGGGAGCGGGGATGGACCACGACGACGAACACGACGGTGCGGACGTCGACGAAGCCGGTCACGAACCCGGCAGCGAACCCGGCAGCGAACCCGGTGACACCCACGACGGTGACACCGGCGACCGGGACGCACCCCCCGGGCCGGACGTGCTGGTCGTGGACCTCGTCGGCGAGGTGCACGAGCTCGAGCCGCCGGACACGCTGACCTTCGGCCGCGACGCCGACCTGGTGGTCGACGCGAACCCGTTCATGCACCGCGTCGTGGGTCGCTTCGCCCACCGGTACGGGGTGTGGTGGCTCCAGAACCTCGGGTCCGGCATCCGGCTCGAGCTCCTCGACCCGACGGCGACGGCACCGGTGCCGGTCGTCGTCGGTCCCGGAGCGTCTGGTGTCCTCACGCTCCGGCGCACCACCGTGCGCTTCGAGGCGGGTGCGGCACGGTACGAACTCGAGTGCGGTCTCGCCACGACGGTGGGACCACCGCGAGCTGCCGTGCCCGTCGCCGCCTCGACCGAGACACGGGCCTTCGGCAGGGTGCCGCTGTCCGCCGAGCAGCACCGACTCCTCGTCGCACTCGTCGACTCGGCGCGCCGGCACCGGGGCCGGGTCGAGCCGTCCCCGACGGTGGCCCGACGGCTGGGGTGGACCACCAAGAAGTACCACCGCAAGCTCGACATGGTCTGCGACAAGCTCAGCAGGGCGGGCGTGCGCGGACTCAAGGGCGAGGTCGGGTCCTCGGCCGACCGGCGCCGTGACCTGCTCGCCGTGCACGCCGTGGCGGCCGGGTTGGTCGACGAGCGGGACCTGGGCGCGCTCTGACCGTGGACCCGGCGGCTGCTCAGGGCGCCGGTCGCTCCACGGTCCGCCAGTCCCGACCCTCGAGGTAGGGGCGGAACATCTCGGCGATGTGGTGGATGTCCCTGTCGGTCTTGGCCAACTTCAGTTCGTAGAGATTCGGGATCCGGTCGGCGGCCGCGACCAGCGCCCAGAGTGCCGCAGCATCGTCACCGGTCGGGGCGGGGGCGACGACGGGACCGAACCAGGCGCGACCGCTCGGGAGCAGCAGCGCCGGCACTCCGAACACGCCGTGCGCGACCGCCCGGTCGTGGTCGGCCCGCACCTCGTCGATGGTCGTCGGGTCGTCGATCGCCTCGGCGACGAGTCCGGGGTCGAGACCGATCTCGGTGAGGATCTCGGCCGAGGCCTCCGGGCTGTGGGGCTTGCGGCCCTCCTCGTGGAGCCAGCGCCCGGCCGCCGCGGCGTACCGGTCCACCCGGTCGGCACCGTCGTCGGCCCGCCGGAGCAGGGCAGCGACCCGGAGCATCCCGAACCCGAACGACCACGGGCGTTCCCAGGGGTGCCGCTTGCCGGGTTCGAGGTTGAACTCCTCGAGCGAGGCGAAGCTCCACGTGACCTCGACGAGGCCCTGGTCCCGGACCTCGCGGATCCACCCGGCGGTCTGGTAGGCGTACGGGCACATGATGTCGAAGAAGAACTCGACGGGGACCGGAGCCACCCCGACACGCTACGGCAGCAGTGCGGAGGCCGGGGTGCGCGTCGGTACGATGGTCCCCGTGCGTCCCCCGGCGGCAGGCTCCCACGTCGTGTCCGACCCGCACTGGTTCCGCCGGGCGGTGTTCTACGAACTGTCGGTGCGCGGCTTCTACGACGCCTCGGGTGACGGCAACGGTGACCTGCGGGGTCTGATCGAGAAGCTCGACTACCTCCAGTGGCTCGGGGTGGACTGCCTGTGGCTCCTGCCGTTCTACCCCTCGCCCCTCCGGGACGGGGGCTACGACATCTCCGACTACGAGGGTGTCCATCCGGACTACGGGACGATGGAGGACGCCCAGGAGCTGCTCGACGCCGCGCACATCCGGGGGATCCGGGTGATCGCCGACCTGGTCGTGAACCACACCTCGGACCAGCACCCGTGGTTCGTCGAGTCGCGGAGCAGCCGGACCAACCCGAGGGCCGACTGGTACGTCTGGCACGACGACGACCGGCGGTGGTCCGACGCGCGGGTGATCTTCGTCGACACGGAACGCTCGAACTGGACCTGGGACCCGGGCCGCGAGCAGTACTACTGGCACCGGTTCTTCCACCACCAGCCCGACCTGAACTACGCCAACCCCGACGTGCAGCAGGCGATGCTCGACGTCGTCGCCCGTTGGCTCGGCATGGGACTCGACGGCCTGCGGCTCGACGCCGTCCCGTACCTGTTCGAGGAGGACGGCACCAACGGTGAGAACCTGCCGGAGACCCACGAGTTCCTCCGGCGCCTGCGCAAGGAGGTCGACGACCGGTTCCCCGGTCGCGTCCTGCTCGCCGAGGCCAACCAGTGGCCCGAGGACGTCATCGACTACTTCGGCGACGGCGACGAGTGCCACATGTGCTTCCACTTCCCGCTGATGCCGCGCATGTTCATGGCGCTGCGTCGTGAGGAGTCGACCCCGGTCTCCGAGCTCCTCGCTCGCATGCCCGCACTTCCGGACGGCTGCCAGTGGGGGATCTTCCTGCGGAACCACGACGAGCTCACCCTCGAGATGGTCAACGACGAGGAGCGGGACTACATGTACGCCGAGTACGCCGCGGACCCGCGCATGCGGCGCAACGTCGGCATCAGCCGTCGGCTGTTCCCGCTGCTCGACAACGACCGTCGCCAGGCCGAACTGCTCCACGCCCTGCTGTTCAGCCTGCCCGGAACGCCGATCCTCTACTACGGCGACGAGATCGGGATGGGCGACAACATCTACCTGGGTGACCGTGACGGTGTCCGGACACCGATGCAGTGGAGCCCCGACCGCAACGGCGGGTTCTCGACGGCCGACTTCGCCCAGCTCTACCTGCCGCCGCTCATGGATCCGGTGTACGGCTTCACCTCGGTCAACGTCGAGGCGGAGCAGCGTGATGGTGCGTCGTTCCTCAACTGGCTCCGGCACCTGATCCACGTGCGCCAGCAGCACGAGGTGTTCGGCGTCGGGGACTTCGAGATCCTCGAGGTGTCGACCCCGTCGGTGTTCGCCTACCTGCGCACGCCCGTGGAGGGCGTCGAAGCGCGTCCGGTGCTGTGCGTGGCGAACTTCTCCTCCGCCGCCCAGCCCGCGGAGCTGTTCCTGTCCCACCTCGCCGGCCGCGTGCCGATCGAGCTCCTCGGACGGGTGTCCTTCCCGGCCATCGGCGAGCTGCCGTACTTCGTGACCCTGCCGCCCTACGGCTTCCTCTGGTTCGAGCTGGCCGACCCGGCGTCGTAGATCCGGCTGTGCCGCCACCGCCCCCGTGGACTAGGACGAGACCATCGACGCCCCTCGCTTCGCCGCCCAGCTGACCTCGCTGCTCCCGCCGTACCTGTCGGCGCAGCGCTGGTTCGCCGCGACCGGCGACCCGGTCGTCGAGGTCCGGCGTGTCGAGACGCTGGTCGACTCCTGGCCGACCCTGCTGTGGGTGCTCGTCGAGGTCCGGACCACCCGGGAGCCGGTCGGTGTCCACTACCAGCTCCCCATCGGGGTCGCCGACGAGGTGCCACCGGAGCTCTCCGACGCGGCCCGCATCGGTGCGTTCACCGGACCGAGTGGCACGGTCCAGTTGTACGACGCGCTGGCCGATCCGCAGCTCGCCGCAGCCTTCTGTTCGCACGTCGACCCGTCGCTCGAGTTCACGACGGTCCGGCTCGAGGGAGGGGAGCAGTCCAACACGTCGCTCGTCCTCGACGAGCGCTACATCGTGAAGGTCTTCCGCAAGGTCACCCGGGGGCCCAACCCCGACGTGGAGGTGACCGAGGCGCTCGGCCGCAACGGGTTCGGCGGGGTGCCCGTGCCGCTCAGCGTCTGGCGTCGGGGGGCGACCGACCTGGTGGTCGTCCGCCGCTACGAGCGGGCCCGGGGCGACGGCGTCAGCCTGGCGATGGACTCCCTGCGTGAGGTGTTCAACCGTCGCCGACCGCCGCGGGACTGTCGGCTCGACTTCGCCGACGAGGCCCACCGCCTCGGTCGCGACGTGGCCGAGCTCCACGTGGCGCTCGCCGACGCGTTCGGGACCGAGCCCGGTGACGGCACGGCGTGGGCGCTCGACATGACCGCCCAGGCGCACCGGGTCGCCGACGGGGTGCTCGACACCGCCCGGATCGAGTCGGTGTACCGGCGGCTGCGCACGGCGGACGACCTGGGCGCCGAGATCCGCATCCACGGTGACCTGCACCTCGGACAGGTGCTCCGGCTGGGGGACCGCTGGATGGTGCTCGACTTCGAGGGCGAACCGGGTCGCCCGGTCGAGGAGCGCCGCCGGCCGTCGTCACCGCTCAAGGACGTGGCGGGGATGACGCGGTCGTTCCACTACGCCGCCGGCATGGCCCTGCGTGAGTGGCCGGTGCCCGACGACGAGATCCGCGTCCTCGCCGAGTCCTGGGCGGTCCGGTCGGTCAACGCGTTCCTGTCGGGGTACGCATCCTTCGACGAGGCCCACCGGTTGCTCCCCTCGACGCGAGCGGCCCGCGACGGCCTGCTCAGCATGTTCGAGCTCGACAAGGCCGTGTACGAGGTGGCGTACGAGCTCGCCCACCGGCCGGACCTGATCGAGCTGCCGGTCCGGGCGGTCGAGGACCTGCTCGAGGACCGTCTCCCCCCGCCCGACGACCGGGACTGACCGTGGGGTCCGACGACCTGCTCGGTGCGGTCGACCAGCACCTGTTCGCCGAGGGTCGCCACCACCGGCTCTGGGAGGTCCTCGGCGGGCACCCCGACGACGACGGGGCTCGGTTCGCCGTGTGGGCCCCGAACGCCCGGTCCGTCCGGGTGCTGGGGGACTGGAACCACTGGAGCGAGGACCCCGCCCACGCCGCGGCCCTCGAGCCGGTGGGCGACCTCGGGGTGTGGGCCGGCCGGGACGACCGGGCCCGGGTCGGCCACGCCTACAAGTACCTGGTCGAGGACCGGGCCGGGCGCCGGACCCAGCGGGCCGATCCGGTGGCCACGGCCGCCGAGGTGCCACCGGCGAACGCCTCGGTGCTGTGGCGGTCGGTGCACCGGTGGCGCTCGACCGGGGACTGGCGCGCCGAGCGGACGCTGCGCAACGCCGGGCGGCTCTCGGTCTACGAGGTGCACCTCGGGTCGTGGCGTCGGCACCCCGACGGCCGTCCGCACGGCTACCGCGAACTCGCCCGGTCGCTCCCGGCGTGGGCGGCCGGACTGGGGTTCACCCACGTGGAGTTCCTCCCCGTCGCCACCCACCCCTTCGCAGGTTCCTGGGGTTACCAGGTGACCGGCTACTACGCCCCCGACGCCCGGCTCGGCTCCCCGGACGACCTGCGGGAGCTGGTCGAGGCCTGCCACGAGGCAGGGCTCGGCGTGATCCTGGACTGGGTCCCGGCGCACTTCCCCCGTGACCCGTGGGCGCTGTCCCGCTTCGACGGCACCGCGCTGTACGAGCACGACGACCCCAGACGGGGTGAGCACCCCGACTGGGGGACGCTCGTGTTCAACCACGGCCGCCGGGAGGTGCGGAACTTCCTGGTCGCCAACGCCGCCTACTGGCTCGAGGAGTTCCGGGTCGACGGGCTGCGGGTCGACGCCGTGGCGTCGATGATCTACCGGGACTACTCCCGGGCGCCCGGGGAGTGGATCCCCAACGAGCACGGTGGCCGGGAGGACCTCGAGGCGATCGCCTTCGTCCGTGAGCTCAACGAGGTGGTGGCCCGTGACCACCCCGGCGCGCTCGTCGTGGCCGAGGAGTCGACGTCGTGGGCCGGGGTCACGGCACCGGTCGACCACGGGGGGCTGGGATTCGGCCGCAAGTGGAACCTCGGGTGGATGCACGACACGCTCACCTACTTCGGCCGTGATCCGGTCCACCGGGTCCACCACCACGACGAGTTGACCTTCCCGATGGTCTACGCGGGTCACGAACGCTGGATCCTGCCGCTCAGCCACGACGAGGTCGTCCACGGCAAGGGTTCGCTGATCGACCGCATGCCGGGTGACGGCTGGCAGCGGGCCGCCAACCTCCGGGCGCTGCTCGCCTGGCAGTGGTGCCACCCCGGCCGCCAGCTCGTGTTCATGGGGGCCGAACTCGCCCAGGAGCGTGAGTGGTCCCACGACCGTGAGCTCGACTGGTGGCTGCTCGACGAGCCGCTGCCCGCCGGCGTCCACCGGTTGGTCGGTGACCTCAACCGGCTGCAGGAGCGACTCCCGGCCCTGTGGGAGGGCGACGACGACCCGTCGACCTGGTGGTGGCTCGACGCCGACGACCGTGACCAGTCCGTGTTCTCCTTCGCCCGACGACGCACCGGTGGTGCGGGGAGTCCGGTGGTGGTGGCGGCCAACCTGACGCCCGTGCCCCGGCCCGGGTACCGGATCGGGGTGCCCGTCGCGGCGCGGTGGCGGGTCTCGTTGTCGACCGACGACGGGGTCTACGGTGGCTCCGGACACGATCCCACCGAGGGGCCGGTGACTGCCGAGACGACCACACCGTGGCAAGGACAACCTGCGTCGCTGCTGCTCAGCCTGCCGCCGCTCGCGGTCGTGGTGCTCGAGCCGCTGCCCGAGCGGCTCGGGGATGAGCACCCGGAGGCAACGTCGTGAGCGACCCGGCGTCGAACGGAGCCGGATCGAACGGGACCGGGTCGAACGGGACCGGGTCGAACGCGCCCGAACCCGACCTGGTGACGGTCGTGGTCCCGGTGCGCAACGAGGGGTCGACCCTGCGGGCCTGCCTCGACTCGATCCTCGCCCAGACCCACCGGAACCTGCAGGTGGTGGTGGTCGACGGTGAGTCGACCGACGACACCGTCGCGATCGTGGAGGAGTACGCCGCCGCCGACCAGCGGGTCGAGCTGGTGGTCAATCCGAAGCGCATCGTCCCGAGCTCGCTGAACCGGGCGCTGGAGGTGGCCCGGGGCATCTGGTGGGTCCGCAACGACGGGCACTCGACCCTGCCGCCTGACTACGTCGCGGTTGCCGTGGAGCACCTGCGCACCGGCCGGTGGGGTGGTGTCGGAGGCCGCAAGGACGCCGTCGCGGACACCGACCAGGGACGGGCGGTGGCCGCCGCGCTCGCGTCACCGTTCGGTGTGGGCAACAGCACCTACCACCACGGCACCACCGTGCAGGTGGTGGACCACGTCCCCTTCGGGGCCTACCCGGTCGACGTCGTGCGCGAGCTCGGTGGCTGGGACGAGGACATGGTCACCAACCAGGACTACGAGTTCGACTACCGCGTCCGACGTTCGGGCCGGGAGCTGCTGTTCGACCCGGCGCTGCGGATCGACTGGCGTTGTCCGTCCACGGTGCGGGCCTTCGCCCGCCAGTACCGCCGGTACGGCCGGGGCAAGGTCAACACGTTGCTCCGCCACCCCGAGTCGGGTGCGCTGCGCCACTACGTCGCCCCGGCGCTCGTGGCGGGTCTCGTGCTCGGTGTCCTGCTCGCCCCCGTGCGCCGGCTCCGTGCCCTGGCCCTGGCTCCGTTCGTCGCCTACGGCCTGGCCCTCGCTGCCGCGTCGGCCCGCACGGCGAGGACCGTCGCCGGGGCGCGCTCGAAGCTGATGCTCCCCGCGGCGTTCGCCGCCATGCACCTGGGCTGGGGTGCGGGCTTCTGGGAGGAGTTGTGGCGGGTGTGGCGCGGTCACGGCGCCGGGGCCGTGCTGCGCATCCTCCGCCGACGCTGAGCCCGTCGCCCTCGGCGGTACGTTGAGCCCGTGGAGCCGACCGCCGTCGTCACGTGCTACCGGCACCCCGACCGTCAGGTGGGCGTCCGCTGCCAGCGCTGCGAGCGTCCCATCTGTCCACAGTGCATGCACCAGGCGGCCGTGGGCTTCCAGTGTCCCGACTGCGCGTCCGCCGGGGCCCGTCGCAGCTCGGTGGTGCCGGTGCGCACCGGCGGCGACGAGGTGGTGGTCGGCAAGGTCCTGATCGGGCTCAACCTGGCGGCGTTCGTGCTCGCCGGGCTGGCCGCAGGGTCGATCGCCGGGACGAGCGGTGGTGTGTTCGAGCGGTTCGTGACCTGGGGGCCGTTCGTCGCCGATGGGGAGTGGTGGCGGCTCGTGACGGGGGCGTTCCTGCACTCCGGGCCGATCCACCTGCTCATGAACATGTTCCTGCTCTGGCTGCTCGCCAAGGAGCTCGAGGGCGCGCTCGGCCACCTGAACTTCCTGCTCTGCTACGTGGTGTCGGTGCTCGGTGGGGCGCTCGGGGTGATGTTGCTCTCGCCGAACGCCCCCACGCTCGGCGCCTCGGGCGGGGTGTTCGGGCTCATGGGGGCGCTCGTCGTGCTGCAGCTCCGGGCCCGGCAGAACCCGTGGAACACCGGCATCGGCGGGCTCGTCGCGATCAACCTGGTGATCACCTTCACCCTGCCGGGCATCTCGGTCGGCGGACACGTGGGTGGGTTGCTCGCCGGGGCCGTCGCCGGGGCCGTGGTCCAGCCCAGGTCGTGGCCGCAGACCAGCACCGGTGTGCGAACGGGATTCCTCGTGCTGTTCGGAGCGGGAGTCGCAGCGTTCGCCGTCGCCGCTGCGACCGCGCTCGCGGGTGACGTCGTCTGAGGCGGACCTCCCCCGGGGCCGAGGCCTCAGGAGGTCGGAGCCGTGCGCCGGACGTGGTCGGCGACGCCCGACTGGAGGTTGACCAGGTTGCGGCGCCACACGTGCGCCAGCACCGGTCGGGCCACGCGTGCTCCGAGCGGCCCGCCCATCCACCACGGGAACGTCAGCTCCTCGGTCCAGGTGAACCGGGTGCGTCGGCCGCCGTCGAGCGCCTCGAGCCGGAACACGCCGGTCCCCGTCACCATCCCGACGTGGCGCACGCCCATGGCCCGGGCGGGTGCCCACTCGGTGATCTCCATGTGGTCGACCAGCCGGAACGGTCCGATGGCGGTGTCGCAGTCGAAGGTGGTGCCCACCCCGGACGTCGTCGGCGACGTGAACCGGATCGCCACGGCGTCCTCCATCCACTCGACGTGGCTGGCGATGTCCTCGACGTAGTCCCACACGACCTCCGGGGAGGCGTCGAGGTCGACCGAGACGGTGAGTTCCGACATGGGCGCAGGCTACGGCGCCGTGTGCGACGGGCCCCACCCGTCCCGTCCGGGAGGTCGCGGGCCCGACCGTCCGGTTCGTGCTGGCGGTCGGGCCCCGGCCACCATGGGGACGTGACGACTCCGCAGCCGACCACGACCCCCGTCGACCAGATCCCCCCGGGCGACGTGGTCCGCGACACCGACGTCGTGCCGGTCGACGGCGTCGCCGGTCGCTACCGGGTCGACATTCCCGAGGCCTGGCGGGTCGTCTACGCGTTCGGTGGGGTGACGATGGCCACCGCCATCCGGGCGGTGGTGCACGCGGTCGACCGGCCCGACCTCTCCCTGGTGTCGGCCGACGCCACGTTCTGTCAGGCGGTCCCGTGCGGTCCGGTCGCCGTCGACGTGGAGGTGCTCCGGCAGGGGCGCACCGCGGCGCAGGCCGTGGCGAGGCTCTGGTCCCTCGATCCGAATGACCCGTCCCCGGGTGGGCCGGCGCGCAGCGACCTCGTGGTCTCGTGCGTCCTCGGGCGCCGGGAGCCGGAGTCCCCGTACCGGTTGCAGGGTGCCGTGGCCCCCGACGTGGGAGGCCCCGAGGACTACGCCCCCCGTCCGGCGGTGGTCGACAACCCCTTCGCCGACATCCCGTACCACCGGCAGACCGACTGGCGGCTCGCCGAGGGCCGACTCCACTGGGGTCAGGTCGACGTACCGCCCGGTGAGCCGCAGGCCTCGTCGTGGTTCCGCTTCAACCGCTCGCCCGTGGGGCCGGACGGCTGCTGGGTGCCGGGGATCGTCGCCGTCCCCGGTGACGTACTCGGGCCGGCAGTGGGCGCCGGGATCGGGACCCAGCACGGGTTCTTCCTGATCCTGTCGTTGCAGATCGGGATGCGGTTCGTCGACGAGGTCCGCACCGAGTGGATCCTCCAGCACACCCGGGCCCAGACGGCCTCCGACGGTTACGCCAGCGGGACCGCCGAGCTCTGGGACCAGGACCGCCGGCTGGTGGCCCTCGCGCACCAGATCGCCAAGCTGCGGGCCTTCTGAGCCGCGACGCCGGTCCCGGTGCGCCGCCCGGGGTCAGGTGCGGCGGTAGGTGCTGACGTGACCGGCGCTCGACGGGCCGAACGCCGTGCCCACCCAGTCGGCGGCGCGCTCGACCAGGACCAGGTCTGCCTCGGACGCCCACCGGTCCAGGTCGTCGACCGGAACCGGGACGACCCGCCAGGGCCGCACCCTCGGCGGTCGTCCGTCGAGGAGTTCGACGTGCGCCCCGGCGACCGCCCCCGTGGCCGGGTCGGCGTCGGTGGCGATCAGCTGCACCCCGTCGGCGTCGACCCGGCGGACCTCGAGGGTGCGCTCACGTTCGAGCAGCGGGGCGGGGACGAACACCTGCACCACCAGGTGTCCGCCCGGCCGCAGGTGCGCTGCGGCGGTGGCGACGCAGCGTCGCTGGGCGGCGGCGTCGTGGAGGTTGCACAGCAGGTTGTCGACGGCGACGACGACCCCGACGGACCGGTCGGGCCACGACGCCGGGTCGCCGGCGTCACCGAGCACGGTGCGGACACGGCCGCCGGGATCCTTGGCGCGCAGTGCCTCCAGCATCTCCGCCGACGGGTCGAGGCCGACCACCCGCACACCACGGTCGGCGAGCTCGAGGGCCAGCCGCCCCGTGCCGACGCCGAGTTCCAGCACCTCGTGCCCGTCGGCGAGCTCGGCGAGCGCCCCGGCTGCGGCCCGGGTGGCGTCGTCGGTCGGGTACCAGTCGTCGTACACGTCGGCGAAGCTCCGGCCGTAGGTGTCCGCCCGGAACGGGAGCGGTGGAGGGGATCCGTCGGCCACGCGGCCAGTCTGCCTGCGTGGGAGGATGGCCGCGTGACAGCGACCGACTGGAGCGCCCCGGGTTCGGCAGCACCCGGTGCCGGTGCTGGTCCGCCCGGTGCCGGGACCACGGCCGTGCCGCTCGCCGGTGCAGGTGGTGCCGGTGTGGCGGTCGCCCGGGGTGACGAGCCGCTCCCGGTCGATCCCCCGGTGGGACTCGGGGAGGACCAGCCGCTCGGGGACCTGCGTCCGGTGGGAGTGCTCGGTGTGCTCGACGGCGGCTTCGCCATGCTGCGGTTCCGGTTCGGCCGGCTCGTCGGACTGGCGGCCCTGCCCCTGCTGCCGCTCATCGCCGCCGAACTGGTCGTCGTGCTGCGCGCCGCGACGTCGCCCGCCGTCGACCCGCTGTCCACACCGTCGTCGCTGGAGTTCCTGGCGGCGTCGTCGTCGAGTTCCGGCTGGTCGTTGCTGTTCGCCCTGCTCGGGGCGGTCGTCACGACCTGGGTGGGCCTGGCGGTGGGCGCCACGGCGCGGGCGTGGAGCGAGGACGTCGACCCGACGTGGTCGCAGATCGCCGGAGCCGCCCTGCGCCGTGCGTGGGTCGCACCGGTGCTGACGTTGGTGACGCTCGCCATCAAGCTCCCTGCGTCGTGCTTCCTCGGTGTCGGTTTCGTCCTGGCCGACGCACTCGTGTTCATCGCAGCGGTGGTGGCCGGCGGGGAACGGCTGGGTCCGTTCGCAGCGGTCGGCCGGTCGGTCGCACTCACCCGTCGGAGCTACCCGCAGGCGCTCGGGATCTGCGTCGGTGGACTGGTCATCACCTCGGTGCTCCAACTCGTCGTGCTGGTCGGGCCACTCACGTTGGTGTCGACCTTCGGGGTCAGCGGCACCGTGGCCGCGGTGGTCGGCCAGGCCGCCGGGCTCGTCGTGCTCGTGACGGTCCCCCTCACGGCCTGCATCGCCGCTCGGGCCTGGCTCGAACTCCGCTGCCGGGTCGAGGGTGCGGACCTCGACGCCCGGGCAGCGGTGCGGGGACTGGTGTGATCCGGTGAGCCTGCCGTTCCAGGTGCCGGGACCGATCACCGACGACGTCGAGCGGGTGATGTCCGACGGCGCCTACGACTACGCGCCGTCGTTCGTCGACCGGGTGCTCGAGCGGATCGGCGAGTTCATCGGTGACCTCGTCGCACCGTCGTTCGGTGGACCCGGGGCGAGCTTCGGTGGGGGCGTCGGCGGGTTCGTCGCCTGGCTGCTCATCGTCGCCGCCGTGGTCGCCGTGGTGGTCGTGGTGGTGGTGGCGCTGCGCCGCCGGGTCCGCCGGGAGCGGCCCGACGGGACGCCGGGCGAGGTCGAGGTGGAGCACCGCCGACCTGCGGGGGAGTGGGCGGCCGACGCCGCCGGGCACGAGGCCGCCGGACGGTGGGCCGAGGCCGTCCGGGCCCGGTACCGCGAGCTCGTCCGGACGCTGGTGGACCGGCGGCAGCTCCCGGACGTGCCCGGCCTGACCACGCGAGAGCTGCGGACCGAGCTGGCCTGCACCACCCCGGACGCCTCGCAGGCGTTCGACACGGTCTCGACGGTGTTCGAGCTGGCCTGGTACGCCGAGCTCCCGACAGGTCCGGACGACCACGCCCGGCTGCGCCACGCCGCAGCGCAGGTGCTGGCCGCCCGCCGGGACGTGGTGAGCGCGGGAGCCTCCGCCCGGACCGAGGTCGGCGCCCCGTGAACCGCGGCGCGCTGCTCGGCGTCGTCGCCGTCGCCGTCGGGGCGGTCGTCGTGGTGGTGCTCTCGCTCGGTGCCGCCGGTCCACCGCCGTTCGACCCGGGGTCGACCGCGCCGTCGGGGTACGCGGCGGTGGCGACGATCCTGCGGGACCGCGGCGCCGGGGTCGACACCCGCACCGCCACCTCGGTGGCCCGGCAGGGGTTCGGCCGGGGCGACCTGATCGTCGTCCCGGCTCCGGAGCTGGCGTCGTTCGACGAACTGGACGCGTTCACCGCCGCCGCCCGACAGGGCGCGACCGTGGTCTTCGGGTCGCCGCCCCCCGAGCGGGAGGCGACGATCGACGTGGGGTCGCTCGACGACCTGGTCGTCCCGGTGCCGTCCACCGAGCTGGTCGACGACGACCTGCTGGCGAGGACCCCGGCGAGCCCCGTGTCGCCCGGGTTCTGCGACGCCGGGGAGTACCGCGACCTCGGGCCGATCGACGGGGCGTTCGCCGCGCCGTTCGTGGCCGGGTCCGACTCCGGTGCGGTCCGCGTGTGCTGGGCCGACGGGGCCGACACCCTGGTCTCGGTCGCCGACGCCGGCGACGGAACGGTCGTCACGCTCGCCGCACCGACGCTGCTGACGAACGCCCGTCTGTGGCCGGCCAAGGAGGAGGGCGGCGTCCCGCTCGCCAACGCCGGCCTGCTCCTCCGGCCCGCCGAGCTCGCCGCGGCCGACGGACCGGTCCGGGTCACCTTCGTCCGTGCCGAGCCCAGCCCCGAGGCCTCGATCGGTGGTGGTGCGCCGAGCAACCCGCTGCGGCTCCTCCCGGTCGGGGTGCAGGCCGCGCTGGTGGTGGCCGTGGTCGCATTCGGGTTCTACGCGTGGGGTCGGTCGCGCCGACTCGGTCGGGTGGTGCGCGAACGGGCGCCCGTCGAGATCGCCGGATCGGAGCTGGTCGAGGCGGTGGGTGACCTGCTGCGCCGGCGGGGTTCCCCCGACCGGGCGGCCGCCGTCGTGCGCTCGGAGTTCCGGCGTCGCATCGGATCCGCGGCCGGACTGGGTGTGGCCCCGTCCGATGAGGCGCTGTGTGCCTGGCTCGAGCGCTCCAGCAGGGTCGACCCCGCCCACCTGCGGGCGGCCCTCACGTCCCCGGTCACCACCGCCGACGAGCTCGTCGGCGTGGCCCGGTCCCTCGACGCCGTCGAACAGGAGGTCACCGGTGTCCGACATCCCGCCTGAGTTGTCCGTCCCCCCGTCGCCCGTCCCCCAGCTGCCCGGGGCCGACCCACGCGCCGCGGTCCACGCCGTGCGGTCCGAGGTCGCCAAGGTCGTCGTCGGTCAGGAGGGCGTCGTGTCCGGCCTGGTGACGGCGCTGCTCGTCCGCGGGCACGTGCTGCTCGAGGGTGTGCCCGGTGTCGCCAAGACCCTGATCGTCAAGACGCTCGCCCGGGCGCTCGACCTGGACGCCAAGCGGGTCCAGTTCACCCCGGACCTCATGCCGTCGGACGTCACCGGCCAGTTGGTGCTCGACCCCGGGGGTGACTTCGGCATGCGGTTCCGGGAGGGGCCGATCTTCACCAACCTGTTCCTCGCCGACGAGATCAACCGGACGCCCCCCAAGACGCAGTCGGCCCTGCTCGAGGCCATGGAGGAGCGGCAGGTCACGGTCGAGGGGACACCCCGGCCCCTCGCCGACCCGTTCGTCGTGATCGCCACCCAGAACCCGGTCGAGCAGGAGGGCACCTACCCGCTGCCCGAGGCCCAGCTCGACCGGTTCCTGTTCAAGCTCGTCGTCGGCTACCCGAGCGCCGAGCAGGAGGTCGCCGTGCTCGACCGCCACCACCGGGGCCTCGACCCGCACGACGTGCTCGGCGCCGGGGTCCGCCCCGTCGCCACCGCCGACGACCTGCGGGCGGGCCGGGCCCAGGTGGCCGCAGTGGGCGTCGCCCCGGCGGTGCTCGAGTACATCGTGGCCCTGTGCCGGGCGACGCGGGAGGTCCCGTCGGTCGAGGTCGGCGTCTCGCCCCGCGGTGCGACGGCCCTGCTGCACGCCGCCAAGGCGTGGGCCTGGCTCTCGGGCCGGGACTGGGTCTCCCCGGACGAGGTCAAGGCGATCGCCGTCCCCACGCTGCGCCACCGGTTGGTCGTGCGTCCGGAACTCGAACTCGAGGGCACGACGGCCGACGGGATCCTGACCGGACTGCTCGCCACGGTGCCCGCACCCCGCTGAGGAACCTCCGTGTCGATCCTGCCCACCCGTCGGCTCGCGATCGTCGTGCTGGTCGTCGCCGCGGTGCTCGCCGTGGCACCGCTCCCCGAGGTGCCGATCTGGATCGTGGCCGTCGTCGTGGCGGCCGTCGGGGTGGTCCTGGTGGTCCTCGACGCACTCGCAGCCGTCCGACCGGGTGCGCTCACCCTCGAGCGGCGGCACCCCCCGGTCGTCGTGGCCGACTCGACGGCCGAGATCGAGTGGACGGTCGCCTCCGAGGCCCGTCGTCCGGTGCGGCTCCTCGTCGCCGACGAGCTCGCCCCGTCGCTGCGCGCCACCGCCCGTCGCTTCGACGTCCGGGTCCCGGCGGGTGACGTGACGCGGGTCCGCACCACCATCAGGCCGCTGCGGCGCGGCAGGTTCGATCTGGAACGACTGAGCGTGCGGATCGTCGGACCGCTCGGGCTCGGGGCCCGGCAGCGTGACGTGCCGTTGCGGACCGTGCTGCGGGTCCACCCGCCGTTCCGGTCCCGCGACGAGGCCGAGCTCGCCATCCGGCGTGGCCGCATCCTCGACCTGGGCCTGCGCTCCGCCCGGGGTCTCGGGACGGGGACCGAGTTCGAGCAGCTCCGGGAGTACGGACCGGACGACGAGTTCCGGAGGATCGACTGGACCGCGACCGCCCGCACCGGCCGGCCGATCGTCCGCACCTTCCGGGCGGAGCGGAACCAGACCGTGGTCGCCGTGCTCGACACCGGTCGCGTCATGGCCGGCCGGGTGGAGGGTGTGCCCCGGCTCGAGCACGCAATGGACGCGCTCACGGCGCTGGCCACGGTGTCCACGCGGCTGGGTGACCGCTGCGGGCTGGTGGCCTTCGGGGCCGAGGTCCGTGCCGAGGTGCCACCGGCCCGTCGCCGGGACCAGGTGGGCCGGATCACCGAGGCGATGTACGCCCTCGAACCCGAACTCAACGAGTCGGACTACCCGTCGGCATTCGCCCACGTGGTGGCCCGCCACCGTCGTCGGGCCATGCTCGTGCTGCTCAGCGACCTGCTCGAGCCTGCCGTCGAGGACTCGCTCCTCCCCGGACTGCCGCTCATCACCCGCACCCACCTGGTCGTGGTGGCGGGGGTCCGGGACCCGCAGGTCGAGGACTGGGCGGGCGCGCCGGTCGCGACCGACGAGGAGGTGTACCGGCGGGCGGCGGCCACGACGGCGGTCGCTGACCGGCGCCGCACCGCAGCCCGGCTCCGCGGCCTGGGGGTCACCGTGGTGGACGCCCCGCCCGGCCAGCTCGCCCGTCGGCTCGCGGACGCCTACCTGCTCGCCAAGTCCACCGGCCGCCTGTAGGACGACCTCAGGCCCGGATCGTCGCCCCGGAGGCCGCAGCGTCCTCGGCGGCCGCCACGGCGTCGCGCCGCTCCTCACCCCACAGACCGGTCGACCCGAGCGCCTCGGCGCGCTGGCCGAACACCACGACGTAGACGACGAACGCCACGAGCGCTGCGACGCCGACCGCGACGCGGAGCAGCGTCGGCAGGTCCGACGGTGTGACGAACCCCTCGATGAACCCGGCCACGGCGAAGCACGCCACGAGTCCGAGGATGATCACCACGGACCGGAGGCCGGCCTCGCGGAGCGCCGTGGCCCGGGTGCGGTCGCCGGGGGCGATGATCGCCCACGAGATCTGCAGACCGGCCGCCCCGGCGACGATGATCGCTGCGAGTTCGAGCAGTCCGTGGGGGAGGATCAGCCCCCAGAACTGCGGACCCTCGCCCGCCCGGTGCATCACGGCGGCCATGACACCGATGTTCAGCCCGTTGAACCCGAGCACGAACGCCGGCCCGACCACGGGCACGACGCCGAGGGCGAAGGCCGTGCACGCCACGTAGATGTTGTTGACCGTCACCCGTCCGGCGAAGTTCTGCGCGGCGTCGGATCGGTAGTACTCGGCGAAGTCCCGCTCGGCGATGACCTGCTGCAGCTCGGCCGGGACGCTCGCGTCGAGGGCACCGGCCGACCGGCCCAGCCAGAGTCCGGTCGCCACCGCCGGCAGCAGCAGGCACGCCGCGCTCACGAGGACGAACCGGCGTGCGTGCCACACCGCTGCGGGGAAGGTGGTGGTCACGAACGTCGCCAGCGCGCGCCAGGGGTCGCCGCGGCGCCGGTAGATCACGAGCCGGGCCTGGCCGAGCACCCGCGACAGCCGGGCGTTGAGCGCCGGGTCGGCGTACACGGTGCGGGCGTGCGAGAGCTGGGCCGAGACGCGCTGGTACAGCAGGACGAGCTCGTCGACCTCGGCGTCGCTCAGGCGCCGGAGCGACCGCCGCGACCCGCCGGCCCGGCTGCTCAGCTCCGAGAGCCGACGCCAGGAGCCCTCGTGGCGCTGGATGTAGCGGTCGATGTCCACGGTCGGCGGCGCCCCCTCCTGGAGTCGACCACTACCGTAGGCCGGTGCCCGCCGGTGTGGTCACCCCCGAAGCCGTCCTGCTGGAGCTGCCGACCGTCGGTCCGGCGACCCGGACCTTCGCCCGGCTCGTCGACCTGCTCCTGCAGGGGGTCGTGTTCGTCCTGCTCGTGTTCGTCGCCGGGTTCCTGATCGCCGCCGGGGGGAGCCCGGAACTCCTCATCCTGCTCGTCGTGGTCCTCACGATCGTCGTGCTGCCGATCACCACCGAGGTCCTCTGGAAGGGTCGGTCACCGGGCAAGGCCCTGTTCGGGTTGCGGGTGGTGAGCCGGGACGGCTCCCCGTCGACCCCCAGACAGGCGGTGGTCCGCGGGCTCGTCGCGATCGTCGACACCTACGTCACGCTGGGGTTCCTGGCACTGACCGTGGCCACGGCGACCCGGGACACGCAGCGTCCGGGCGACCTCGCCGCCGGGACCGTCGTGATCCGGGAGCGCACCGGCCGCGCCGCCGAGGTGCCGATCGCCTTCCTGCCGCCGCCCGGGTACGAGCAGGTCGTCGCCTCGCTCGACGTCGGTGCGCTCGACGACGAGGACTTCGCGCTGATCCGGTCGTTCCTGCTGCGGGTCGCCACGATGGATCCGCACCAGCGCTGGCGGCTGTCGACCGTCATCGCAGAGGGTGTCCGGCACCGGGTCGACCAACCGGTGCCGCCCGGCACGACCGCCGAGACGTGGCTGGTGTGCGTCGCGTCGGCCTACCAGTACCGCCGGGGGAACCTGCTCGCCGACGCCGCCCTCGGTCTGGCGCCGATCGCCACCCCGCAGGTGCGCTGAGCGCTGCCGGCGCCACGGGCCGGGTGGCCTAGCCTTGCCCCATGGCCTGGCACCCCCGGGACCGTTCCGGATCCACCCGGGTGGTCGACCTCGACCACGCCGCCACGACCCGCCCGCGGCCCGAGGTGGTGGCGGCCATGGAACCGTTCCTGACCGACCGGTACGGCAATCCGAGCGGTGCCCACGCCACGGCCCGTGACGCCGTCCGGGCACTCGACGAGGCCCGGGAGCAGGTGGCCGACGTGCTCGGCTGCACCCCCGGCGAGGTCGTGTTCACCTCGGGTGGCACCGAGTCCGACGTGCACGCCGTGTCGGGCGGACTGCCACCCCGGCCCGGTGTCCCGGTCTGCGGTGCCGCCGAGCACCCCGCCGTCCTGCGCACGGTCGAGGCGCTCGGCGGCGAGGTCGTCCGGGTCGACCCGGCGGGTCGGCCGGACCTCGCCGAGCTCGCCGATGTCCTCGAGCGGCGCGGCGGCGCCGATGTCCTCGAGCGGCGCGGCGTCGCCGATGTCCTCGAGCGGCGCGGCGGCGTGTCGGTGGTGTCGGTGATGCTCGCCAACAACGAGCTCGGGACGGTCACGGACCTGCGACCGGTCGCCGAGGTGATCCGCCGGTGCGCCCCCGGGGTCCCGCTGCACACCGACGCCGTGCAGGCGGCACCCTGGCTCGACCTGCGGGAGCGGGCGGAGGTCGCGGACCTGGTCTCGGTCTCGGCCCACAAGTTCGGCGGTCCCCGCGGCGCCGGGGTGCTCGTCGTCCGCGACGGCCTGGCGATCCGGCCGCTGCTGCCGGGCGGGGCCCAGGAGCGGGGACGCCGTTCGGGCAGCGTCGACGTGGCGGGTGCGGTCGGGCTGGCGACGGCGCTGGTGGCGACCGCCGCCGAGCGAGCGACGGTCGGCGCCCGGGTGGCGGCCCTGCGGGACGCCCTGGTGGGCCGCCTCGGCGATGCGGGAGCCGGTGTGCGCCCGACGCTCGGTGCCGACGTGGCCGGGGAGGTGCTCCCCAACTTCGCCCACGTCCGGGTCTCCGGCGTCGAGGCCGAACCGCTGCTGTACCTGCTCGACGAGGCCGGACTGCGGGTCTCCTCGGCGTCGTCGTGCGCCTCGGGCGCGCACCGCCCCTCGCACGTGCTCACGGCGATCGGGGCCGCAAGTGGGGGAGCCGCCCTGCGGCTGACGCTCGGTGCCACCACCACCGCCGACGACGTCGACCACGCCGCTGCGGTGCTGCTCGGCGTCGTCTCCTACCTGCGGGACCGGAGCCCGGCCGACCGGTCGCCGGTCGCGCCCGGCTAGCGCCGTGCGGGTGCTCGCCGCCCTGTCCGGAGGCGTCGACTCGTCGGTCGCCGCCGCAGAGCTGGTGGCCGCCGGCCACGAGGTCGTGGCCGTGACGATGCGACTCTGGGGCGGTCCGTCGGACCGGGGCTGCTGCTCGGTGTCGGACGTCGAGGACGCCCGGCGGGTGGCCGCCCAGCTCGGGCTCGAGCACCACGTGTTCGACTTCGCCGAGCAGTTCGACGCCCACGTCGTCGAGCCGTACGTCCAGGCGCACGCGACCGGCCGGACGCCGAACCCGTGCGTCGAGTGCAACCGGCACCTCAAGTTCGACGCGCTGCTCGAGCGGGCGGACGTCCTGGGGTTCGACGCAGTGGCGACCGGCCACCACGCCCGGATCGTCGAGCACGAGGGCCGCCGTCACGTGGCCCGGGGATCCGACGCCGCCAAGGACCAGTCCTACGTGCTGCACCCGCTCGTCGCACCCGCCACGGAACGGGTGTTGTTCCCGATCGGGGGGCTCACCAAGGCCGAGGTGCGCGAGCGGGCGACGCGGCTGGGGCTCCGCACGGCGCGCAAGCCCGACAGTCAGGACACCTGCTTCATCACCGCGTCCGGCGGCCGGGCGGCGTTCCTCGGGCCGCGCACCGGCCTGCACCCCGGCGAGGTGGTCGACGTCGACGGTGCGCCCGTCGGGCGAGTCGACGCGGTGGAGCTGGTCACGATCGGGCAGCGCCGCGGACTGGAGCTCGCCGGCGGGGGCGGGCGCCGGTACGTCGTCGACGTCGACGTCCCGGCCCGCAGGGTCGTTGTCGGCCCGTCCGAACAGCTGCGCCGAGGGTCGGTCGCGCTCGAGCGGGTGGTGTGGAACGGTCCCGTGCCCACCGGTGCGGTGGACGTGCAGACCTCGGCCCACGGCACGCCGGCCGCGGCGATCGTCACGGGGGCCGACCCGGTCGCCGGGACGGCCGAGGTCCGCTGGGAACGCTCCCGACCCCGGGTCGCACCCGGCCAGAGCGTCGTGGTGTACCGCGGTGACGTGGTCCTCGGTGGTGGGGTCGCCGCGTCCGGGCCGGAGCCCGGCCCCTCAGCTGCGGCCGACGCGGATCCCGCGCTGCTCGGCGATCTCGAGGAACCGTCCGGGCCGTGACGGGGCGACGAGCACGGCGCGGACCTCGACCGCCTCGGTCGTCGCGCCGCGGCGCACCGCCGGCACCACGCTGAGGGGTTCGTCGAGCGCGGCCTCCACGATGAGCCCGGTGGCGCCGGCGGTCAGGTCGAGTGCCGCGGTGTCGGCCGGTGCCGGCCCGAGACGCACGATCGACCGGCGGGGGAGCGGGATCGGCTCGTACAGCGCGAGCGCGTCGACGAGCGTGATGCCGGTGGGCACGAACACGAGCGCACGACTCGCCAGCCGGTGCAGCGACCGCCACCCGGCGACGGCGGTCACGGTGCCGAGCGCAGCGGCCACGGCTGCGGGGAGCCAGCGGTCCCGGGCGGCGAGCAGGAGCGCGGCGGCGAGCGGCCCCACGGTCGCCACCCAGGTCAGCTGGAGCGGACCGAGGAGCAGGATGCCCGGGCAGCGCAGGGGGGAGCGGTGCTCGTCGCCGTAGGAGGCACCGTCGATCGCCCACTCGCCGACCGGGGCGCTGAGCGCGACCACCGGCACGAGCGCGGCGACCACCAGCCCCACCCACCCGAGCGGCGTCGGGTCGGTGGTGAGCGCAGCGGCCACCCCGGCGACGAGGGGGAGCGGTGCGAGTGTCCGTCCGGTCGTGAGCGCCCGCGGGTCGGCGACCAGCGAGCACGCCAGGCCGGCGGCCCAGAGCACCCAGAGGGTGACGCCGACGACCGTCGCCCCCGGTCCGTCGGTCCCGGCCAGTGCGTCGGCGACGAGGTCACCCAGGGTCACCGGCAGCAGGAGCCAGCCGGCCCGCCAGACCCACACGGGCCACTCGGTGCGCCGGCGCACCGGGGCGGTGGTGTCGTTCACGCCCCCAGACTTGCGCGCGCGTCCGGGCCGGGTCTAGCAACGGTGACGTGGACGTGGGCGGGGTGGAGATCCTGGGTCTGGCGACGACGGTCGGCGGCGTGCCGTTCGTCGACGTCGACGGTGCCGTCGACTTCGCCCTCCGGGCCCACGACCGGTTCCCGACCGTGCCCGTGCTCCACCGCTGCGACCGGTCGCTCGCCGCACTGGGCCTGCTCGGCGTCGAGGGGGTGTCGCCGGCGGGTGACGCCGCGGGTGCTCCCGTGGTGGAGCCGGGCCGCCTCGAGCCGGGGTCGGCCGGGGACCTCGACCGACTGCTCGCCGCCGCACCGGGTGCGCTCGAACCCCTCGACCGGGTGGTCCTCGGAGCGGCGGACGAGGTTGCCGCCGTGCGGCTCGGGATCCACGGCCCGGTCACGCTCGCCCTCGCCCTGCGGGCCGCCGGTGTCGACCTCGAGGCGGCCGTGCGCTGCGCCGTCGAGCTCGTGGCCGAGCGTGGTGCGGCACTCGTCGGTCGGGTGCACGACCTCCGGCCCGGCTGCGCCGTGGTGGCGGTGCTGGTCGAGCCGGGCCTGGTCGGGTCGATCCACCCGACGTTCCCCCTCGGTCGTGAGGTCGTCCGCGAGCACCTGCTCGCCCCGGTGGTCGAGGCGCTCGCCGCTGTCCACACGGGCCCGGGCCTGGTCGGCATCCACGTGCCGGGGCGCACCGACTGGGAGGCGGTGGTCGGTGCCGGTGCAGCGTTCGTGTCGCTCCCGGCCCAGCCCGAGGTCGCCTCATGGGCGCCCGCAATCACCAGCCTGCTCGACGCCGGCGGGGTGCTCGCCTGGGGTGCGGTCCCGGTGAACCGCCCGCTGGGACTGCAGGCGGACCCGCTGTGGCGCTCGCTCTCGGCGACGTTCGCCGCGCTCTCGGCCGAGGGGGTCGACCCCGTGACCCTGCGCCTGCGGTCCCTCGTCAGCCCGACCGACGGGCTCGAGGGGTTCGATCCACCGGGGGCGGGACGCGTCGTCGACCTGTGCACCGACCTGTCGTCGCGCCTGCGCCGGCAGAGCCTGGCGACACGCCTCTCCCTGGGCGCCTGAGCCCCCGTTCGCAGTCACGGCGCGGCGGTAGTCTCGCCCTCGTGAGCCCCTCCCGCAGCGCCGCCGGTGACCAACCGGCACCGGACGCCGCGCTGGATCCGGCGGGACGTGTCGACTGGCTGCGGGAGCAGATCCGATCACACGACCGCGCCTACTACGAGCTCGACGCCCCGGTGATCCCCGACGCCGACTACGACCTGCTGGTCCGGGAGCTGCGCTCGATCGAGGCGGACCACCCCGACCTGGTCACGCCGGACTCGCCGACCCAACGGGTCGCCGGTGTGGCCTCGTCGCAGTTCGCCCCGGTGCAGCACCGCACCCGGATGATGAGCCTCGACAACGCCATGGACGCCGGTGAGCTCCGGGCCTGGGGGGAGCGCACCCGCCGACGGCTCGACGAGCTCGGCCTCCCCGACACCGTCCGCTACGTCTGCGAGCTCAAGATCGACGGTCTGGCGATGTCGCTGCGCTACGAGTCCGGCCGGCTCGTCCTGGCCGCCACCCGCGGCGACGGCCGCACCGGTGAGGACGTGACGGCGAACGTCGGCCGCATCGAGGCGGTACCGGCGGAGCTGACCGGTGACGCACCCGAGGTGCTCGAGGTGCGCGGCGAGATCTACCTCCCGCTCGAGGCCTTCGCCCGGCTGCGCGCCCGGACCGAGGCCGAGAACCTTCAGGCCGAGGCTGCGGGCCGACGGCCCAGGCCGCTGCCGGCCAACCCCCGCAACGCCGGGGCGGGGTCGCTGCGCCAGAAGGACCCGGAGGTCACCGGGTCACGCGGCCTCGCCCTGTGGGCCTACCAGCTCGGTGAGGTGGTCGGCGTCGAGCCGCCGCCGACGCACTCCGGTGCGCTCGACCTGCTCGCCGGCCTGGGCCTCCCGGTCAACCCCGAGACCCGGTCGTGCAGCTCCCTGGACGAGGTCTACGAGTTCTGCGCCCACTGGGTGGAGCACCGCCACGAACTCCCGTACGAGATCGACGGGGTGGTGGTCAAGGTCGACGACCTCTCGGTGCAGGCGGCACTCGGTGCCACCTCCAAGGCGCCCCGGTGGGCGATCGCCTACAAGCTCCCGCCCGAGGAGCGCACCACGCAGCTGCTCGAGATCCAGGTGTCGATCGGCCGGACCGGCAAGGCCACGCCGTTCGCGGTGATGGAGCCCGTGTTCGTCGGCGGGTCGACGGTGTCCATGGCCACGCTCCACAACGAGGACCAGGTCCGCCTCAAGGACGTCCGCCCCGGTGACACCGTCGTGGTCCGCAAGGCCGGCGACGTGATCCCCGAGGTCGTCGGGCCGGTCCTCGAGTTCCGTCCCGCCGACCTGCCCGAGTGGCGGTTCCCGACCGACTGCCCCTCGTGCGGCCGGCCGCTCGTCCGTCCCGAGGGCGAGGCCCAGCACCTGTGCGTCAACCCTGACTGCCCCCAGAAGCGCTGGGCGGCGGTGTGCCACTTCGCGTCGCGGGGCGCCATGGACATCGAGGGCCTCGGCGAGCAGCAGGTCCAGCTGTTCATGGACCTCGGGCTCCTCGCCGACGTCGCCGACGTCTACTCGCTCGACTACGACCGCATCGGCGAGCTGCGCGGCTACGGCGAGAAGGCCATCGACAACCTGCGCGCCGCCGTCGAGGCGTCACGGTCCCGTCCGCTCGCCCGGCTGCTGTTCGGACTCAACATCACGCACCTCGGCCAGGCCGGCGCCGACACGCTCGCCGGGGCGCTCGGGAGTCTGGACGCCATCGCCACGGCGTCGCTCGAGGACCTGTCGGCGGTCGACGGGATCGGCCCGGTCATCGCCGAGTCCGTGCACTCGTGGTTCGCCGACCCGGGTCACCAGCAGCTCGTGGCACGGCTCGTGGCCGCCGGGGTCAACACCGACGGCCCGGAGCGGTCGGTGCTGCCCCAGACGCTCGCCGGTCTGAGCGTGGTGGTCACCGGGACGCTCCCCGGCTACAGCCGCGAGCAGGCCGAGGCGGCGATCAAGTCCCGGGGTGGCAAGTCCCCGGGCAGCGTGTCCAAGCGCACGACGGCGCTCGTCGTCGGTGACGAGCCCGGAGCCTCCAAGGTGACCAAGGCCGAGCAGCTCGGGATTCCGGTGCTCGACCAGCTCGGGTTCGAGCACCTCCTCGAGACGGGGGAGCTGCAGGCGGAGGGCACGTCGTGAGCGAACCGGTGCGGGCCGTGATCTTCGACTTCGGTGGGGTCTTCATCGACTCACCGTTCACGGCGCTCGTGGAGGCCGCTGCGGCATCGGGGCTCGACCCGGAGGTGGTCCTCGAGGTCGTGTTCGGCCCGTACGACCGGGACACCGACCACCCCTGGCACCGGCTCGAACGTGGCGAGATCCGGCTCGCCGAGGCCCGTGACGGCATCGTGGCCCTGGGCGAGGAGCGGATCGGCCGGACCATCGAGCCGTTCGACCTGCTCGCCGCCCTCGCCGGCGGCGGGGTGCGCGACGAGTTCGTGGCGTGCTGTCGCGCCCAGCGGGAGGCCGGTCGGCGGACCGGCCTGCTCACCAACAACGCCGCCGAGTTCGAGGAGTTCTGGACGCCCATCCTCCCGCTCGACGAGCTGTTCGACGACGTCGTCGACTCCTCGGCGGTCGGTCTGCGCAAGCCGGACCCGCGCATCTACCACCTGGCACTCGATCGGCTCGACGTGCGGGCCGACGAGACGGTCTTCGTCGACGACGCGATCGGCAACGTGGTGGGCGCCCGGGCGGTGGGCATGCGGGCGGTCCACGTCGGCCCGCAGCGCGCCGACGTCGCAGCAGCGCTCAGCGAGCTCGAGGCCCACCTCAGCTGAGCCCGGCGTCGGCCGGCGCCGCCGGCCGGGTCGACGCGGCTCAGGTCGCGTCGAAGCACCACGACACGGGTTCGGACTGCTCCGGCCCGTCGGACTGCCGCCACACGATCGCCAGGACGCAGTTGCGCCCGGTCGGCAGTTCGGTGACGACCTTGTCCTCACCCGGTGTGAAGTCGATGCGCCCGGAGCCGAGGTCCTTGCTCAGGCCGTCCTCGGGGGTGCGGATCTCGGTGCCGTTGAGGATGAGGTAGCCGTCGTACCCCGTGGCGACGTCGATCCCGACCCCGGACTGGGTCAGCACCTCGGAGCCGGACTCGGGGATGAGCCGCTCCACGAAGTCGGGTGCGTTCGACGAGGTGGCGGCGTTGCCCGTGGTCGCTAGACGCACCGTGGCGACGAGGCCGACCAGGCCGACGAGGAGCAGCAGTCCGATGAGCAGCCGCTGGACGAGCGGGGCCCTCGGGACCCGCTGTGGTGCGGGGCGGGTGTCGACCGGTGCGTCGCCGGTCGCCGGGTCGTCGGGGTCGTCCACCCGTGCAGTGTGCACCTCTTCGGTGACCCGGCGCCGGTCGCGCCCACGTCGGAGCGGGTCGGCGGGGGATCCACCACCCCGGGGCCCGGCCGTCGTAGCGTTTTGGAACTGTCGGTCGGGTTGGGGTGGTCTGCTGTCCGTGGTGTTCCCCAGCCGCCGCTCACGGCGGCCACCCCAACCGGACCGGCAGGACCCCGAGCCGCTCACCGCCGTCGCCATCGATGCGCCCGGGGTCGACGAGGAGGCCACGGTGCCGTGGTCGATGCTCGTCGGCCGGGAGGAGCGCCCCGCCGGCACCGGTGACCCGGGAGGCACCGGGGACACCGGCGGCCGGTCACCCTGGCTCGTCACGTGGGTCGTGCTCGTCGGCACCTTCTGGGTGGCGAGCACGATCACGATCCTCGCCGTCTCCCGACCGCTGATCGCCGACGACCTGGGCGCGTCGGTCGAGTCGCTGGTCTGGTTGATCTCCGGGCCGACGATCGCCGTTGCGCTGACCGGCACGACGGCCGGCAAGCTCGGTGACCTGCACGGCCACCGTCGTGTCTACCTGGTCGGGCTGACGGGGGCGACGGTGTTCGTCGTGCTGACGGCCCTGGCGTGGTCGGGTCCGTCGCTCATCGCCTTCCGGGTGCTGGGCGCGACCATCGGCGCCGCCACCGGGCCGTCGTCGCTCGCGCTCATCAACCGGATGTTCCCGCCGGAGCGCCGGTCCCGGGCGCTCGGGTTCTGGTCGCTGGTCGTCGCCGCCGGACCCGTGTTCGGGCTGGTGGTCGGCGGCCCGCTCGTCGAGGCGTTCGGATGGAGGGCGATCTTCTGGTTCCAGGCGCCGCTGCTCGCCGCCACCACGTTGTGGTCGTGGTTCGTCCTGCCCGAGACCCCCCGGTTGGCGCACGTGCACTTCGACGTGCAGGGCCAGGCCGCGCTCGCCGTCGCCCTCGCCGGGCTGCTGGTGGGGATCGACCGCGCCGTCGCGTGGGGGGCCACCAACCCGTGGGTCCTGGCGTCGTGGGCGCTGGTACCGGCGGGGTTGTGGGCGTTCGTGCGGATCGAGCGACGCGTACCCCACCCGCTCATCCCGCTGGGGTGGTTCCGGGACCGGGACTTCGCCGTCCCGGTCGCCATCGGGTTCTTCGTGCAGTTCGGCTACATGGGCGGGTTCATCCTCGCCCCCAAGCTGCTCGCCGAGGTCCGGGGCCTCCCGGCCGACACCGTGGCGCTCATGATGGTGCCGCGCCCGTTGACCTTCGCGATCGCCGGACCGATCGCCGGCTGGATGGCGGTGCGCGTCTCGGCGCGTGCCACCTCGGTGTTCGGCACCCTGTGCCTGACCGCGTCGCTGGTGGTGTTCGCCCTGGTGGCCGACGACCCGGCGACCGCAGCGGTCGTCGTGGCCCTCGCCCTGTCGGGCGTCGGGATCGGAGCGGCCCAGCCGCGCCTCACGGCCTGTGTCGCCAACTCCGTGCCGGTCGCCGACCTGGGGATCGCGGGCGCGACCCAGCTGCTGGTCGCCCAGGTCGGGACGACGCTCGGCATGAACGTGATGGAGTCGGTGCAGGTCGCCTCGACGGCGACCGCCCCGGGCGGGTCCTACGCAACGGCCTACGCCGTCGGTGCGGTCCTCAGCGGGTGCGCCGTGGTCGGCTCGGCGATGCTCCGGGAGTGATCCCGGAGCACCACGTCACTCGGTGATCTCCTGGATCTTGGCCGCAACCTCGGCCTGCAGGTCGCCGCCGGCGGCACCGCCCTGGGCCATGGCCATCAGCTTGGTCATGTCGCCCTGGATCACCTTGATCTTGCCGGCCATGAACGCCTGCATGCCCGCCTGCTGGTTCTGGTCGACGACGATCGCCTTCAGGGTCGCGTAGTCGATCGAGATGGTCAGGTCGGCCTCGTCGAGGTGGCCCAGGTCCATCTTGAGCTCGCCGCCCGAGGTGTCGAGGTGGGCCTCGACGTCGCTGTCACCGAAGGGCACCTCGGTGGTGACGATGTTCAACCGCACGGCGTGGGGCGGTGCGGGCACGTCGCCCTCGATCTCCTCGCGGATCTGCTTGGCAGCATCCACCCACTCCTCGGTCAGGAACTGGTACTTCGCCACTGGAACCCTCCGTCAGCTCATCCGGCGCCCACCACGTGGTGGGCGCCTCCACTCTGGCCGATGGACCCTAGCCCGACCGGCCGATCGTGACCCGACCGGGCACCCGCTCCTACACTCGCCCGGCCCGCGAGTTCGACGGAGGTGTCCCGTGGCAGGAGCAGAGCAGGTGATCCCCGGTGCCGAGCCGTTCTCGGCCGACGGCGGACCCGTCGGCGTGCTGGTCCTGCACGGCTTCACGGGCAATCCGAGTTCGGTGCGCGGTCTCGCCGAGGCGTTCGCCGCAGCCGGTCACACCGTCGAGCTGCCGCGACTGCCCGGTCACGGCACCTTGATCGAGGACATGCTCGGCACCGGGTGGTCGGACTGGTCGGCGGCGGCCGAGGACGTCTACGAGGACCTGGCCGGCCGGTGCGAGCGGGTCGTGGTCGCCGGGTTGTCGATGGGCGGTTCGCTCACCTGCTGGCTGGGGACGCGCCACCCCGGGATCGCCGGACTGATCTGCATCAACCCGGCGATCGCGCCGACCGAGGAGATGCGGGCCGCGGTGGCGGCACTCGTCGAGGCCGGTGAGGAGGTGATGCCCGGCATCGGCTCCGACATCGCCATGCCGGGCGTGGTGGAGACGGCGTACTCGGACACACCGCTCGCTCCGTTGCTGACGCTGTTCGAGGCGTCGACCGTGGTCGGCGCCGAACTGGGCCGCATCACGGCGCCGCTGCTGTTGTTCACGAGCCCGGAGGACCACGTCGTGCCGGCATCGGACAGCGACGTGCTCGCGGCTGCGGTCTCGGGACCGGTGGAGCGGGTCAGCTGCGAGCGCAGCTACCACGTGGCCACCATGGACCACGACGCCGCCATGATCGAGGAGCGTTCGGTGGAGTTCGTCGGCCGGGTGGCCGTCGCGGCCTCCTGAGCGGCGACACGACGCCGCTACCATTCCGACGACATGGACGACGCAGCAGCGGGCAGCAGGATCGACGCCGAGCAGGTCGCCAAGGTGGCGGCACTGGCCCGGCTCCGTCTGGACGACGGTGAGCTCGAGCGGTTCACCCACCAGCTCGCCGACATCCTGGACCACGCCGCCGACATCGAGGCGCTCGACCTCGAGGGCGTCGAGCCGATGGCGCACCCCGTGCGGATCGTGAACGTGCTGCGAGCGGACGAGCCCGGTGCGCCGCTCGACCGTGACGAGGTGCTGTCCCAGGCCCCGGCCGCCGAGGACGGTCAGTTCCGGGTGCCCCCGGTGCTCGGGGAGGCGCCGTGAGCGTCGAGCGGGCCCTGTCGGGATCGCCGCTCCCGTCGGCGGTGGAGACCGCCGCCGCCGTCCGTGCCGGACACCGCTCGGCGGTCGAGGTGCTCGGGGAGCGGCTCGAGCGGATCACCGCCGACGAGGACCGCGTCCACGCCTTCAACCTGGTGACCGCCGAGCGGGCCCGGGCGGCCGCCGAGTCGGTGGACGCCCGGGTCGCGGCGGGGGAGGACCCCGGCCCGCTCGCCGGGGTGCCGGTCGCGGTCAAGGACAACCTCTGCACGCAGGGCGTGGCGACCACCTGCTCGTCCCGGATCCTCGCCGGGTGGGAGCCGCCGTACGACGCCACGGTGGTGGACCGGCTGCAGCGGGCCGGTGCGGTCGTGGTCGGCAAGACCAACCTCGACGAGTTCGCCATGGGCTCCTCCACCGAGCACTCGGCCACGGGGCCGACCCGCAACCCGCACGATCTCTCCCGGGTGCCCGGAGGGTCCTCGGGCGGGTCGGCCGCCGCCGTGGCGGCCGGGTTCGCCCCGATCGCGCTGGGATCGGACACGGGTGGTTCGATCCGCCAGCCCGCCGCCCTGTGCGGCGTCGTTGGGGTGAAGCCCACCTACGGGTTGGTGTCCCGGCTCGGGCTCGTCGCCTTCGGGTCCTCGCTCGACCAGGTGGGTCCCTTCGCGGCCACCGTCGCCGACGCCGCAGTCGTGTGCGAGGTCGTGGGCGGTCACGATCCGGGCGACTCGACCTCGCTGCCCGGAGCGTTCCCGTCGGTCGTCGAGCACCTCGACGACGGGGTGGACGGACTCCGGGTCGGGCTGGTGACCGAGATGCTCGGCGACGGCATCGCCGGTGACGTGGCGGCGCGGGTCCGTGCGGCCGCCGAGGCGCTCGCCGCTGCGGGGGCCACGGTCGAGGAGGTGTCGGTCCCGGCGGTGGCCTACGGCCTCTCGGCCTACTACCTGGTGGCTCCGGCCGAGGCGTCGTCGAACCTGGCCCGCTACGACGGTGTCCGCTACGGGGTGCGCGTCGACGCACCGACGGCGGGGGAGATGATGGAGGCGAGCCGCACGGCCGGGTTCGGCGACGAGGTGAAGCGGCGCATCATGCTCGGCACCTACGCCCTGTCCGCCGGCTACTACGACGCCTTCTACGGCAAGGCGCTCCGGGTCCGGACGCTGATCCGGGCCGACTTCGACGCCGCGTACGAGCGCTTCGACGTGCTGGTGTCGCCGACGTCGCCCACGACGGCGTTCGCCTTCGGCGACAAGACCGCCGACCCGCTGCAGATGTACCTGAACGACGTGTGCACCATCCCGACGAACCTGGCCGGTCACCCGGCGGCGTCGGTGCCGTTCGGGGTGGGCGACGACGGCCTCCCGGTCGGGGTGCAGGTCATGGCGCCGGCGCTCGGCGAGGTGGCGATGTTCCGGACCGCAGCGGTCCTCGAGGCCTCGGCGGGTGCGTCGTGAGCGGTGCCGTTGCCGGTGTCGATCCGGAGCGCTGGGAGGTCGTCATCGGCCTCGAGGTCCACGCCGAACTCGCCACGCGCACCAAGTTGTTCTCGTCGGCCACCGCCGAGTTCGGCGGGGAGCCGAACACCCACATCGACCCGCTCACGCTCGGACTCCCGGGTTCGCTCCCGGTGCTCAACGCCCACGCCGTCGAGCTGGCGGTCCGGGTGGGGCTGGCCCTCCACTGCACGGTGCAGCGGTCGGTGTTCGCCCGCAAGAACTACTTCTACCCGGACCAGCCGAAGAACTACCAGATCTCGCAGTACGACCTGCCGATCAACGCCGACGGCTGGCTCGAGCTCCCCTCCGGCCAGCGGGTCGGCATCGAGCGGGCGCACCTCGAGGAGGACACCGGCAAGTCCACCCACGTCGGCGGCGGGGGTCGCATCCACGACGCCCGCTACTCGCTCGTCGACCTCAACCGGGCGGGCGTCCCGCTGCTCGAGATCGTCGGCCGGCCCGACCTGCGCACCCCGGAGGAGGCCCGGGCCTACGTGTCGGAGCTCCGGGCCGTGCTGGTCGCCGTGGGTGCCTCGGACGGGAAGATGGAGGAGGGGTCCCTCCGGGTGGACTGCAACGTCTCGGTGCGCCCCCGGGGCACCGAGGAGCTCGGCACGCGCTGCGAGATCAAGAACATCAACTCCCTGCGCAGCCTCGGCCGGGCGATCGTCGCCGAGGCGGCCCGTCAGGTGGACCTCATCGAGGCGGGCGAGCGCGTCGTGCAGGAGACGCGCCACTGGAACGAGGACGACGGCCGCACCCACACGCTGCGCTCCAAGGAGGAGGCCGACGACTACCGGTACTTCCCGGACCCCGACCTGGTCGAGGTCGATCCCGACCCGGCGTGGGTCGAGCAGATCCGGGCGTCGCTCCCCGTCCTCCCGGCGGAGCGCCGGCACCGTCTCGCCGAACGCACCGGGGCGTCCGGCGAGACGGTCGCGTTGGTGGTGGAGCGCGGCCTCGACGACCTGTGCCTGGCGGCGATCGACGCCGGTGCGGATCCGGCGCGCACGCTCACCCACGCCGAGCACAACCTGTCCGACGAGCGTTCACGCGACCTCGACCCGGCCGCCTTCGCTGCGCTCGTCCGCATGGAGGTCGACGGGCAACTGACCGCGACCCAGGCCAAGACGGTGCTCGCAGAACTCGTCGACTCCGGTGGTGACCCGGCGGCCATCGCCGCCGAGCGGGGGTTCGAGGCCATGGACACCTCCGAGCTCGAGGGTCTGGTCGACGACCTGATCGCCGCCCACCCGGCCGAGTGGCAGCGGTTCTGCGAGGGCGACGGCAAGATCACCGGGTTCTTCGTCGGCCAGGTCATGCAGGCCACCCGCGGCCAGGCCGACGGGAAGGCCGTGACCGCCCTGCTCGCCGCCCGACGGGGCTGACGAGTCCGGCGTGCTCGAGCCGGGTCCGCTCGCACTCGTCGCCGTCGCGCTGTTCCTCGGCTCCTCGCTCAACTCGCTCGTCGGATTCGGGTTCGCGCTCGCAACGGTCCCCCTCATGGCCCTCGCCGTCGGCCCGGAGCAGGCGGTCGTGCTCAGCGCGGTCTACGGGCTGCTGTCCAACGGTGCGGTGGCGGTGCGGCACCGGGCCGATGCCGACGGTCCGGTGGTGCTCCGGATGTTCCTCGGGTCGCTGCCGGGCATGGTGGTGGGCCTGCTCGTGCTCGTGAGCGTGCCCGCCGGTCCGCTGCAGGTGGCGATCGCAGTGACCGTCCTGGTCTCGGTGGTGGTGCTCGCACGCGGGTGGGTCGTCGCCGACCCGCACCCGGCCGTGGACGTCGGCGCCGGGTTCGTGAGCGGGGTGCTCAACACATCGGTCGGGGTGAGCGGCCCACCGGTCATCGTGGACCTGCACGGACGCGGACTCCCCAAGGGGCCGTTCCGCTCGACGCTCACGGGGTACTTCGCGCTGGCCGGGGTCGTCGCGCTGGTGCTGTTCGCCGGCTCGGGACGCCTCGACGGCGCCCTGGTGGTCTCGGCGGCGCTGGCCCTGCCGGCGTGGCCGCTGGGTGCCCTGGTCGGTGGTCTGCTCCACCGCCGGTTCCCCGAGGAGCGATTCCGCTCCCTCGTGCTGTGGCTGCTGGTGCTCATCGCCGTGGTGGCGATGCTGTCGGCCGCCGACCTGTGGGGCTGACCGGCGCTGCCTACCATGGCCGGGTGCGACGACGGCGACGGCCCGGTGGAGGCGACGTCCGGATCGTCGCGGCGGTGCTCGTGGCGTCGGTCGTGGCGGTCTCCGCCGGTGTGACCGGTGGGTGCGCGCGGGAGAGCGGCACCGTGGTCGTGGACGGCGACACCTCCGCCGAGTCCGCAGGACCGATCCCGACGGCACCGCCGGCCCCGCCGTCAGGCGCCGACTCCACCCGGGTGCCGTCCGCGGTCGGCTCGTCGGGTCCGGTCGACGTGGACGAGCTCGTGGCCCGGATCGACGCCCTGGTGACCGAGGACGACCTCTGCACCCTGCTGACCGGCTCGGCGCTCGCCGACGTGACCGGAGCCGACCTGGACCTCACGAGCCTGCTGCAGGACTCGGCCGGGTTCACGAATCTGTTCGGGTCGCTGGGTCGGCTGTTCGGCCACATGGTCGACATCGCGCCGTCGTCGGCGGTGCGGTCGGACCTCGAGACCATGCGCGGGGTCTGGCAGGGGGTCGCGACGCTCGACCCCCGGGCACCCGACGCCGCCGTGCGGGCCGGCGCGCTCATCGCCGACCCCGCGGTCCAGCGCGCCCAGGCCAACCTGGGGGTGTGGGTCCAGTCGACCTGCGCCGGCTGAGTTCTCAGCGGGCGGTGTGGCCCGACCACGTGCCGCTCCGGTAGCGGACGCCGAGCACCACCACCCGGCTGGCCATGAACACCGTCACGGCCAGCCACACCCCCCACAGCCCGGTCCCGGCGGCCAGCGTGGCCGCCCCGGCGGTCAGGAGCACGACGAGGGAGGCCACCATCGCCCCCGCCAGGAACCGCTGGTCCCCGGCCCCGACCAGGAACCCGTCGAGCGCGAACGCGGCGCCGCTGATCGGCTGGGTCGCGCCGACCCACCAGAGGGACGACACGACGAGGGGGCCCACGGCGGGGTCGTCGGTGAACAGCG
>CAINRS010000050.1 GCA_903852755.1 uncultured Actinomycetes bacterium | reverse complement strand
GCGCCTGAAGTCCTCACGGGAGAAGAGCCGTTCGACCTTGCGCTGGCGGTCCTCGAGGATGTCGTCACCATCGGAGTCGAAGAACCGGACCTCCACGGTGTCCGGGTCGTCGGTGTCGAGCCGGAGCGTGATGCCGGCGACGGCAGCGGCGCTCCGACAGTGGAACCGGGTGAGCGGCACGCTCGCGACCTCGAGGTCCATCACGTTGACGCCGGCGGCGTTCAACCCCGCGATCACCGCCCGCTTGAGCATGCGCGCCGAGCGGGACGAGTCACGGGACACCACCACGGTCTCACCACGACGGAGCGAGGTCGCGAACGCCATGGACAGCCGCGCTGCGAACTCCGGGGTCACGTCGACGTTGGCGAGTCCACTCACCCCCCCGCGTCCGAACAGGCTCCGGGCGCCCCGCGACTCCCAGATGAGCGACGAGTTGACGACCGCACCGGCCTCGACCGTCTTGAACGGGTACACCTTGACGTCCGAGGAGACCACTGCGTCCTCGCCGATGAACACCTCGTCGCCGATGACCGAGCCGTCCTCGCACCGGGCTCCCCGTCGCAGGTCGGCGGCCCGCCCGACCACGGCGCCGCGCAGCTTCACACGCTCACCGAGGTAGGCGTTGTCGTGGACCACGGCACGCTCGAGCTCGGCGTCGGAACGCACCCTGACCCCGGTGCCCAGCACGGCGTACTCGCCCAGGTGCACCCCGGCGTCGACGGCGCAGTTCGGCCCGACCACCGCGGGTCCCTCCAGGCGGGCGTCGGTGTGGATGTCGGCACCCTCGCCGACGAACACCCCGGGCATCACCTCGAACCCGGGGATCTCGACGTGGACCCGACCGTCGAGGATGTCCTTGTGCGCGCGGACGTACGACTCGAGCGTCCCGAGGTCCTCCCAGTACCCGTCCGCAACGAATCCGCTGACGCGGTGCCCCTGCTCCAGCAGCACCGGGAAGACGTCGGAGGAGAAGTCCACGGACACGCCCTCGGGGATGGACTCGAACACGGAGGGCTCGAGGACGTAGATCCCCGAGTTGATGGTGTCGCTGAAGACCTCGCCCCAGGTCGGCTTCTCGAGGAACCGGTCGACCGCACCGGTGCCGTCGGTCGTGACGATGCCGTACTCGAGCGGGTGCTCGACCCGGACCAGTCCGATGGTCGCCGTCGCCCCCGTCGCCCGGTGGTCGGCGACGACGGCACCCAGGTCGATGTCGGTCAGCACGTCACCCGAGATCACCAGGAAGGTGTCGTCGAGCTCGTCCATGGCGTTGCGGACCGACCCCGCCGTGCCGAGCGGCGACTCCTCCGTCGCGTAGACCATCTGCACACCGAATTCCGACCCGTCGCCGAAGTAGTTGCGGATCACGTTCGGCATGAAGGCCAGGGTCACGACGACCTCGGTGATGCCGTGCCGACGGAGCAGCTCGACGATGTGCTCCATCATCGGCCGGTTCACGAGCGGCAGCATGGGCTTGGGCATGTTGGAGGTGAGCGGACGGAGTCGTGTCCCCTCACCTCCCGCCATGATCACGGCCTTCACAGCGGGGCTCCTCGTGGTCGGCCTGCGGGCTGGTCGTCGATCACGCTACCGGGACCCGGGCCGGACGAGGCCGGTCAGGTCGACGGCGCAGCGCCGCCCCGGCCGGACCGGAGCGACTCGAGCCCCCGGGGGACGTAGCCCGCGAAGGCGATGAGCGAGCACACCAGACCCGGCAGGCCCGTCCCCCACGCCACCCACGTCAGCACGTCCGTCACCCAGGACGGGAGGCGGTCGTCGGAGGCGGCGAGGAACGCCGGGAACGCCACCATGAGCAGCAGCGTGCCCGTCTTGCCGATGAAGGTGACGTCCATCCGGGCGCCACCGGCGGCGAGGAGTCCCACCACCCAGATCGACAGCAGGACCTCGCGGACGACCACCACCAGTCCGAACCACAGCGGCACGGCACCCACGACGATGATCGACACCACGCCGACGATCAGCAGCAGACGGTCGACCGCGGGGTCGAACGCCTTGCCGAGTTCCGAGACCTGGTCGTAGCGCCGGGCCACCCACCCGTCGACCCAGTCGGTCGCACCGAGGAACGCGAGGAGCAGTGCGGCCGCCGCAGGGGCGTCCAGCCCGAAGAGCAGCCACACGAACACCGGGATGCACAGGAGTCGAACCGTGGTGATCAGGTTCGGGGCGGTGAGGACCCGTCGCTCCGATCCGACGGGCACTGTCTCGTCCGGCACGGGAGCACTCTAGGAGCGCAGCCGATCATCTGCGATGCTCTGGTCATGGGCGACGACCAACCCACCGTGTTCACGAGGATCATCGACGGGGAACTCCCGGGCCGGTTCGTCTGGCGCGACGACCGGGTCGTTGCGTTCCTCACGATCGAACCCATCCGCGCCGGGCACACGCTCGTCGTGCCCGTCACCCCTGTCGACCAGTGGACCGACCTCGACGACCAGACCTGGGCGGCGGTGAGCAGGGTGAGCCAGGTGGTCGCCCGGGGGCTCCTCGATGCCTTCGCCCCCGCCCGTGTCGGGTCGATCATCGCCGGCATGGAGGTTCCGCACTGCCACGTCCACCTGGTCCCGATCGACTCGGAGTCCGAGCTGAGCTTCGCCCTGGCGACCGGTGGGGTCGGGGCCGGTGCCCCGGAGGCGCTCGACGACGCCGCTGAGCGGATCAGGGTGGCGCTGCGGGCGCAGGGACACGGCGCGTCCGTCCCGGACGCCTGATCGCCCTCACCGTGCGGTCCCCGAACCCACCGGAGCGCCCGGTGGGGCCTCGACCGGATCCAGGAGCTGCTCCCCCTTGTTCCGGGCGTCGTTGACCCTGGTCGAGACCGGGAGCCGTTCGACGACGTCGTCGCCCGCAGCGCCGCACAGCTCCGCCCAGCGTTCCGCCTCCAGCGGGACCGGTCGGAGCCACTCGTCCCAGTCCCGGGGCCCGAGCACCACCGGCATCCGGTCGTGGACCGGGGCCAGGATCCGGTTGGCGGTCGTCGTGAGGACCGAGACGGTCACGAGGCCCTCCCCAGCACCGGGGGACCACCGCTCCCAGATGGCACCGAGCGCCAGCGGTGCGCCGTCGGTGCGCCGGATCAGGTACGGCTGCTTGGTGCCACCGGGCATCCGGAACCACTCGAAGAACCCGTCGGCCGACACGAGCGCCCGACGGGACGCGACCGCCCTCCTGAACGACGGCTTCGAGGCCGCCGTCTCGGAGCGGGCGTTGATCATCCGGTAGCCGACCGCCGGATCGTCGGCCCACGGTGGGACCAGGCCCCAGCGCATCGGACGCAGCGAGCGAACCGCTGCGTCGTCGTCGACGGCGACGAGCAGTGTTCCACCCGGCGGGAGGTTGGCGTCGGGACGCCAGGCGTCGAGCGCCGGGTCGACGAGGTCGACCTCGAGGTGGGACGCCACCTCGGCAGGGGTGCTCGTGGAGACGATCCGCCCGCACACCGGGCTGAGACTACGTGCCGCAGTCCACCGGGCGTCCGCCGGTAGATTCGCCCGGGTGCCACCCGAGCCGGCCACGATCGATCCTCCCGACGATTCCACCGGCGAGCGCGTCCCGTCGAACCCGACGCTGTCGGTGGTGACGCCGACCTACAACGAGGCCGACAACCTGCCGATCCTCGTCGCCGACCTCGGCGAGGCGTTGCGGCAGGTGCCCCACGAGGTGATCGTCGCCGACGACGACAGCCCCGACCGCACCTGGGAGGTCGGGGAGCAGCTCGCGACGACGACGGCCAACCTGTCGGTGGTGCGGCGCTTCCACGACCACGGCCTGTCAGCAGCGGTCCTGGACGGCATGTCGGTCGCACGGGGGTCGATCCTCGCCGTGATCGACGCCGACCTGCAGCACGACCCGGGGATCCTCCCGGAGATGGTGCGTCTGATCGAATCCGACGAGGCCGACCTGGTCGTGGGCTCGCGGGCGACCGCAGGGGGCGGGTACGGGGACTGGGCTGCGTCACGCCGCTTCGTCAGCTGGGTCGCGACCTTCATCGCCCGGGTCATCCTCCGGGTCCGGGTCTCGGACCCCATGAGCGGCTTCTTCGCCGTCCGGCGGGACGTCTACGAGCGCGACGCCCCCCGGATCAATCCCCGTGGCTTCAAGATCCTGCTGGAGTTCATCGGTCGGGACCGCAACCTCCGCGTGGTCGAGGTCCCCTACGAGTTCCGCAACCGGATCCACGGTGAGACGAAGCTCAACCGCTCCGTCATCCGCTCGTACCTGCTGGCGGTCGCCGAACTCCGTCTCGGACGTCAGGTCGACCCTGCGTTCCTGTTGTACGTGCTCGTCGGGGTGGTCGGGCTCGCCGTGAACTCCCTGGTCTTCTCCATCGGCGAGGCGGTCGGCGTCCCGCAGTTCACCACCGGACTCAACGAGGCCCTCGATCCCATCTACGGCTCGTTCGTCCTCAGCGTCGCCGTGTCGACCGTCGTGGTGTTCGTCCTCAACAACGAGTTCACGTTCTGGGAGCAGCGCTACTCGGGCTGGAAGCTCCTCCCGGCGTTCGCGGTGTTCGTCGGCATGACGGTCGTCGGGACCCTCGTCCACGTGGGCGTGTTCTCGTACCTCCAGAACATCGGGCTCCTGCTGTCGGTCCTGGGGGACGCCGGAGCGAGGACCCTGCACAACCTGGTGGGCGCCGTGGTCGCCCTGATCGTCAACTGGTACCTGAACACCACCTACCTGTGGCGTCGGCGAGTCCGCTGATCCACGAGTGCACGGACGTCAGTTGCTCGAGCCCTTCGGACGGTCGACCGGGAGCTCCTCGAGCCGTTCGGCCCCCGGACGCAACCGGTAGCGGGCGGCGTCGTACGGCGCAGCGTCCGGGTCGTAGGTGTCGATCAGGCGCGTGGTCACGATCAGCTCCTCCGGGGTGACGTCCACCACGACGTAGCCCTGGTCGACCAGGTTCATGTACCTGAGCAGCGGCGCGTTCTGCGTGAGGACCCACCGTTCGGCGGTGCGGAGCACCTCCTCGGCGGCGTCGCGGGGCAGGTCGCCGAGCAGGTTGCGGGGGTCCGGATCGGTCGTCAGTGAACCGGCGCAGAAGTCGTAGGCGACGATCGGCGATCCCGGTAGATCGACGTCGGGCTTGAGCTCCGAGGTCAGGTGCACGTGGGTGTGCCCGCTGCAGAAGACCGTTGGACCGACCTGCTCGTCGGCGAGGAAGGTCAGCAGGTCCCGACGCTCCGCCATGTAGTCGTCCCACGCCTCGTTGGGGGCGTACACGCCGGGGTTCTGCGGCAGGTCGGGCCGGAAGAACCGCAGGAACTCGAGGTTCACGAGTCGCCAGGGGTTGATGTTGTACGGGTTGCCGATCAGGCGCCACGTCGCCGCGGAACCCCCGAGGACGCCCTTGAGCCAGTCGAGCTGCGCGGCCCCGAGCGTCGTCCGGGTCGGATCGTCGACGCCACCCGGTGCCGTGTGCACCAGGTCGTCGATCGCAGGGTCCCGGTAGGCCCGGACGTCGATCACCGGGAGGTCGACGAGGCTCCCCCACTGCAGGGCCCGGTACAGCCGACGGTCACCCTGGTCGACCTGGGGGAAGTTCTCGAACCACGCCTGCTTGGCGGCCTCGAGTCGCGCCGGCGGACCGAAGGCGTCCACGCCGTTGTAGAACTCGCCGTCGTCCCACATCGCGACGACCGGCAGCTGGGCGTGGAGGTCACGCAGCAGCGGCTCGCGCCGCCACCGGCGGTAGACGTCCCGGTAGTCCTGCACCGTCTGGGTGCCGGTGTCGCTGACGTAGACGTAGTCACCGAGGTGCATGAAGAAGTCGAGCCCGGGTTCCTCGGCGAGCGCCCGGTGGGCGTTGAACCAGGTGCTGGTGATCTGCTGGCACGACCCGAAGGCGAACCTGAGGTGGTCCGGCGCCGACCCCACTGCGGGCGCGGTCCGGAGGCGACCGGTCCGGCTGGACTCGGCCGCGGGCCCGCTCGTCTCGAAGCGGTAGTGGTACCAACGATCGGTACCGAGCCCACCGACGGGGACGGTGACGGTGTGGCCGCGATCCGCCGTGGCGAGCACCAGCCCTCCGGCGACGATGGAGGTGAACGCCGCGTCCTCCGCGACCGACCACAGCAGGGGAACGTCGGACCCGTCCGGCGGTGCGAGGACCCGGGTCCAGACGGTCGAGGCACCGGGCATGGGGTCGCCGGCCGCCACACCGTCGGGGAACGCACCGGAGTCGGGAGCACCGGGCGGCGGGCCCGGCGGCAGCGGCGCAGGCGCAGGGACGACGCACCCGCCGACGACCACCGCAGCACCCGCGCCGAAGCCCAGCGCCGTCAGCAGCTCCCGCCGGGTCAGCCTGGGTCCGACCACGCTCCGTTCCACCGCACGACCTGCCACTGGATCTCCTCCCGACCACCCGACCAGAACCCGCCCGGAACGACGGAGGCCCTGACCGCCCGTCGACCACTGGTGATGGCTCGTCGTCAGTGTGACACGCTGCTGGACACCCGGACCACCGGGTCGACCTGCCCAACCCGAGGAGACGACGTGAGCGATGGGTACGTGACCCGTGTGGTCGCCCTGGCGGTCACCACGCTGCTGCTCACCGCCTCGTGCTCGGGGCGCTCCGACACGCCGACCACTCCCCCGGCGGAATCGGATGCAGCACCGACGACCGGCCCGACCCTCGCGTCGATTCCCTCCCCCGGGTGCGAACCCGCGGGAGACCGTGCGCCGGCCGACACCCGTCGGGTGGTGCAGGTGGACGGCACGGAGCGCTGGTTCCACCTGGACACCCCGGGCCGATCGGCCGGTGATCCACCGTCGCCGCTCGTGGTGGACCTGCACGGACTCGCAGAGGGCGCCGACATCCACCGGCTGATGTCGGACATGCCGGCGGTCGCCCGGGAACAGGGCTTCATCCTGGCGACGCCGAACGGGACCGGGCAGCCCGTCGCGTGGAACGTGTCGACGGATGCGTCCAACCCGGACCTGCGCTTCATCAACTCGCTCATCGACGACGTCGGCGCAGCGGAGTGCATCGACCTGTCGCGCGTCTACGCGATGGGACTCTCCAACGGAGCGATGCTCAGCTCGACCCTGGCCTGCGCATCGAGTGGCCGGATCGCTGCCGTCGCCACGGTCGCCGGGATCACGGACCCACCCGGATGTGCGCCGGACCGGCCGGTTCCGGTCGTCAGCTTCCACGGCACCGACGATGCGATCCTCCTGTTCAACGGAGGAGTCGGCGACCTCGGGACAGCCCTCGAGGGCGGCACCCCGACCATGCCCGACGGCTACACGGCCGATCCCGACGGACCGGGTGTCCCGGCGTCGGTGCGGGCGTGGGCCACCCGGAACGGCTGCGAGGAGGCCCCCAGCGACGAGCGGATCGCACCCGATGTGGTCCGACGCACCTACCGGTGCCCTGTCGGCGCCGACGTGGTGTCCCACGTGGTGGAGGGTGGTGGCCACTCCTGGCCCGGGAGCCGGTTCTCGGCCTCACTCGCCTCGGTGGTGGGCCCGACGACCGGGTCGATCGATGCGAGCCGTGTCGCCTGGGAGTTCCTGAGCCGCCACCGGCTGCCGCAGGACTGACGGGGACGTATCGTCCCGTCGGAGATCAGTCTGCGACCGAGGTCGAACGTCCCACCAGGGGTAGCTGCGCCGGGAGGTCACCGGCAGCATCGGGGAGCAGTGGACGGGCGAGGAGGTACCCCTGCGCGTGGGTCACCCCGATCCCGGCGAGCAGCCGGAGCTGCTCCTCGGTCTCGACGCCCTCGGCGATGACGTCCAGGCCCAGGGTCTCGGCGAGCCGCACCGTCGCCGCCACGACGCTGTTCGAGCCGAGTTCGGGCGTGAGCTCCTCGACGAAGCTCCGGTCGATCTTGACCACGTCGACCGGGAAGTCGAGCAGGTGGGACAGCGAGGAGTACCCGGTGCCGAAGTCGTCGAGGGCGATCCGGAATCCCAGGTGCCGCAGGTGCCGCAGCCGGGACGCCACCACCGCCGGGGCCGCCGCCATCGCTCCCTCGGTCAGCTCCACCACGATCGAGCCGGGACCGACACCGTGGTCCGACAGTCGGCCGAGGAGCGCCTCGACGAACCCCGGGACGACGAGTTCGGTCGCCGAGGCGTTCACCGCCAGGTAGGTGCTCGCTCGTTCGGGCCCACCCTGCTGCCACCGGTGGAGGAATGCCAGGGCCTCGTCGAGCACCTGCACCTGGATCTCCGGGAGCAGACCACACCGCTCGGCCACCCCGATGAACGTCGAGGCGGCAGCGACGCTCCCGTCGGGACGACACCAGCGTGCGAGCGCCTCGAACCCCACCACCGTGCCGTCGGACAGGTCGACCACGGGCTGGACGGCGGGGAGGAACTCCGAGCCGGCCACAGCTCGCCGGAGCGCGATCTCAGCCTGGTGCTCCTCGTCGAGAGCGTGCTGCATCTCCTGGTCGAACACCCGCACGGACGCGTCTCGACTGCGCTTCGCCTGGTACATGGCGATGTCGGCACGACGCAGGAGCTCCTCGGAGGTCTCGATCTCCCGCGAACGCACCGTCGAGACGGCGCATCCGACACTGGCCGTGAGGTGCCACTCCATCCCCATCGGGAAGTACGGACGCTCCAGGACGTCGACGAACTCGCGCGCCCGGGCCTCGAGATCCTCGATGGCAGCGGCCCCGAGTGCCTCCTCGGTGACACCGCGGGCCGCCCCTGCTTCGACGTCCCGACCACCGGTTCCGGTCGGAACGACCGCCCTGACGACGACGAACTCGTCGCCGCTGAGCCGGTAGACACGCTCGTCGGAACTGATCACGGACTGCAGGCGGTTGGTGACCTCGCACAGCACCGCATCACCGGCTGCGTGACCCGAGGTGTCGTTGACCTGCTTGAAGCGGTCGAGGTCGACGAAGAGGACCGACAGCGCCCCCTCGGCGAGTCGCAGGTCCTCGAGGAGCGCGAGTCGGTTGCCCAGACCGGTCAGAGAGTCGTTGCGGGACTGCTGCCAGAGCTCGAAGTGTGCCCGCTCGCTCGCCAGGCGGGCGTCACGCTCGGAGCGCAGTGCGTCGGACACCCGCCACGATACGAGCACTGCGATGACCGCCGTCGAGCCGAGGAGCAGCGGCACGCTGACCGCCTGGCCTCGGGCCAGCACGATGCCGGCCGTGATCGCAGGGGCGGTCATCGACGCGCCGAGGAGCAGGAACCGGGTGCGGCCGATCCGAACGGGGTCGGCCGAGGGTTCGGCCAGTCCGGTTGCGGATCGGGCGGTCGCCGCGAGTCCGAGGCAGAGGAATCCGACGGCGTACAGGACGCTCGACCAGGGGATCATTGCCTCGTTCCTGACCGAACCGACCAGGAACACGACGTCCCCGACGACCACGACGACGAGGTAGCCGCAGATCCACAGGATCGTGGCGTCGAGTCGACGCGAGGACAGCAGCACCCCGACGACCGCCCCGAGGAGCAGCAGGTCGAGGAACGGGTACGCCAGGAGCACTGCGGTCTCGACGTCGACACCCGTCTGGTCGATACCGAGCGCAGAGGTCAGCAGTTCCCACACCAGCAGGACGAGGCCCGCTGCCAACAGGAGGCCGTCGAACGTCGCCTGCACCCCGGACCGACCGCCCCGGCACCTCGCCACCCACCACAGGGCGAGGAACAACGCCGGGTAGCCGAGCATGTAGACGATGTCGGCGATCGACACCACGGGTGAGAACCCGAGTGTGTCGAGCACCGAGTAGGCGAGGTCGCCCAGCGCTCCGCTTGCGACCACGAGGGCGAGGACCGTCCACGCGATCCGCGAGTCCCTCGGGCTCCGACGTGCCGTCACGACGGTCACCACGAGGACCATCGCGACGAGGAGCAGGTTCGGCGGGTCGAGTTCGACGAACCAGCCGGAGTCGACGGGCACCGAGGCGCACACGACCTCCCAGACGATCACGGCGAGCCCGACCACCGCCACGGCCACGCGGAG
>CAINRS010000049.1 GCA_903852755.1 uncultured Actinomycetes bacterium | reverse complement strand
GAGCGCGTCGCCCGCCCGGTCCTCGGTCACGAGCGCGTCGCTCACCGTGTCCACCTCGGCGACGACGGCGACCCGGGAGCGGGCCGAGCTGCGCCGGTAGACGTGACGGCGAGCGATCGACAGGAGCCAGTACCGCAGTCGACTGGGGTCGCGCAGCTGCCCGAGCCGTTCTGCTGCCACCAGGAAGACGTCGGCGGTGACGTCCTCGGCGTCGTCGCGGCTCGAGAGCATCTGCGAACACACCGAGTAGACGGTCGGGGCGTAGCGGTCGTAGACGGCCGCGAACGCAGCACGGTCGCCGTCGAGCGCGGCGGTGACGAGTTCGGTGTCCGAGCGGGTGTCGCTCGCGGTCGGTCCCATGTGGATCCCGATGGTACGGGTCGGCACCTCAGTCCCGCCCGCGATCCCGTGTCCGAGTGGTCCCGTCGCACACCGTCGACCTCCTGTGGTCACCACGGACGCCCGGTGCGCCCGTCAGGGGTCCAGAGTCGACCGAGCTGCGGGTGTGACAGTTTTTCCTGCTTCCCGACCCCGATCAGTGGGATCCGGACGACTCAGCCGGCCGACCGCACCACGGTGAGCACCTGATCCGCCTCCACGTCACGGAGCACCTGGAGCCCGTCGGATCCCGGCCAGCGGACCTCGATCCGGTCCACCCGACCGAACTCACCCGGAGCCCCACCCAACCCCACGTGGACCACGGGTTCCATCTGCGACTCGTAGGAGCCGCCGGTCGCCACCTCGGTCACCACCGGCTGGTCACCCTCCCGGGGTGTCACGGTGACGACCGCGCCCAGACCCGACCGGTTGCCCGGAGTGCCCGGGTCGTCGAGCCGGACCCGCAACCAGCCGCGGGCCGGGGTGTCGTTCCGGTACAGCACCGGCGGCCCCTCGCTCTCGACGATCACGAGGTCCAGGTCTCCGTCACCCTCCATGTCGAACGGTGCCAGGCCGACACCGATCCCCCGGTGATCCAGACCGATCGCCGCCGAGGCCTCGGTGAAGCGGTCGCCCGTGCGCACCCAGAAACGGGTCGGGTCGTCGAGGAAGTAGGTGAAGTAGTCGCGGGTGAAGCTGCGACCCTGGGGGCGTCGGGCGTCGACCTCGCCGAACCCGTTGGTCGCCACGACGTCGCGCGTCCCGTCGTTCGCGAAGTCCTGGACCGCCGCCCCCCACCCCCAACCGGAGTCCCGCAGCCCCCAACGGTCGGTCTCGTCGGTGAATCGTCCGCTGCCGTCGTTGACGTACAGGCGGTTGCCGCTGCACCCGTTGATGGTGCTGAGCACCGGGCAGAGCCGCGCCTCGGTCGGGAACGAGATCGACGTGATGAACCAGTCGGGTGCGCCGTCGCCCGTCACGTCGGTGACGACCGAACCCATGCCGTTCTCATCCGTGCCCACACCAGCGGTGGCCGTCACGTTCTCGAACCGCTCCCCGTCGACGTTGCGGTAGAGCTGCGACGTGCACGCGTCACCGGTGATGGTCAGGTCCGGCAGCCCGTCGTCGTCGACGTCGGCGAACACCGGGGTGAACCCGAGGATCTGCGTGAAGTCAACGCCCCACGCCGCCGTCCCGTCGGTGAACGTGCCGTCGCCGTCGTTGATCCACAGCCGGCTCCGGTTGGGCACCTCGCCGGGAACGCGCGGGATTCCCTGGGCGCGCACCGCTGCGGTGCCTGCGCAGATGTCGCCGAACCGGTCGAGCCGCTGGTCACCCGATGCGGCCTGCCGCTGGGCTCCGGCGTTGGCGGCGTTCTCGGGAACTGCGGTGTCCCACTGCACCACCACCAGGTCCAGGTCGCCGTCCACGTCGACGTCGGCGACGTCGAGCCCGTGGACCTGGTCGCCGTTGCGGAGCCGTGTCGGCGGTGGCTGGAACACTCCGCTCTCGAGGGTCACGTCGGTGAACCGACCGGTGCCGTCGTTGCGGTACAGGCGATCGGACTCAGCACCCACCGCCGCCAGGTAGGCGTCCTGGTCGCCGTCGGCGTCGGCGTCGAAGAACACCGTCGGACCGGTGCCGAACTGCGGGTTGGGACCGAGCAGTCCGGCCTGCGCCGCCACGTCGGTGAAGGTGCCGTCGCCGTCGTTGCGGTACAGCGAGTTCACGTCCCCGGTCCGCGGCAGGAACAGGTCCGACCGGCCGTCGCCGTCGACGTCGACCACGCTGACCGGACCCGTCATGCCGTCCTCACCGAACAGCTCCCGGGTCGACCGGTCACGGTCCAGACCCGAACCGGCGGTCACGTCGGTGAAGCGCAGCCCACCGAGCTGTTCCGGGGACAGCTGCTCCGGCACCGGCTCCACCGGAGGTGGCACCTCGCCGGTGACCAGGTCGATCGATGTCGGCGGGACACTCGTCGCCGTCGTGTCCCCGCCGGCGGAGCACGCCGCGGCGACCACCCCGACCACAGCGAGCACCGACAGCACGACCGCGACGGGGGACACCCGGTGGATCCTCACTGCCGGCCTCCGGTCCGGACGTCGGCGGACCCGTAGGTGATCCGCTCGCGCACCGGCCGGACGTCCGGCAGCGGAGCGACGCCGGCACGTTCGAGGGCGGCCCGGCCGACCTGCTGTCCCAGGTCCGCTCCCTCGGTCAGGTCGAACCAG